>DASXTB010000067.1:0-6954 GCA_036505615.1 Acidobacteriota bacterium
GAGTCCCGTAGGGACGGTTGATTCAGTCGTCCCTACAGGACTGCTATCCAAACGGTGTGTGGTTGTCTTCCAAAATGTCCAAAGTCCATTCCCAGCAGTAAACTGCTGGGCTATTATCAGGCTATCCCTACGGGACGAAAACTGCGTCACATTTTCCCTGGAAAAAATTTGTCAATAATCCGGCTGACGGGCGGGTCTACCTAATACCGGCCCTTCGGGCCTGTGTCGGCGCCCATTTTCATAGTGAAAGAAATGCGAACCCGCGGATTTGATGACCTCGAGGCGACCTGCGGACTTGCCGACCTGCTGACTTAGAGCTGACCTGCAGGCAAACCTTCTTATCCCAATTGCTGACGAACAACAGCGGCCAGCAGGGGCAACATCAGCTCGTGGTGTCCCGTAAGGGCGATGCCCCTCCCTCCCTGCATGACCGGTCGGCGCACTACGTTCTGGGTTGGGCGGTAATGCTGGATGAAGTCCATGTTGATGGTGGTAAAGTGTTGCAGGATGTGGCCGCAGTTGCGAACGATTGAAACGGCCTTCAGGAAAACTTCGGGCAAGATAACCGCCGATCCCAGGTTTACGTAGACGCCGCCGCCGTGAAGTGCCTTCACCGCTGACGTGAATACCTTGAAGTCAAAGAATGTTGCCTTTCCTAAAGATTCGCCGTCGGCAGAGGGATGGATGTGCGTAATGTCTGCGCCTATAGCCACGTGTCCGGTGATCGGTACCTCTTGGTTGTGGCACTGCACCAGCAGGCTTCGATCGGCGTATGGTGTCTTCAGATTTGCCAATTCACGAGAGAGCGCATGGCCCAGTCCGATATTTTCCGCGCCCGCCTTTCGAGCGGCGCGATTGAAATGGACCCCGGTCTCCTCGGCCATTCCGAAATCTCCTTGCTCCAGTTGTTCCGGGACATCCTCGGAGGTCGCTCCAGCCAGCGCGATCTCCAAATCGTGGATCATAGCGCTTCCGTTCATCGCGATTAGCGACACAGCATCTCGTTTCATCAGGTCGATCAACAGCGGAGCAAGTCCCACTTTGATCACGTGTCCTCCCAGCCCCCAGATTATCGGCTTTTGCTCGCGAACGGCGCTTGCGATGGAACCGGCGGCCTGGCGCAATTCTGTTCCCGCCAAAATGCTTGGGATGGTCCGCAGAAAATCAGCGAAACTGTCTCCCACAGGAAAGGAAGCAAAATCCTGGACGCTCACCTTGCTTTTGCGATTTTGCAGCGGATACGTCTTGGCGCAGCCGAAATCAAAAGGAGCAAATTTAGTCATGATGGATAGATCGCCGATCGCGGGTCGCAGGTCGCAAGTTGCAGGTCATAGGGAGCGAGTCGAAAGTCGCAAGCCGAATGTCCCATGTCTAGAATTCAGAGTCGAACGGTCCCGACCTGCGACTTGCGACCTGCGACCTGCGACCTGCGACTCTCAATTGTTTCCTGGGCCTTTCGCAGAGCTGCGCCGGTGTAGGAGCGGGAACAAGCAACAACTTTTTTCGGCGGCCCTTCTACGACGATGTATCCGCCTTGATCTCCGCCCTCAGGACCGAGATCAATAATCCAGTCGGCGGCCCGGATCACATCCAAATTATGCTCGATGATAATGACGGTGTTGCCAAGATTTACCAAGCTATGGAGTATGTCAAGGAGTTTCTTAATATCGTCAAAATGCAAGCCGGTGGTGGGCTCATCCAGAATATATAAGGTCTGGCCGGTAGCACGGCGGCTCAATTCTCTGGCCAGTTTCACCCGCTGCGCTTCTCCTCCTGAAAGGGTTGTCGCCGACTGCCCCAGTTTCAAATATCCGAGTCCAACATCCACCAGCGTCCGCAGGCGCTGCCGGATCGCGGGAATGTTCTCCAGCACGGGAAGCGCATCCTCAACATCAAGGCCCAGAATTTCCGAGATCGAATATCCTTTGTACTTAATCGATAGTGTCTCCCGGTTGTACCGCATCCCGCCGCATGCGTCACAGGTAACATAGACATCCGGCAAAAAATTCATCTCGATCTTTATCAGTCCATCGCCCTGGCAGGTTTCGCACCGCCCTCCCTTCACGTTAAAACTGAAGCGGCCCGGTCTGTAACCGCGCAGCCTGGATTCAGGCAGCATGGCGAAGAGTTCGCGGATTGAAGTGAATAGGCCTGTGTATGTGGCGGGATTGCTCCGGGGTGTGCGGCCCAATGGGGACTGGTCGATCTCTATTACTTTGTCGATGTATTCCAGGCCTTCGATGCCGTCGTATTCACCCGGCTCTGCAGAGGCGCGATACAGCTTTCTGGAGAGAGCACGATAAAGTACTTCATCAACCAGCGATGATTTCCCGGATCCGGAGACCCCTGTCACGGCAATGAAACAGGAGAGGGGAAGACGGACTTCAAGATTTTTCAGATTGTGGTGGCGTACGCCTTTTAGGATCAGCTTATGGCCGTTACCGTTGTTGGGAGTGCGAGGCGGTGTCACGTCCAAATGGCCAGACAAATATTTCGCGGTGAGCGACTGTTGGCTGGAAAGGATTTCTTGCAACCCCCCAGCCACTACAATCTCTCCTCCTCTCGATCCCGCGCCGGGGCCGAGGTCCACGATGTAGTCGGCGCTCCTAATAGTTTCCTCATCATGCTCGACAACGATAATGGTGTTTCCCAGACCCTGCAGTTCCCGTAGGGTTTCGATGAGACGGGAATTGTCGCGCGGATGGAGGCCTATGGAGGGCTCATCCAATACGTAGAGGACCCCCCTCATCTTCGAACCGATTTGAGTGGCCAAGCGGATGCGCTGCCCCTCGCCGCCCGAGAGCGAAGACGCGGGCCGGTCCAGCGCCAAGTAGGAGAGCCCCACGTTCAGGAGAAATTGGAGGCGGTCTTTGATCTCTTTGAGAATGGAACCGGCGATCTGCTCCTCCCGGGGGCCGAGACGAATCTCCTGGAATGCTTCCAATGCGCGCGCAATGGGGAGTGATACGTAGTAGCGGATCGAATGGTCGTTCACCTTGACGGACAAGCTCTCCTTCTTGAGTCGTGAGCCGCCGCAAGCCGGGCAATTGGTCCACTTAAACAGCCTTTCCAGCTCCTGCACTTTTTTCTCCGAGACCTCGTTTCGGAATCTATCGGCCAGCCATCGGGAAGCCCCAGGAAAGTCGGACTTGTAGCGGTAATCCCCGTAGAAGTAAGTGAGCGGCTCGGACGAGCCTTCCAGGAACTCCTTTACTACTTTTGACGAGAGCGCGCGAAGAGGCGTCGACAAAGCTATCTTGTATTTTCTAGCGATGGCGTTCAGAGACTCGCGCAAGAAATAGACTGCATCGCGATCGTCCACTGAGACTGTAATTGATTCAATCGGTTCGTCCGGATTAGGGAAGACCTGTTCCGCCGACAATGACAACTGGCGGCCCAGTCCGTCGCACGCCGGGCAGGCGCCGAACTTGCTGTTAAAAGAAAAGGAACGGGGTTCCAGTGTGGGGACCGAGATCCGGCAGTCGACGCAGGCCATCTTTTCCGAGTAAAGGATCTCTTCGCCGTCAACCACCGAAATCAACACCAGGCCTTCAGCCAGACGAATGGCGCTCTGGACGGAGGCTTCCAGTCGTCTCCGAACTTCCTGGTTGACCATCAGCCGGTCGACGACTACCTCGATGGTATGATTCTTTCTCTTGTCCAGCCGTATGTCGTCCTCGAGATTTCGGAGTGTGCCATCAACGCGTGCCTTCAAGTAGCCGGACTTTACATAGCGCTCCAGTTGTTTCTTGAACTCGCCTTTTCGCGCCCGGACCACCGGCGCATAGATCACGACGCGGGAATTTGGGGGAAGGCTCAGGATGTTATCCACGATCTGCTCTGTGGACTGGCGCGTGATCTTCTTGCCGCAGTTGGGGCAGTGCGGTACGCCGATGGAGGAGTACAGGAGGCGCAGGTAGTCATAAATCTCCGTGACGGTGCCGACAGTGGAGCGGGGGCTGCGCGTGGTGGTTTTCTGCTCGATGGAGATGGCTGGGGACAAGCCTTCGACCGAGTCCACATCGGGCTTCTCCATTTGTTCCAGGAACTGCCGGGCATAGGTGGAGAGCGATTCGATGTAACGCCGTTGTCCCTCGGCGTAAATGGTGTCGAATGCCAGGCTGGATTTTCCGGAACCGCTCAGGCCGGTGACCACCGTGAGCTGCTCTCGGGGGATTTCCAGGTCGATATTCTTCAGGTTGTGCTGGCGCGCTCCGCGAATAGAAATCCGATCAATCATAGGATGATTATCCGGGCCGATAATCAAACCTTTAATTGTAATTCAGGAGAGTCATGCGGGGAAAGGGTTGGTTTACGGGTCATCTCAATTCGGCCGGGGCGAATAATTCAAGTGTTTCAGTCTCTGTTGGGGGGTGGAGGACGTAGCGCACCGAAAACTCTTCAGCCTGGGGATAATCCGTGTTTCGAATCCGTTCAGCCGCGTTCGTGAAATCGTAAGCGGTACGCCGCAGCCGGATTTCTGGTCCGATGAGCAGCCAATACGCCCCTTGTGGTTGCGAAAATGGCATTCCCACACTCCCCGCGTTTACCACTCGCACGCGTCCGATCCTTCGGTCAAACTGCATGTGGGTGTGACCGCAGATGACCAGCGGCACACTGACCCCAGCAAAGGCTGGGGCAAGCCGGTCTTCAGGTGTGAGACGGGTAAAGATCTCACTGTCGTTCCGAGGCGTCGCGTGGCAGAACAGCACCTCACCCAACCCGCGGATCTCGACTTTACACGTTGCCGGCCAACTGGCCAACAACGCCGCGTGTCCAGGACGAAGCTGTTCTGTTGTCCAGCGTATCACCTCCCGGTGCCGTTCTGGAACCTCGCTGATATCCTTGCCGGCCATTTGCGCAAGCACAACGCGCTCTCCATTGCCGTGGATGAATTTAACTGGCAAATCGAGGTCACACAAACATGCGAGGGTCTCACCTGGCATCGGGCCGGGCAACACATCCCCACCGACCACGACGTAGTCGACCTCGGCTAAACGAATGTCTTTGAGGACAGCCTCCAATGCGGGGAGGTTGGCATGGATGTCATACAGTGCAGCCACCCGCATGGAGTCTCCGATTTCTGTCTCCTTCTGCCGCTCTACTATCTTTGCCGGTCAGGATTGCGCTTTCAACAAAATAGGCGTCAATTCAAACTTCTTATCAGTGTCCTGCGCGAAGACGCCGATGCTCGTCAGCGTGCGGAGTAATCGGTACAAGGACGGAGCGTGCATCCCGCTCTTGGCAGCGAGTTCTTCGGCAGTCTGTGTTCTCTCCGCGAGCCGGTCGGGGATACCGAGTCTCGCAACGAGGCAGACGCTCCTTTGCATTTGCGCTCCAAAGAGCATCTGCATCAGGATGGCGTCCGGCTGCGTGTGTGGAATCCCGATATGGGGCACCGCCATCCGAGCTTCGTTGTCACAGCAGGCGGCTCATGGTGCAGTCGCTTTCCGCAACTCACGCCTCTCTTCATGGATCCTAATCACAGATTGCCTATCATTTGGCTTGTCGAGTCTGCCGAACGCCCAGCATCACCCGCGCCCCCAATTCGACGTACATGAGAGACTCCGTAGCGGGGCGTCGGGTGCATGCCGTTGTTCGGCGGCCGTGACCATCGCGCGACTAGACGGACCCAGCCGATGCAATCGCGGGCATATCGGTCGCTGCTTGCCAGCCGTCCTGCAGTTTCACCCCGCGCATTCGCACCGTGAAGTATGCGGCGCAAATCCACAAGATTATGACACTGAGCCACGCTACACGCGACGAATTGAGGGAAAAGGAATTCGTGGCGGCCGACACAGCCGATGGCACGATATCCTTGGTGTTGTTGACGGCGGCGTGCATCAGCATCGTTAACAGCAGGCTTCCGTTTGTTCGCCAGTAGATCCATGCCATTGCAACAGAGAGCGCGGTCACACTCAGCAGGTAGACGGGGAACGACTGGCCTGATTTATCGGTGCCCGAAATAAAGAAGAACGGCAAGTGCCAGCACGCCCAAATTACCCCTAAGACTATGCTGGCGCTGGAAAGGCCGAGGCGCGCTGACAGACGTGGCAGCGCATATCCGCGCCATCCGATTTCTTCCCCGGCCTGCACCGGCGTCGAGAAAACGATCGCGATCGCCATGAGGTACAGGGGTTCCTGACTAAACGCCGGCCATGCGCCAGTCACGATGCGATAGACGAGGGCTACGCCAAGTTTGACCGCCGCCATGTAGACGACCGCAAACACATACCATCGCGCACCCACGGACCACTTGACTGTCCGGCGGAGTAACGCCAGCGTTCCCGCGCGTCCGTTCGCTCGGGCGGTGAGCGCGAGGGCAACCAGAGATGGAGCGAAAACCCCGAGGAGGTAGAGCAAGCCGCTGAGTGCCAGGAACCCGGAAGGCTGCGGAGTTGCCACACGCAAGATGGCTGCCGCCGCGATCCAAAGAATCCAGCTCACAATGTACGTAAGCGTGAAAAACTTGAGGAGCGATCGCATGGCTTGTTTCAACTGATGTCCTGCCGCCTAACGCCGGCATCAGCCGCGCGCCAGGAAATGGTTCAATCCAAAGGAATCACGGTGGCGCATCGGCTGCATGCCGATGGTTAGGCGTTCCTTTTCCTCCGCCAGCTCTTGGGATCGCGGGCGCAGTGATAAATCCCGTAAATAATAATTTCTCGTTTCTCTATCTCGTAGAAGATCGCGTAGGGAAAGCGTCGCACCAGAGCGCGTCGCGTCTCCTCATGAACTATTGGATGTGTCTCAGGGTATCTCTCAAGGGATGCGATGCAGGCGTCAATGCAGCGGAGAAACTCGTCACCCAATCCTCGCGCCTTCAGGTCATACCAAACGATGGCAGCGTCCAAATCTTTTTCGGCTTCGAGCGTAAGTCGAGCCTTCACCTTCGCCGCTCAAGCCTCGCGCGTACCTCAGTCCATCGCCTTGCAGCCGACGGATCTCGGCGAT
>DASXTB010000068.1:0-9653 GCA_036505615.1 Acidobacteriota bacterium
TCGCAAATTTCGCCCCAGGCCAGTTTAGTGGGGTATGCAAGCCGATCCTGGCGCCAAGAAGATTCCACCAAAACTGCGCAGTTACCGAGTACGGCTGCGCCGGTTGCCTCAGTCTGCGGACGGCGATTTTGTCTTCGAGAAAGTGATCGCTTGCTTCAAGCTCCATGAGCGCAACCTTTACCAGGCCCCCGACTTTGTGCTGTGCGACGTAGCTCCCTTTGGCCGAAATCTGGATCTTCTGGTTAAAACCCAATCCAAAAAACTACTGCTCAAGCGTTTAAAAAAACTCAACATCCCCCATCGCTCCTTGCGCTGCCGGGCCTTTGATCCAGCAAACTGGAAATCCCGCCACGGCTTTGCCGCCTGGCTAGTCCATCAATATGGCCTGGACAGCAGCGACCCGGGACGAAGAAAGGTCCGCATTCACCAACGCCGGCCCATCGGCAACAACTACACTTACCATGTCTGGAACAGGACCCCACACCGGCAGCTGCTCTTTGGCGAGGCCGAAAAGGAGATGATGTTGCAGGTGCTCTCCGAGCTGTGCACGCACATGCCCGTGCAGCTTCATGCCTTTGTCTTTATGGGCAACCATTTTCACCTGGTGGTGACCACCATCCAAGATGTCTCCATTAGCCAGCTGATGCAGGAATTTGAATGGCAGGTCTCTACCCGTTACAACCGCCTGCATCAGACCTCAGGAACACTCTGGCAAGGGCCTTTCAAGCACACTGTCTGGGAACCGACGGCAGCTAATCTGGTGCGCCTGATCGATTACCTGCATGCCAACCCGCTGCGCGCAGGCTTGGTGGCAGACGTACAAGATTACCGATGGTCCAGCTATCGCCATTATGCCGGACTACAGAGACGAAAGGTGCTGGTCGTTCCACTGCCCTTGCGACGTCGCTGGACGGAACGCAAGATCCGAGAAGCCTGGTATCGAGATCACTTTGCCGAGCAGTACCGCTCGGGAAAGCTTCAATATGATGCTGATCTGGCCACACCGGGCATGGTCGGCTCAAAAAACTTTGTGAGAGCGTTACAACAACAACTGGGCGGACCTTACCGCCTTCCCGCCTTTGTTAAAAACGTGCTGCGGCTGCAGCGCCAAGGAAAAGTCTGGGGCCTGAAAACCTTCCTGCATCTGCTTTGCAAACCCGTGGTCGATGGTTGGCTGCAAGCGCAGCACGCTTGGATGGAACTTGCCGACCGAGTCGGCCCACTTCTACCGGTACGCGAAAGTCCGGATTAATCCCGCATCACCGAATCAACTGCAAAGCGCAGCACCTTTTGATACCAGACGTGTCGCTCTCTACCTTGTGAATTGTGCCCACGCTGCTGACCAGGACGCTTGCCTACTGCAAGTTACAATTCCATCCCCTGAAAACCCTTAAAAGCTCACCGAGTGTGTAAGCTGGAGTCGCCGAAGGCGGCCAAACAGCTCGAATACCCAGCCCGTAAAACCTGACTCCAAACGGCCGATCAGATTTGCTAAAACCATGTTCCGTCTACCTAATTCAGTATGCAATAGTGAGACGCACATCGCCGCCCACACATCGCCGCCCATCGCCGCCTCAGTATGCAATTGTGAGACGCACATCGCCGCCCTTCATACAAGAACCAAAGTCGGCGCGAATACGCTCCTGTCGGTGTTAAATAGCGCTGACAAAATTCCCAGTTCCACGCCCTCCCACTTGAGCGCCACTGATTAATCCCCGACCGGTCAAACCCTAGGAACGCCTACGGGATTGACCTCCGCCTAACTGCCAAGTCCACTGAATGGTAAGGAGTTATTGCTCAGCAGATATTGGAAACGAGGGGGCATCAAAAGGACATTCTGCAAAGTGGTGACCGGCGTTTGTGTGGATTTTGATGAGCCTCGAAAAATCATGAGCAATGGTTTCGGCGCTACCCTGCCTGTTCCGATGGTTTGCGAGGCCGACATGAACGAAACAAGGCTGCCTGAACGGATTAACGTAAACCCGAACATCTTTGGTGGCAAACCGATTGTAATAGTTCTGGTAATGCTTTTTCTGCGCCCCCTTGGCGCGGCTCCCATATCGGTACGCTACGTCGAAGGTACGATTCATGGTTTTCTCGCTTTGAGGGCCCCTAACGGCTCAGTCATTGCTTCTGGCGATCTCCTTCAGGTCAAGAAGGGCGGAGAAATGCAGAGCCGCATGCTGTTCCGCTTCAAGGACGGGTCGATATACGATGAGACCGTGACGTACACCCAGGAGCGCGTGTTCACGATGCAGAATTACCGGCTGGTGCAGCATGGGCCCGCATTCGCTGACGACACGGAGATCTCGATGGAACGCTCCGGGAGGTACCGAGTGAAAACCAAAGCCCACAAGGACGGGAAGGAGAAGGCGCTCGATGGCAGACTCGATCTGCCCTCGGATGTCTATAACGGTATGGTGATCACTGTGGTAAAGAACCTACCCAAGGGTAGAGGTGAGACCGTGCATTTGGTGGTTTTTGAGCCCACACCCCGTCTCATCCAGCTGCAGATGATCCCGGCGAATGAGGAGAAAGTTAAGATCGGTGAGGGCACCAAGAATACAACACACTATCTGTTCAAGCCCCAGCTCGGAATCTGGCTCAAAATTCTCGCGAAACTGCTCGGGAAGTTGCCGCCGGACTCTCATGCCTGGATAACCAATGATCAGGTGCCAGCGTTCCTGAGGGCCGATGAGCCACTATCCATATCGGGACCGATTTGCCGAATTGAACTGACAGCGCCTCGCTGGTGAACACCAAAACGGAAAAAGAATCGGGCGCAGCAGCTGTCAGCTTTGGATCCACGCGCCAGCGGTCGCGGACGTAGAGAGCCCATGTGTTCTCCATGCTGTCCATTTTGATGAACTGGCTGCTCTTCGCGGTGGAAGAGGGCGTTCCAAGCAGAAACGCTGCCATGCTATTCCAACTGTTCTCGAACGATGGAGTGCCTCCCTGGAATCCCACAGCGTCACCTATTTCCAACCCGTTTGTTGTTTTGTGGCGCTCGTCGCGATCGCAACGAGAAACAATCAAATGCCGCATGGCACCTGGTGGCTGCCAGCGGAATTCCGGAGGTAAGTCGGTTGCGGACAACGTTAGATTGATGTCAAAAACATCATCAACGACGGTAAGAAAGAAACACTGCTAAAAACACTGCTAATGCCTGTCACGCTTTGTTGACGTAAATCCGCGCAAAGAAAGCAAATCGTTCCGGCCGAGTGCGCTTTTCCTCCTCGGGGGGAGCCGCATTGGGCGAACAGCTGAGGGAGAGCAGACAACTGAAACTTCGCGGCGAATTGCCTCCTTACTGTTTCTTCCCGAATTTGCCCGCGTCCTGAAGTGCTCGAAAAACGCACTCACCAAGAAAATATCGTTTTAGCAATCAGCTTGCTACGGGCGGCGAAATAACAGGCGGGACGGCTTGCCTGAATTATCCCTCAAGATCAGCCTTCCTTCCGAGGCGAGAGCTCCGGGGTTTGCGATGATGAATTGTGTTTGAAAGCCGGCGCCGGTGACAACTTGGGCGAAAATGCGATCGCTCCCGTCTGCTACTCCGCCGCCGCTTGTGACGCCAGAAACGCTGCTAAGCAGCAGGTTGCTGATCAGGGTGTCTCCTCGCGACGTTGTGCGAACCCGCAGAGGGAGAAATGCAACGCGTGCGTTCGAGGGCAGAGATGCACTGCCCGCATCCGAAGTGAAACGGAGATAGCCTCGAGCGGCTGCCGGCAGGCCGGCAAAGAGTTCGGTAACATGGCGCGAAATTTGTCCTCCTGCAGGAATGTCCAGCAGCGCTGTCCGTACCTGTTCGGCTCCATCGCGCAGGAAAAGCTCAAAGCGGACCTGTTGCTGCCATTCGGTAACATTGACCACCGCAATTCCCGTGCTTAGACCCTCGCCGACTTCCCAATAGGAGTCCGCCGTGGCGGACGGAACAAGGAGCGGCACTCCGGTTTCGCTGCGCAGTCCGCCGAGAGAGTAGCGAATCACCGCACCGCCTGCCGGGATGGGCGAGCCGGCGGCAGGTTCCAAGCGTGCATAACCGGCCCGACTGATCGCCTGTGATCCATCCGTTATCCAGCGAATCATCCCGTGACTGGGAATCTGATATCCGAGTTCGTCGGTGCTTGTTCCGCCAATGCTTAGCAGCCACGGGACGCCGTCGCTTCCGAGAAAGCGGAGCTTTCCTACAACGGGTTGGTCATAGGGGTTCAACAACAACCATTCCGTCTGATATCCGCCGCCGTCTGCAACCTGAGGCAGAACCGCCGATTCGAAGAGAGCAGCGCTTTCTTCCGTGTGAGAGGGAAGGCTGGTCATGATGAAGTCGCCGCGCGCGTTGGAAGTGCCGCGAAGCGTAAGCATCGCTAAAGGGATGTCGCTTGTAACTTGCAGCGTGCCTCGAAACGGCGGCGCCATTTCGGTAAACCACTCCGACAGAAAACGCGCCATTTGCTGGCCGGCCGTCATGGCAAATGACCGGCTGGCCAGCGAGTGTCCTTCCGAGTCAAAAAGCTGCAGCAGAACCGCGGCGCTCTGCACGCCGGGATTGACCAGCGCCAGCCCGATTTGCGAGGGAGCGCCAATCTCGGCCAGCGTCCACAACCTGCGCGTGGCGGCCACGGCAGGAACGGCAAGCTCGGACGTGAGTGTTTCCCCGTTGGAAAGTGCGAGCACGGCTCCCGCCAGCGCAGGAGCATTGCTGGTCGCCGGACGAAGAAGCGCATAGTTTACGCGGACGTTGTTGGCGTCGCCATCTGCGATCCAGACTCTGGCCGACCTGGGGAGAATGCCCCATCCTCTTTCGCTTCCATCACTGATTTTGACGGCCAGATCTCCCTGAAATCGGGGAAGCGCAAGACTGAGCCGGCCGTCCGGCGCATCCACCTCAAGTTCGGAAAGCAGCTCTCCATTGCCAGAGCTGCTGTGAAAAGAAACGAGATGCTGCCCAGTGCTCAGATCAGAAAATTCCACGGAGGTATTTTCTGTATTTCTTCCTTCTGTAGTTGCCGCGCTCCAACCGGTCCCATAAGCATCACGGGCGTCTCGAACCCAAAGAAAGGCGCGCGCATGCTCCTGCAGTCCGTACGCGAGGATCTGTCCCTGCGTTTTGACGGCGGCATTCCGCAGCGTGCCGGTCGCGACATCTTCTCCAGCCCAGAAAGAAAAGAGCGCGGGAAACAGCCGGGCATTCAATGGAAAATCGGGAGCGCGACGGTTTCTGCGCGAATCTTCTGCCATATAACAACCCCACCACCAGTTCATCGCGCCGCTTTGGCTTAAAGCAGCCGACCAGATCGCGTTGCGCAGCACCGTCCCGGCTCTCAAATGCTCCCGGTTGGCCGCGGTCCGCTCCGATGCAGGAACCTGATCGTTGGTGAGGAAGCCCTCGGGATCAAAGTTGCATTCCGGTTGAGAGTTCGCCTTCAGGGCCGTTTCCGCGATCAGGACCGGTTTGCCGTAGGCCTGCTGCGCGGCAGCGACATATTCGCGGACCCGAGCATCGCGCAAATCAGGCGGCTGGCCGTAGTGATGGCTTTGCACCAGGTCGATGCTTGGCATTTTCCAGATGGCGCCAAATCCTGTTGAGCCTGGATCGTCCGAGCTGGTAGTCACGAGATGTCCGAAGGGATCCTGCGCTTTGAGGTATTCAGACATTTCCCGGTGCCAGTCAACGATGGATGAGCGTGTGGCAGCATCGCTGCGGAAATTTTGAGATGGAGTCCCGGCAAACTGCACTTCATTCCACAACTCCCATGCGAGCAGATTCGGCCGGGCCGACCAACGCGCGATGATATATCGAAGACGGCGGCGAAACAGATCGCGCGCCGCGCGATCAGAAAAGAACAGTTCCGGGTCGGACTGGGGGACCGGGCCTCCTTCCATCGAAGCGTAAGGGTTGCCCATGTTCCAGCGCGCGTTGACAAAGGTGCTGAACTGGCCGTGGTCGTTCAACACCAGTTGCACGTAGACCCCGTGATTTTCGGCAATTGACAGAAACTGGTCCACCCTCCATGCGGCTCGCTGGGAGTACGTTCCCACGCCCTGGTAGAAGCCGGAAAAATGACTGCGTCCCCATTCCAGCGCCGTGCGGCTGAAATCTGCCATCCAGAAACGTGTCCAGTTTTCCCCACTGGCGCTAAATGACCCCAGCAGGCGGCTGTAGTACCGCGTCCCGTTCAGATCCGGATTGCCGTCTTCGAAGCTGAGGTTGTGGCCGCGTGGAAGGTACAAACCTCCGCTTGCGAACTGAAGATGAAGCGGATTGGCCGTGTGCCGCCGCACCGGCCCCGGCGCCTGTCCCGGTGCGACCACAAAAGAAAACGGACCGGCCTCCTCCGTGCCGTTTTTGTCCCGCGCGATCAGCCGGAAGGAGTGCGTTCCCTCCTCAGACGGCAAAAACCGAACGCGCCAATGCGGCGCTCCGGCAGGCGCGTACTGTTCGTAGCGTTCCGTCCCGGCAACGACCTGGTAATCTTGAAACCAGAATGCCGGCAGTACGACTTCCTTACCTGACGGCAGAACAAAACGAGCCTGGATATCGATCTCGTCGGTGTCATACGGGTTATCGTAACTGCGCGTCAGATTGAAGGCCGAGGTGTAGACCTCGTAGCGCACACCTGTTGACGGCGCGTTGACGTCGGTGATCGCCAGAGGCTTAAAGGGATCGGAAGGAGGGCGTGGAATGGCGGTCACGGCAATGATCTCCAGTTGGACGGCGCGCGCCCGGCTTGCTGCGCGTACCTGAACGCCGAACGTTTCCACCATCGAAGGGTCGACGACGGATTCCTGGCTGATGCGCAAGCGCGTAAGGCCGGTGTCGCTGGTAACTATTGTGTCCCCGTCTCCACCATCGCGGAACAACCAACCCGAGCTTTGTGTGAACGGCTGCACCCGCAGGCCTGCATCCGCTTTCACCCACAGGTGAATTTCTTCGAATCGTGAAAAATCGTAAGGACCTCTGGCTGCAGCAATTCCGACGGCAACGTCGCTTTCCGGTGGAAGGACGACGACAGGCCGATCCTCAAGGGAGCGCCTCACCTGTGACTTGGGAATTGGTCGGAGGCCGTTGCGGTCTCGCTCAAAGCCCACCACCCAGTTTGAAGGTGAGTTATGGAAGGCGGCAAGTTCTACTTCCCCCAAGAATCGGCCTTGGGCCGAGGCGCCGCCAGTGCATAGGAAAGCTGCAGATACCGCCGCCGCAAACCCGCGAATCCACACCGGCGTCAAGATTTTACAAAACATATCGCTGCAACCATCTGCCGCCTCTGGCGGTTGCGAATTCGATGAAAGATCGAATGTTAAGTGAGGAAAGGCTCGGAGGCTGTCTCAAAACCGACGAAACCACTGGGACACGGGGAACACAGAGCGCAAGAAGGGCACTTGATATACCGCCAAATCTTGAGAACAAAAGAATCACCAAATACCCCGTGTTCCCCGTGTCCCCCGTGGTTCATAGTTTTGAGACAGTTTCCCTACGTACCCAGATTATTCATCCGGCACCCCCATACCACTCCGAGAGCGCTAAGAATAGCGCAAAAAATATCAAGAAAGAATTCGCGTCCTGCCAATGAGAAAATGAGCAAATAATGGGAGTGGAGGCATAGATGCGTATGCAAAGGATCCTAATCCTATCCGCGTCGGCTGGGGCCGGCCATGTCAGGGCTGCCGAGGCACTGCAGAAGGCATTCCAAGAGCGAGACGCAAACCTTCAAATTCGGAATCTGGATGCTTTGCTTTTCACTCGGAAGATGTTTCGGACGCTTTACTCGAAGGGCTATTTGGAGATGGTGCAAAAGCAGCCGCATCTGCTGGGCTGGTTTTACGACCGGACCGATCGCCCATGGAAGAATGAAAAGATTCGCCTCGCCCTGGATCGAGTCCACACGCAGCCATTGATAAAGGAGATTCGGTCACACGATCCCGATTTGATTCTTTGCACGCACTTCCTGCCAGCCGAGATGGTCTCCTGGATGCGCGCCAAAAAGAAAACACGCGCCAGGCATGGAATCGTAGTGACGGATTTTGACGCCCACGCTCTTTGGTTCTGTCACCACTACGACTGGTATTTTGTCGCCCTCGAAGAGACAGCACTGTTTTTGGAGAGGGTCGGCATCCGACCAGAGGCCATCCACGTGACTGGGATCCCGATCGATCCCGTCTTTTCGAAGCCTCTCGACAAGAGAGAAATTCGGGCAAAGCAGAAACTCGATCCTGATCTAACGACGTTACTCATCTCCGCCGGGGGATATGGCGTGGGACCAATGGAAAAAATTGTTACTTCACTCTCAAATCTCGATGCTCCGCTCCAGGTTGTCGCCATCTGCGGAAAGAGCAAGGAACTGAAAGCCAAACTGGAGACTATGAAGAATCATCTGCAAAGGCGCCAAAGCAAGCTTCGCCTAATTCCGGTCGGCTTCACCAGGGAAATGGATGAGTGGATGGCTGCCGCCGATCTGATGATCGGCAAGCCCGGAGGCCTGACGACCTCCGAAGCCCTTGCCCGCGGCCTTCCCATGATGATCGTTAATCCCATACCAGGACAGGAAGAACGCAACGCAGATCATCTCCTTGAGTGGGGCTGTGCGGTCCGATGCAACAACATCCTGACGTTGGATTACAAATTGAGAAATCTTCTCACTGCACCCGATATGCTGTCTCGTCTATCTGCAAATTGCGTGCAGTGGGCCCGCCCTTCCGCAGCCAAACAGATCATTGAAATTGCCACCGCCTAGATCGCAGGTTCCAACTCCCCGGCGTTTGGCCGTTAAGGATTGAAGTTGGTAGCGGGGGCGGGATTTGAACCTGCGACCTTTGGGTTATGAGACTGATTTACTTGAGCGCCCTAATCAGTCACTAAAACGTAAGTACTTATGTTTCCGGCAGCTGTGGTGAATCCTCGATAAGAGCTCTTAAGTTCTTTCATCTCATTTGGCAACGAATTTGGCACATTTATGGCAACACGTTGCTTCATTACATGATTGCAGAAACCGCTTTTACAATGGCAGCGAGACGACGGGACCGATGCCAACCCACTGTCCTGGTCTTGTAATAGACGAGCTTATTATCGATTTTGACGACTTCAAGATCGAAGTAGATATCCACATCGAACTGTCTTGCCCGACTAGCTTCTTCGGGCAAACGTGATTGGAAGTATGAAAAGGGAACACTATGCTCTTAAAGCTTCTGCGACAGCCCTTGGTTTTTCCGCTGCAACTTTCAATAGAGCCCGGGCAGGTCCTTCCGGTGTCCGGCGCCCCTGTTCCCAATTCTGAAGCGTTGCCACACTGACTCCGATCATCATGGCAAACTCGGACTGGGACTTCTTTAACTTCAGGCGAATTGATTTGATCTTGGCGGGAGCAAGCTCGGTGATTCGTCCAGCCCTTAGTTCGTCCCGCTTAATCCTGCCAGCCTCTTTCACGCTCGTAGCCAATTTGTCAAACTCGTGCTTTTTCATTACCCTCCTTTGGTGCTCCATCGCAACTTCCGCAAGCCACCACTTCCGGGAATGATCGGTCCCTGTTGCGGTCGAAAGACCAGAGCCCATTGGAGAGCTCGGTAGTCTTCGTCTGGGAGAACCGCATCAAGCTCCCGCGTAAATATCGGCGTCTCGATAAAGCGCATACACTGCTGTGCGTCATTGGCATACA
>DASXTB010000069.1:0-10529 GCA_036505615.1 Acidobacteriota bacterium
GAGAAGTGAGACGGAAGCAGCGGAGGACAGGAAAAATCCCGGCAAACGCATTGAAAAAAAATATCTCACTGCCTCGCAGCTTAGGGGGGCACTCAGCAAGACCAAGCTAGCAACAAAGAAACCGGAAGAGAAGCCGAAGAAGATCGATATCCTGGGACTGGATGCCTGCTCGATGAGCATGGCTGAGCTTGCCAGCGAGCTCGGGGATTATGTCGAGTTTATGGTTGCCTCGCAGGACGACGTGCCCGATCAAAGTTTTCCCTATGAGGACATACTGCGACGTCTAAAGGACCCAGCCAACGCCAACGACCCCAGCAAGGCAAGCACAATGATCCCGGAACTCTATCGGGAGGCTTATCGCGACTACATCACGGATCCCAGGACGGGTTTCAGGGCATTCACGCTCTCAGTCGTCGACCTTGGCGAAGATAAGATGAAAGTTCTCAGGGCAGAACTAAAGAAGCTGGCCGGTGCCCTGCTGCAATTAAGCTCCGATCCGACAAGGCGTCACCAAATTTTTGAAGCGCGTAAGAGCACTCAAGGCTTTGTTTTCGGTCTCTTCGTAGACATCGTGGACCTCTGCGACAAACTCGATGACAGCAAGATTTATGACAAGGATCTGACCGATGCATGCGCGCAAGTGCGTCAGGCAGTCAAGGCTGCAGTCATCGAGAACCAAGTGCTCCGAAGCGATCCAGTGTACTCAGCAGACAAAGAGACCCCTGTTGGGGTCAAAGTTGAGGCTGTAAATGGTCTATCCATCTACTTCCCGTACCGCATCCCTAACGAGACGGAACAACTCCAGGAATTGCGGAAGGGAAGCGGCCCTCTTCCCGCTAAGGGAAGCGGCGCTCTTCCCGCTAAGGAACGAAGCCTGAGGATTAAGGAACTGGAACAAGATCTTACCAAGTTGCGGATTTTTCAAGAAACCGGCTGGAACGACTTCATCCGCAAGGGCTGGTCCTCCATTTTGGCAAGCGAGGTTCCCACTGAGCTGGACGAGGTCTATTCTGGTCAACAATGTGCGCAAAACCTCGGTTCGTTGCACCATCACGGGCGTGGAATGGGTAGGGCGGCTTAGGTATCGCCGGTCTTCGAATTCATGAAGTCCTGCCACTTGGTGATTTCATGCGGACTGCGTGTCTCTTTTCGGTGGTGGCTCGAACATTCGCGCTGTTCCCAGCATTGCTGTGTGCGCAGAACGCCGCACTCAGCCCCTCCAGCCTTAACAAAGATACCGGAAGGCACGCCGCAACCGGTCCGGTGCCCACCTCCGAGGGGAGTAGCCGTGCAGACGTACTCCGCAAAAGGGCGGAAGCAACGTTCCAGACAGCGGTCGCCCTCGCGAACAAACAGAACGGAAAAGATTCTAGAGCGGCCGTAGCGCTTTTTCACGCAAGTGCAGGACTTTTTGAGGCTGCGGGATCCCATGACCAGGCTGCCGAGGCTTACTTGAAAGCTGGCGACGTCTACTCCATGCTCAGCCAATACGAGGAGGCGCGCGGCTCTTATCGCGAAGCCCTGAAGGAGCAAAATGCAGAGGCGCGGTGCAGGGCGCAGAGCCGCATTGCGCGCACCTATGCGATCACCGGGCCGTTCTCGCTGGCCGATCGTTACTCCAAAGAGGCGATTGATTCGTGCCGAGGTCTTAGTGCACCAGCTCAGGCCGAAGCCTTGGAAGCGCGTGGGGAGGCCTTGTTGGAATTAGGAGAACCGGCGCGAAGCGAGGAGTTCTTCCGCCAGGCGTGGGATGTCTTCGTGCAAGCGGGGGATGAGGACGGACAGGCTCGAACTCTGCTGATGCTGGCCCGCATCGCTCTTTTCTCAGGTGACGACAGGCAGGTAGAAGGTCTGGAGCTGGCTGGGAAGGCATTGCGCTTGTGGTCCTCGACCGGCAATCCCTATGGTATTGCGCGGATGCGGTCTTATCTAGGGGTACTTGCAGTTCTAAGGGGGGAATTCGAGACCGCGCGATGTAACTACAACATTGCCAGACCCACTCTTCACAGGTTGGGCAGTAAGGATGATGAAGCGAGCGCCCTGAATGGCCTGGGACTGGCCGCCCGGCAAACCGGTGACTGGCAGAAATCATTCGAATTCTACCAGGAGGCCAGAGCCATGTTTGCCAGTGTTCATGACATGGTCGGCGAAATTGCAGCAATCAGCGACATGGGCAAGACCCTGGCTGTGATGGGGCGTCACAGAGAGCTGTTGCCTCTTTACCGTAGGGAGCTGCGCCTGGCGCGTCAGTCGAGTGATCCGGTGACAGTGGCGATTTCGCTGGCCGACTTGGCGCATGCTTATGAAACCGCAAACCGATACCCTCAAGCCGAAGCCTTCTATTACCGCGCTTTCGAAAGTTACCAAGCGGCCAATAACCTTTGGGGCGAGGGCGATGCTCTCATGCGCCTAGGGAGCCTGCAGGCGAAGCGCGGCGGCTACTCCTCCGCGATCACTACCCTCGAACGTGCACGTGAGCTGAAGCAAGGCACAGGCGAAGTCGAAGAAATCGCCAAAATCCAGTTCGAGCTTGCCCGTGTCTATCTCCGCCTGAACCGTTTGGAGGAGGCAAAATCGGCCATCGAAAAGACCATTGACATCGTCGAGAAGCAAAGGATGTCAATCTCTCACTTTGATTCGCGGTCTTCGTATTTCGCCGCCGTCCATGCGTACTACGCGCTATACATAGAAATATTGATGTCGCTCGATCAAAAGGAGCCGGGCCGCGGTTTCGCCGAAAAGGCCTTCGACGCCTCTGAAAGAAGCCGGGCGCGATCTCTATTAGACCTGCTCACAACCTCCAGCCAGGACGCTCCCTGCGAGGAACTCCTCGAAAGGCAGTTGCACCCTCGATCGCAGCCGGAAATTGCCACAACCAGGCAAGCAGCAGACCCTCCATCTCCGACTCTGACACTGAAAGAGGTGCAGGCCGAGATCGAACCCGAGGGCACCGTTTTACTCGAATACGCGCTCGGCGGGGAGAAGAGTTACGTGTGGGCGGTAGATAACGGCCAAATCACCGGGCATGAACTGCCGCAGTCGCAGCGAATCCGGAAATTGGTGGACAGTTTTCGCCACACGCTCGTCCCTCCTCAGTTGAATGCGGGAGAGAGAGCAAGCGATTACCAGGCAAGAGCCCACCGGCAAGAACAACAACAGAAGGCGTATGCCCGCCAACTGTCAAAACTGCTGCTTAGTGCTATCTCCCTGGCAAAAGCAAAGCGCATCCTAATAGTCCCAGACGATTGTCTTCAATACGTGCCTTTCGCTGCGCTTCCTGTATCGCAAGTGAGTGAACAGCTTCTGGTCAGCCGCTATGAACTAGACGTCCTGCCTTCAGCCTCAGTGCTCGGAACACTAAGGAAAACGGCGTCGAAGAGGGCGCCACCGACAGCAACTGCGGCAATTTTTGCAGATCCGGTTTTCGAAGCAGATGATCCACGTGTATTAAAAAACCGAGGTCGCGAGCGGGGGCCACAGGAACGCCCGGCGGCCCTTACCCGAGCCATGAGCGATATCGGGGGGGCACCATATATTCCCAGGCTGCAGGGATCACGTGACGAGGCCAACGCGATTGCAAACGTCCTCCATTCAGGGGATTCGCAGACGCTACATATGGCCCTGGATTTCTCGGCCAGCCGGGAGTTTGTCCTTAGGGACGGTCTCACGCGATTTCGCCTGCTTCATTTCGCCACTCACGGGCTCGTTGATCCTCGACGGCCTGAAATGTCTGGCCTGATCTTGTCATTAATCGATAGCAATGGACGAAGACAGGATGGCTACTTGCGCCTGGGAGACATTTACAAAATGAAGCTTTCGGCCGATTTAGTGGTGCTTAGTTCCTGCGAATCCGCGTTGGGCAAGGACCTCGAGGCAGAGGGGATAATCGGGCTGCCTCGGGGCTTTCTGTATGCAGGCGCTAAGAGCGTCATTGCGAGCCTATGGAAGGTCAATGACGAAGCCACGGCAAAGCTTATGGCAGCTCTGTACACGCGAATAGAGCGAGGCGAAAGCCCGAGCTCGGCATTGCGCGGAGCTCAACTGGAAATGACGCGCGACGAACAGTGGTCGAACCCGTACTACTGGGCGGCCTTCGTACTGCAAGGGGAGTACAGATGAGAGCGTTGACTTCACATTGCCGCTGGTCTATGGTGACGCGCCATGGTGCCACGGGGAGCCAGCAGGACGCTCACAGCGGAGGCCTTTGGGAGGTTTCTTCGCTGGCTCTCTGAGAACGATGAAAGGGCTGTGTTGGAGTATCAGTCGATTAGAACTAAATTGGTGCGGTACTTCATACACAAGGGCTGCTCAGATCCGGACGACCTGTTCGATAAGACGGTTGACGTAGTAGTTGGAAAAATTGACACTTTGCGAGAACACTCCAGCCCTTTGGCTTATTGCTTCGGAGTAGCCAAGAATGTCTGGCGGCAGGATCTCCGGCAACGCAAGCCGGCCAGCTTGGAGGAGAATTGTATCGCCGTGCCGACATGTCCAGACCCGCAGATTCACGAGCAAGAGCTGAAATGTCTGGAACGCTGCATGGATAAGCTCTCGCCGGGCGATCGCGATGTCGTGGTCCGATATCATCAAGGACAAGGACATGACAAGATCGAGTCCCGGAAACGTCTGGCTGACGGACTCGGGGGAGTGAATGCCTTGCGAATCAGAACGTGCAGAATTCGCAGGGACCTGCGCGTTTGTGTTGCCGCCTGTCTTGATCAGTGGGCGAATTGAGAGCAGATGAGGCAGGAAGCTATGAAGAGCATTGCCGATCGCAACTTGATGCGTGAGTACTTGCTGGGCAAGCTCGATAATCAGACCGAGATTGAAGACAAAGTGAGCGACGGCATTGTCAATAATCAGGAGATGATCGATATTGTGGATTCGGTCGAGGACGAGATCATAGAAGAGTACCTGGAAGGATCGCTGAATTCAGGTGATAGAGATGCCGTCGAGAAGTATTTCCTGGAGCCTCCCCAGCGCAAGGAAAAGTTGCGGTCCGCCCAACTCCTAAGATATTACTTCGAGACGAAACCATCGCATCACACCGCTACAAACCGTGAAAATTTTGTCAGACCGCCTACTCCGTGGGTTTTTCATTTAACACGCTATGGCGCTTTCGCCGTCTTAGTTTTGGTTGTCATTTCTACATTGGTATACGTAGGCGGCGTTCGCACGAGCCATGCGCGCCTGGAAAATCAGCTGGCCCAGGAGAGAGAGCATTCGGCAAATCTCGTCAAAGAAGCGGAATTATTGCAGCCGTCCATAGTCGCTCTTACCCTGGTTGCGGATCGTTCACGCAGCGCTGAGGCCCCGATTCCGCAGGTCGACATCAAATCTTCAACTCAACGAATCATCGTGGAAATTGCTCTACACGGCGTGGCCTCCGGTTCATACGATGTGAGACTTGAAACCAAAAGGGGAGAAGGGCCACTGTGGTCTGCCAAGTTGCTACCGATAATCTCGAGTAACGACGATGCTCGGTTGGTGTTTGACTTCCCCTCTCGGGGGATCGAGTCCGGGGTTTACTCCCTAGTTGTTTCATCGCCCACAGTAAGCGTTAGCCGTTACGATTTCCAAGCGAAAGTCTTACACTAAAAATAGGAACCCTGGGCTAATAAGCGGTGTCGGCCTAGCCGTCCGCCAAACCCTTTTGCGTCGAGGGCCTAGCTGGCTAGAGCGCACTAGACGCAGAGTAGGTCACCGCCCCCATGCGAGTGGGGGCATCGGCAGAATGTCGGCAGCGAAGTCTACAATGGTGAACGCCTCGGAAGGTTTGACGCCGCAGCGGCCGGAGAAGGAGTGCGCCGGCGCCGCCCTGCGCATCGCCGGATCTGTTCGGTGGCCGCCCTCGGCGAGACTCCCGACCCGTGCCGGGCAAGGCAGACGGAAGCTGCTGAGCGCCTGTGCACGAGCCCAACGCGCGGACCCCGCGTAACCACTGAGTTAACGAAGTATACAACGTCCGATGCCGCCTGTCAGCGCATGCTTGCCACAATTCTTGTCTCGGATGTAACACTGGCGAGCAACTCTCAACTTTGCCGTACTGATCCACGGGAGTGGCAGGTGATTGCTGCCTGTTTCCGCATCCGATCGGCAACAAATTCCTGCCAGCTACACTCCTGCGGCAGAAAGCGCATGTGACACCCGTACCTAATTAATGCGGGAAACGGGCGAAACATGTCACCTCATCGCAAATAAAAACAGCGCAGTTCGCAGACAGATAGACCGGAGCATCGCTGACAAGCTGCGCCTTGAACTCCTAGACAGTGACCCGCCGTTCATATCTGCGGCGACGATGGGCCAGCTTGCGAAGTGGTGCAACACGAACAACCCGCTGTACTGGGACGGCATGGATATCGCGCGCAAGATAAGCCAGCTACTATTCGGCTGCCCTCTCGATCGGACAAAGCTAAGGGTCTGATTCAAAGTAAGTGTCAGAGCAACCACATGGTTGACAGGTTGACAGATTGACTCCGCAGCCAGCATCCCTTCCACTTGATCAGCAGATTCTCAAACGGTCAGTTTTCGTCCCTCCGTTCAGGGCGGGTTACTACCGGTTAGCTCGTTAACCGCGCCATTTCTTGGAGGCATGCGACTGCGCCTTTGCGGGTAACTACTCGTCACCCTAGGTCCTGCAATCAGCTCGCCTACTGCAGGGAGTCCGCTAGCATGGCCATGGACAGAATAACTTTAGTGAACATGGACCGGAACATCGATCTGCGACTCGGCGCTCGCAGCCCGCGCCGGGCGAAAGACTTCGAGCCGGATTTCAGCCGCGGATCGTGGCTCGAATTCGAAATCGTATGTTTCCCCAACAGACACGGTTTGCCGCGCCGGACGATCCGTCGCCGGGGAAACGGGCAAATCAGCTCCATCCTTTGCGATCGCGCGCCACCTGACCGGAGACGAACCTGCCAGCAGAGATACGGTGAGAAGGGGATCGTGCGGCGTGATGTTAATGAACCGGAACCGATATCTCACACCTTGTTTCAGTTCGATTGGACCGGGCTCAGCGTCACCATTGAGTAGAATCGGCGTGTTGTCGGACGGCCCCCTGACGCTGATGAGCATGACCCGATCCCTTTCCGGGTCGAGCGATTGACCGGGCTCGAACACGATGATCGGACCATAAAGTCCGGAGCTGAGCTGGCGAATATCATCGAGGTGCGTGTGATAGATGAACGTTCCCGCGCGCGGAGGCGTAAATGTAACAACGAATGAAGCGCCAGGCTGAATCATCGGCGCGATATGGCCCGGCGTACCGCTCCAGCCGGCGATGCCGTCGTAGTAGCTCTCCAATTCCATCGCATGCCAATGCACTGAGGTCGGCTCGGGGAGTTTGTTCAACACTGTGATCTCCACGGGTTGGCCTCGAGTGAGCACAATTGGTGGTCCGGGAATCCCACCTGAAGGTTCTGTGAGCTGACCTGCCCCTTCCTGAAGAGCGAATGCAAAACCGGGATCCTTACCGTACCGCCCAGGCTGTAGTTTCGCTACGAGCTGAAACCTCCGCAGTGGCAGATCGGACTGTTTTGCAACTGGCGCGGCGCGAGAGGGAAGGACGTTCATGCCCAATACCAGGCCGGCCATCCCATCCATAGCGTGATGTGATTCGCCTTGGGCCAACCAAGGTTCTTTGTCGGCTGGCCGCAGCCGAAGTCCCGGAGAAATGTGCGCAAGGACATGGCAATGGAACAGCCAATTGCCCGGCTGCGGCGGCGTCCACGTCAACGACATGGTAGTACCGGGCCTCATCAGTTCCGTGACGACCAGCCGGCGCTGTTCGCTACTGAGCGGACTATCGCGTTCTCCGTCGCCGATGCTATCGACAGTGTAGTAAGAGCCGTGGAGGTGCATCGGGTGGTTTCCCTGTGCGGCATTGATCCAGCGCCAGTGGACTGAGTCGCCAACTCCGTACGTCAAGCGTTCTGTATAAGGCCATGCGCGGCCATTTATCACGATCGCATTCCGGCCCTTCGTGAACGGATCACCGCCCATTGCTCTCAACTCAGGGTTTTCCCACCACCCAATCACGAAGACGCGATCGTCTGCTCTCGTCCCCTGCGGATCGACGATCAGCGCCCCGTTGAGCTGGCTATCGACGCCGTAGCGATCTGGAAGGGCCTTTCCCGTCGTTGTCGCCCAGTAGTAATAAGTGCCCGCTTTGCCGGTTCGGAAGCGAACTTCACGTCGTTCTCCTGACTCCAGTTGAATGGTTTCATCGGGGTTGCCTGGTCGTGTGTGGAGGCCGTGAATAACGAGAGTGGCACCAGGGATCGCGTTGCGGACGGTAGCCCGAATCTCCGTGCCTTCGGGCACTCGGATGAGCGGCCCAGGAATCTCTGGAGAACAGCCGGGCTCTGCAAATACTTGCACGCGCAGACCGGGCCCGTCACGTTGTTCTGGGTACCAGGTGCCTTCCCGCGCCTCCAATTCGATTGTCAACACGCCATCTTTTAAACTGCCGTGTGGTGAACGGTTGTCGTTCGCCTTGATTTCGGGGATGTCCTCCCCTGCTGTACGCCCGAAAAATGCGGTTGGCACCGCCGCGGCGACAACGCAGAACAAAAAAAGACACTGAGTGGGACGCATGGCGAGGTACCTTCGGCACTCTCTGGGTATCACATTGTGCTTGCGGCTATGACCGTTGTCAAAAAAAATGGCCGACTGGTTTTTTGCTTCCACACCTCGACGCACGATGCGAATTAGCCTGTTCCGAATGGATTGTTTGAATGCTAAGTCCAGGAGGAGCGCGTGGTGTAGAAAAAGCTGAACTCAACGGGAACGTTGATTCAGACAACAACCACGGAGGCTCCTCAAAGGACATATGTATTACATCGGGCTAGATGTTCACAAGAAGACGATCAGTTACTGCGTCAAGGATGCGAGTGGTCAGGTTCACCAGGAAGGCAAGGTTGGGGCAACGCGATGGGAACTGGACGACTGGATGAACACGCTTCCACGACCCTGGACCGTGGCGATGGAAGCCACGATTTTCACCGGCTGGATTTACGATCATCTACTTCCACACGCTCAGCAGGTGAAGGTAGCGCATCCGCTGATGCTGCGCGCCATCGCTGCGGCCAAGAAGAAGAACGATCGGATCGATGCCGGCAAGATCGCCGACTGCCTGCGCTGTGACTTCCTGCCGGAGTGCCACATGGCGTCCACCGCCATTCGCGATCGACGCCGGACGCTGCGCTACCGCCACCTGCTGGTGCGCCAGATGGTGCAGATGAAGAATCGCATCTCCGGTTTGCTGATGGAAACGGGAGTCAGCCATAACAAGCAACGGCTGCACAAAGTGAAGTACTTCCGTGAGTTGCTCGCGACCAACCAAGAGGTGAATGAGAGTATCCGACCTCTGCTGCGGGTGAGCCGTGACACCATCGTGCGATTGCAGAAAATGGAATACGCCCTGGTCAGTTCACTGCAGCGAGATCCTCTGCTGGCCGAGCGAATCAAACGGCTCAGGACGGTGCCGGGAGTGGGCCCGATCACAGCGTTGACTTGGGCACTGGAAATGGGAGATGTTTCCCGTTTCCCTTCGATCCGAGAAGCCGTCAGTTACTGCGGGCTTTGCGGTGATGAAAAGAGCTCCGCCGACAAGGTGATGCGTACCCCGCTTTCCAAACAGCGCAACAAACATATCCAACGTGTGCTAGTGGAGGCCGCGAAGCTGGCACCCAGACAGGATCATAATTTGGCCTTGGTCTATGAAAGAGAGAAACAGAAGGGGAATGCCAATCGAGGGACGCTGGCCGTAGCTCGGAAAATGGTGGCGTATCTGCTCGCCGTGGATCGGGGGCAGCGCGACTTCGTACCCTTCGCAGATTCCCAGAGCGCAGCGGCTTAGAAACCGCGGCCTTCGGGCGAAAAACAACAGGATCACACAGCGCGCAGACTGCCAGGTCCTGCGGTTGCCGACTGAGCGACGGACATCAAACTCCCGAGGCTCTCTCCGGATTGTTTCAGGACTGGCAGAGAACACACACTCAATCTTCTGTGACGGTCCGCAAGGATCTGAGACAGTGAATGGATGTCCGGTTCTGCGAACGCAGGAACCATCGCCGAGAGGCACACGTGCGAGCTGCGGGTTCTGACAGGGCCCAACAGTGCGCGCTCCTCCGAAGCGCGCCTCAGGAGAATCTTTTTCTCCTTGACAAAAGACTTACATGGAAGTCGGCAACCCTGAAGTTGACCGATTAGTCTTCAACGTCTGCTTAGCCCGTCACCCGTCCGAAGCCGCCGCTGACTAGTCGAATCGCCCATTACATTGTGAGGACGGCGCGGAACCGAGCCTTGCCCTCCGCAACCCGGTCGTAGGCCTTCGGTGCCTCTGCCAACGGATACGTCTCGACAATCGTCTTAACTTTTCCTTGCGCGACGAAATCAAGCGCTTCGTAAAGATATTCGGGGCCGTTTTGCTGGCTGCCAATGATTCGAATTCGCTTCGAGATAAGATCGATTAGCGAGACCGAAAGCGGCTCCGCATCGGCACCCATCGTGACGAGCCGACCGTCCGG
>DASXTB010000070.1:0-35707 GCA_036505615.1 Acidobacteriota bacterium
TGTGCCTTCATGCTCTAGAATTCAGCTTACTCCGTGTTTTCTGTATTTTCCGTGTCCCAATTTTTCCTTTTCAGCCAGGCACCCACCTAGTGTAAAGGATGTCCTGGCACAGTACACACACAGGGTCGCCCGTACGGATGAAATCAATTTTTCACACCCTCGGAGCGCAGCGGAGCCTGTGGGACCTTCAACAGGATTGCTCTATCCTCTCGACGCCAGTTCGGGAAGAGATTCCACAACAGTTTCGGTGCGCGGATCCCAATAGAGGACCTTTCCGCTGCGGTAAGCCTGGACGGCCATGGATATGACAACCTGGGCGTGGTAGGCCGTATTGGAGTCGAGGGTCGGCTTTTCGCGGGTACGCACGGCCTGCAACCAGTTCTCCATGTGGTAAGTCATCGGTCGTTCCTCGGTCGGTATACGAACCAGTTCCGTGCCGTATTTTTCGTAAAACTTCTTGCGCGCGATCCTGCTGGGAGTAACCGAAATATTGTCAACTCGGCCTTCGAACTGACCCTCTGGAACGATCATGATCGTGCCTTCGTGTCCTCGAATCAAGCCTGGGATATGCACTTCATTCGCCATGCTGGAAGAAAGCACCAGGCTGTGCTCGGCGGGGAATTCGGCCATCAAGTGGAAAGTATCCGGAACCTCGCGCTCATCCTTGAACACGTACTTGCCTCCCGAGGCGGTGACACGGAGTGGGTACTGCGGTTGTCCCCAGCAGATCTGCAGCGGCGCGACTACGTGGTAAAACAAGTCGGTGGCAATTCCCCCCGAATAGTCCCAATATTTGCGAAAACGGAAGAAGCGGTCAGCATCATAGGGTCGCTCCGGCGCAGGGCCGAGCCAGGTTTTCCAGTCGATGTAGTTGTCACCCTTGCCGTTAGGTCCGGCCTCCGAGTCAATCCTCCAGTTCCATTCACCCTCGATGGAATTGCGGTGATAGGAACCCTGGCTCATGATCAATTTCCCGATCATGCCGTCCTGGAGGGCCTTGCGAGCCTTCCACCACTGATCGCTGGACGTAGTCTGGGAACCAACCTGCAGCACTCGCTTGGTTTCGGTAACGGTCTTATGAACATTCTTGGCTTCCTCGATGGTATGAGTGAAGGGCTTCTCCAGGTAGACATCCTTTCCCTTTTGCAAGGCATCGATGGCGATAGCGGCGTGCCAATGGTCGGGCGTGGCGATCAGAACGGCGTCGATGTCGGGCCGCGCCAGGATTTCCCGATAGTCCAAGTACCCGGTGGCGTGGGCGCGTTCGGCCGCCATGCGTTTGCGCTTCTCATACACGTCGGCAACTGCGAGGACTTGGGTTTTGCCTGTCTTGGAAATCTCTAATGCCTGGCCCAACAGAGCATTGCCGCGTCCGCCAACACCTATCACGGCGAGGTTGATCCGGTCGTTGGCGCCCAGAATTGGCCGGCCGGCGGCGCTAGCGGCTCCTGCTGCTATGCTCGCGCTCACTGCAGTTTTCACAAAATCTCGACGATTTACTTTTGGCATAACGTCCTCCGCGGAATGACTCAGTTTCTTTAGGAAGCGTAGTCGAACTGAACCGGTATTTCAAGACTTAGCCGCAGATTAGCGCGGATCCACGCGGATAAACATTCAACACGAAGACACAGAGGACACGCAGATAGCACAAAGAATGGGGCTGAAACTTGAAGTATGAAGACCGAAACAGGTAAGCACAGGATGCAGTCTTGACGAGTCTTCATGCTTCAAGTTTCAGCCCCGCCCTCTGTAATACTAACGTTCGTTTATCCGCGCGCAACGATTCTCACTGGACCGCGGAGCGGTCACATACAGTAGCCGGGGGCAGAGCGCGTTTTTTGCGCGTCGCCCCCGGTCGACATCCCACCACTAACATTCGCACCCTGAAGGGGTGCAATAGGAATATCCGACAATTTCACCCGCTCCGCTACGGTAAGGACTCTGGTCCGTGACTGACTCTTGTCCAATTCTTCTTTTGCCGAAATCAATTTGCGTGATTCCTATTGCACCCCTTCAGGGTGCGGGCGTTGAGGTTTCGAAAACCGGGGGCGACGCGCAAAAAACGCGCTCTGCCCCCGGCTATTCTATGTGACGCCTTCGGCGTCTGGAAACTGCTGCTATCCGGCCATCAGCAACTTTGGTTGCGGCTTTGCCGCGCTGTGCTATCTTCGTGTCCTCTGCGTCTTCGTGTTGAATGTTTGAGCGCGCTAATCCGCGGCTAACTCAATACAGAAACATCGGCTTGCCCAGCAAGTGCGCCACCTTTGGTCGATAATTCTTGCTGTCATAAAGCTCGTTGACGTCTACGCGCTTCAGCCCCTGGATGCACGTGTCCACAGGGACGGTGGTATAGACGCCGTTTTGCAGCGCCACCATTTGGCCGAATTGCCCGTTCTCGATCTGTTGGACAGCCAAATGTCCATAGGACATGGCGACCATGCGGTCGAGCGAATCGGGCGGACCGGAACGCATCAGGTAGGCCAGTTGCTGCCCCACGATGCCGACTCCCGTCAGCTTCTTCAGCGCCTCTCCCACCAGATTCCCGATGCCCCCCAGCTTCTTATGGCCGTAGGCGTCTTCTTCACGCTTCTCAATGGTGTGACCGCCGATCATCGATGCTCCTTCGCTGATGGCGATCATCGCGTAACGGCTGGGGTTGCGCGCGCGATCTCCCAGGATCAAGTGAGCCAGACGTTCCACGTCGAATGGCACCTCGCTGATCAACACCCGGTCGGCGTCGGCAAGATAGCCCGATATCAGAGCTGTCTCGCCGCTGTTGCGTCCAAACAGTTCCACCACGGCGATTCGCTCATGAGAGCCGGTGGGAGTGCGGAGTATATTGATGTATTCCACGCTTCGCGAGACTGCAGTGCTGAAGCCGATACAATAATCGGTTCCAAAGACATCGTTGTCCATGGTCTTTGGGATTGCGACGACTGGAAAACCTTCCTTGTGGAGTCGCACCGCATAAGAGAGGGTGTCGTCACCCCCGATCGGTATCAGAGTATCGATACCGAGCTTGTCGAGGATTTCCAGAACATGAGGCGTACAATCTTGTGCCTTTTGTTCTGTGGTAAAGGGGAAGCGCACTTTCAAGAAATCCGGCATGTCCTCAGGTCTTACTTTCCCTGGATTGGTCCTTGAGCTGTGCAGGTGAGTGCCGCCATACCGGTCGATGGTGCGGACGCCCTGATAGGTCAGAGGTTCGATCCACTCACGCTGCGCCTGTGGCGCGGCCTCCCCGTTGTAATTGAGCAGACCAGCCCAACCGCGTCTTATCCCCAGCAGCTCCCATCCATTCTCCTCGGCGCGGTGCACAATGGCCTTAATGCATGGATTAAGGCCCGGCACGTCACCACCGCCTGTTAAAATGCCAACCCGCATTTTTATGTTTCGCTGTCCGTCTGTAAAATTTGAATTCCGGTATTGCCCAATTCCGAAACATCTGCGTTGCAGTCGGTAACCAGATAATGTATTGCCTTGAGGGGGGCGACCCAGGCAAAACCCACTTCTCCCAGCTTGCTGAAATCAGCCAGGACGATCACCTCCTGAGAAGACGCGATCATGGCCTGAAACAACAGAGCCTCTTCTGCATCCGAGCAAGTCAAACCATGTTGAACCGACAGGCCATTGACGCCCAGAAAGACTTTTCCCACCCGGTAGCGTAATACGGCTCGCACCGCCTCTTCGCCCACCAGTTCGTGCAGACTGGGATTCCAGCGCCCGCCCAGCACTTGAAGCGTAATTCCCGGGCGGGACGAAAGCACCAGCGCTGCGTCCAGACTGTTGGTAATAACGGTAGCACGATGGACCGTAAGGGAGCGGGCCAGAGCATAGGCGGTGGTGCCGCTGCCGATGATAATCGCATCGCCTTCTTCGACCAGCGTCGCTGCCAGCCGGCCAATCGATTGCTTGGCCAGCGAGGAGAGTTCTTGGCGCACCTCGTAAGAAAGCGATGGCGCGAGGTGTTTTATGGCTCCACCATGTGTCCGGTGCAGTAACTGTCGCGCATCCAACTGGCGAAGATCGCGCCGGATTGTATCCGAGCTGACACCCAGCCGCCGGCTGAGATCCTCCACTTCGACGCGATTGTCGGCTTCCAGAATGGAGAGGATCCTTTGACGTCGCTCATCGGCAAACATCCCATTTTCGGGTGCATGCTGGATTTTACCGGATTTTGCCTTTTTCATCTTGAATGAGCCGATTTTGCCGCGTATGATCTGCAATTGTCAACGTGAATCAGCTTTCAGCAATCAGCAGTCAGCCATCAGCATGGACCCGCTTTTGCTGATCGCTGATGGCTGACTGCTGAAAGCTGAAAGGTGAGGTCGCATGAAAGCAGGTATCAACGGTTTTGGAAGAATTGGAAGGACTCTTTTGCGGGTGGCTTTTGAGAAAGGTTCAGACTGCGAGATCGTAGCAATCAACGACGTGGCTCCCGTTGAAACCCTGGCGCACCTTTTTCGCTATGATTCCATTTTTGGACGCTACCCGGGCGAAGTGCGAACCGAAGGCGACTACCTCATCATCGACGGCCGAAAGATTCGAGTTTTTTCGGAGAAGGCGCCCGAGAAGATTCAATGGGCGCAGTGCGGCATCGAGCTGGTGATTGAATCTACCGGTTTGTTTACATCCCGCGCCGAAGCGGCAAAGCACCTGTCAGACAAAGTGCGCCGAGTGGTGATCTCAGCTCCTTCCAAGGACGCCGATCTCACCCTGGTTCTAGGCGTCAACCAAAAACAGTACGATGCGCAGAAACATCAGGTTCTCTCTAACGCCAGCTGCACCACTAACTGCCTCGCTCCCGTTGCGAAGGTGTTGCTCGACAGCTTTGGCGTGCAAAACGGCCTGATGACGACCATCCACTCCTACACGAACGATCAGCGTATTCTGGACCTTCCGCACAAGGACTTGAGGCGCGCTCGGGCAGGCGCTTTGTCCATGATTCCCACAACCACAGGCGCGGCTGAAGCCGTGGGGCAAGTATTGCCTCAATTGAAAGGGAAGCTCACCGGGATTTCCGTCCGCGTTCCGACGCCGGACGTGTCGCTGGTCGATTTTACGGCGGTGCTGGAAAAAGAAACTTCCGTGGAAGGAGTGAATGCCGCTCTCAAGAAAGCCGCTGAGGGAGAGCTCCGAGGCATTCTGGGCTACTCGGATGATCCGGTTGTCTCCATCGATTTTCTAAAGGATTCCCGTTCTGCCATTGTAGATGCGCCTTTTACTCGACTGGTCGAAAAGCGCACGGTCAAGGTGCTGGCCTGGTATGACAACGAGTGGGGCTACTCGACGCGCTTGCTGGAACTATGCGAGTACCTGGCATCGGCTACGGGTAAGTCAAAAGCCACCGACCGTGCCGCGGCCATCTGGGTACCCGTCCAAGAAACACAATAGTGGGCCGTAACATTAGAAGCGGTAGCGACATTTAGGACACGGATAACACAGAGATCACGGATTAGCGAACGTGTGGCAAGGGCGACGCTGAGTTAAGTTGAAGAATTAGTGGCAGTACTGATAGGAGTGTCGCCCTTGCAACACGTTCGCTAATCCGTGATCTCTGTGTTATCCGTGTCCTATTAACTGCTACCGATTTCTCTGTTACAGTCCGCTAGTCGGTCGCAAAGCCGTGCTGGCGGCGGTGGTGCGGCCCATCGAAAGTTTGCGTCGACTTAAACAGCTCGTGCCGGCCGTCGGAAGCTTCGAGTTTCACTCGCCCTAGTAGTTGCGCCTTCTCCGCCTCTTCCATCGGCTTGAAATTACGCGCCACGGCCAGGTCCTGCTCCAGATCCTGCATGGAAATAATGCCGACCACCAGCGCTGAAATCGGCAAGCTGAGAGCGTAGCGAATGCATTCCGGAGCCGAGACTCCCGCGCTCGCCGGAATGCGGCCCTTGGGATATCCGCCGGCCAGACTCTTCATCCCGATGACGCTTACTTTCTTTTGCAAGCAGATGGGGACCACCTGTTTTTGAAAGCTGCGGTAGTGGGCATCCATGACATTGATGGGCATCTGTGCCGTGTCCCAGTCGAAGGGCTTGTCCAGCATCTTGAGATGGATCCGCGGGTCTTTGTGGCCGGTAAAGCCGATGTATCGAACCTTGCCTTCCTTTTGTGCCTCGACGGCAGCCTTGATTCCGCCCTTCTCAAAGACCCAGTCCGGGTCATTGTCGTAGACCATCTCGTGGAACTGCCACAAGTCGATATAATCCGTTCGGAGCCGGCGCAAGCTGTCGTTTAAGTTCCTAACGGACCCTTCATAATCGCGCTCGCAGTTTTTCGTCATCAGGAAGACTTTCTTCCGGCGCCCATCCATGGCCAGAGCGCGTCCCATGATTTCCTCGCTGCCCCCATCGTGATAGTCCCAGGCATTGTCAAAGAAAGTAATGCCCTGGTCTATGGCTGCGTGCATGATGCGGAGGGCATCTTGCGGATTTTGAACGGCACCGATATGCCAGCCGCCCAGACACAGGATAGAGACCCGTTCTCCTGTTCTGCCCAGGGGCCGAGTAGGAATGCCGCCGGGAGAAGATCGTGTCTGAGCCAGCACCCAATTGCCCAGGCTGCCGATGGCAGCGGCGCCCAAGGCCGTTTCAACGAACTCTCTGCGTGTAGTTCTGGTGTCGGGCATACAACACCTCCATGAAGATTTCCGGTGTTTGGATCGGTATTCGGGATTACGTTACACCGGGGACTCGGAAAGGGGAATAGATTTTGACAGGATTGCAGAGGTTCTCCTCACACGATGATGTTGAAAATTGCGAAGCCAAGGCCAGCCGCAGGGCGGCGTCATAGCGTGAGCCCCAGGCGCAATAACCCCGTGAAAAAATCAGAACCCAGCCCCGAGAATCTGTGAAACAATCCATCTGGTCGTACGGGCGGCCCTATGTGGCTGCCCGCCGCAGTAGCTGACGGATTACCCACACAAATTGCACAGTTCCCGCGGATGCACGTCGGAACGGAGCCTAGAAAGATCCGCTGGATTGTGCAGCGGGCGACCACACAGGGTCGCCCGTACAGATCGAATCAATTTTTTGCAGATTCTGACGGCGCTCGGCGAGAATGTTTGTTAATACCCCGGCGGCGCAAGATAGTTCAAACGGTAGTGATTTAGAAAAATTTCGGCCGGTGATCCGCTGCTACCGTGCGAAATGCGGCCTGATGAGAGGGCTCCCCGGACTTGCATTGACAGATTTCAAATCCGCAATCCGAAATCCGCAATCCGCAATCCGCAATCCGAAATCCGGATTATTTTCCAGCGGAGGCGTCCAGCGCTACGTCTTCGACATGCTGTTGCAGTTGTAGTTCCGATTGAGGGATGACCTTCCAGAAGAAACGGAGAGAATCATCCCACCAATCCAGCACCTTGCGGGCTTTCTGGCTGGCGGTCAGCTCCCAGTGCATGACTAGCAGATCGTAAATGAATTCAGCATCCCCCTGTTGCAGACAGGAGAGTTGCACCATCTCCTGATTGCATTTCTTCGAAAATTGGCGTCCTGAATCATACACAAAGGCGAGACCTCCGGACATTCCAGCCGCGAAATTCCTTCCCGTTTTCCCCAGTACTACGACCAGACCTCCAGTCATGTACTCGCAGCCGTGGTCGCCGACACCCTCCACAACGGCAACTGCGCCGCTGTTTCGAACCGCAAAGCGCTCGCCGGCACACCCCGCAATGAAGACGCGGCCACCCGTGGCGCCGTACAGAGCGGTGTTGCCAACCAGTACGTCCTCGACGCTTCTTCGGCGGGGGTTTGAAGCCTTAATGACAATCTCGCCTCCATGCATGCTCTTGCCGAGATAATCATTGGTTTCGCCGCTGAGGTGAAGGCTCAACCCAGACAGCACGAATGCCCCGAAGCTCTGACCGGCGCTTCCCGAAAAAAACAAGCGCACAGAACCTTCCGGCAATCCCGCATTTCCGAATCGCGTAGCCATCACGCCTGCCAGTCGCGCTCCGATGGTGCGGTCGGTATTGTTGATGTTGTAGGAAAGCTCGATGCACTGCCGGCCGAGCAAAGGTTCGGCGTCTCTGACTATCTGGAAATTTAAGTCGCAAGTCGCACGCGGAATGTCGAATGTCGAATGTCGAATGTCGAATGGGGAAGATGATTCAGCGACTTTCGACTTTCGACCTTCGACATTCGGCTCTTCGTTGACTTTCGACCTTCGACTTTCGACTTTCGACTCTACAGGCCGAATCAACAGTGGGGCGAGATTGAACCGATCCTCGATGTTGATGGGCAGTTCCCGCACCCGTAGCAAGTCGCACCGACCGACCAGATCTTGAACGCTGCGCAGTCCAAGCTGCGCCAGGATCATGCGTAACTCTTCGGCCACAAAGACGAAGTAATTGACAAGCATGTCGGGCGTGCCGCTGAACTTCGCGCGTAGGTCTCTGCGCTGCGTGGCGATACCCGCCGGGCAGGTATTTAAATGACACTGGCGGGCCATCACGCACCCGACGGCGACAACGGCAGCCGTTCCGAAGCCAAACTCGTCCGCCCCCAGGGCCGCGGCCACCGCCACATCACGTCCGGTTTTCAGGCCGCCGTCGGTGGTGAGCACCACTGCGCTGCGCAGCCCGTTCAGCGTCAGCACCTGTTGCGTTTCCGCCAAGCCGATTTCCCAGGGTAGTCCTGCATGCTTGATGGAGCCGCGAGGGGAAGCGCCCGTCCCTCCGCTATGACCGCTGATTTGAATGGCGCCGGCGCCGGCCTTGGCCACGCCTGCCGCCACGATGCCGACGCCGGCTTCGGCGACCAACTTTACATTGATGCGTGCGGCGGGATTAAACTGCTTCAGGTCGTAAATCAACTGGGCAATATCTTCAATGCTGTAAATGTCGTGGTGGGGAGGTGGGGATATCAAAGTGATGCCGGGCTGGGCATGCCGCAGGCGCGCGATGTGATCGACGACTTTCTTGGCCGGCAACTGGCCGCCTTCACCGGGTTTGGATCCCTGGGCAATCTTGATTTGAAGCTCGGTTGCGGAGATCAGGTATTCCGGGGTCACTCCAAATCGAGCGGAGGCAACCTGTTTAGTGGTGCTGTTGGACCACTCTTCGCCTGGGCGACGCCAGTAACGTTCCGGATCTTCGCCGCCCTCCCCACAGTTGCTTCTGCCGCCGATGCGGTTCATGGCGATGGCGATGGTGCGATGCGCTTCGGGGCCGAGCGCTCCCAAAGACATGGCAGAGCTGAAGAAACGCTTGCAGATCTCTTCTGCCGGTTCGACTTGGCTCAAGGGGATCGCGCCGACGGTTTTGAATTCCAAGAGATCCCGCAGCGCCGTCGGTGGGCGGTTGTAAACCATTTCCGCAAAATCGCGGTAGGATTCCACGCTGCCCGTGGTGGTGGCGCGATGGAACTGGCGTACCAGCGCCGGATTGTACGCATGGTATTCGCCGTCTCGCCGGTAAACGTGAAAGCCCGGATGCCCCAGCGGCTCTGGAGCGTCGCAGAATGCCAACGAGTGGCGTTCCAACGTGTGCGCGGCGATTTCCTTAAGCGTCGCGCCGTCCAGCAAAGCCGGGGTGTCGGGAAAATATCTCCCGGTCAGCCAGGAATCCAGACCCAGGATCTCGAACAGTTGTCCGCCACAGTAACCGCTCAGCGTAGAGACCCCCATCTTGGAGAACACTTTCAACAGGCCCTGTTCCAGCGCATGCTGATAGAGCGCCTCTGCTTTGGCCCGCGCCGTCTGAGAGTCTTCGGAAACTATGGATGCAGCAGTTTCAAAGGCCAGATAGGGGGACACCGCCGACGCGCCGAAGGCCAGCAGTGTGGCCATCTGATGCGAGTCGCGTACTTCTCCAGTCTCAACGACCAGGCTAGCCTGCATTCTCAAACCCTGCTCGATCAGCGCGTGGTGCACAGCCGAGGTGGCCAGCAGCGGAGGGATTGGCGCCAGATTTTTGTCGGCGTCTCGATCGGACAGCACCAGGATCGCGGCGCCGTTTTTCACGGCCGCGCATGCCTCCGATTCAATATGGTCTAGGGCTTCCTGCATCGAGTCGCCGCCCAGATGAGCTGTAAACAAGATTGGGATCGTGGCGGCCCGAAAATCTGAGAGCCGCAGGAGAGTTTCCACCTGTTCGTGCCGAAGCACCGGCGACGAGAGACAAAGCAGGCGTGAATCGAGCGCGCTCTCATCCAAATAATTTCCCCGCGCCCCAATCGGTGTTTTCAGAGACATCACCGAGTATTCGCGCAACGGATCCATGGGCGGGTTGGTGACCTGCGCGAAACGCTGCCGAAAATAATCTGGGAGCAGCCGATTGCGGCTGGAGAGCACCGCCGGCGGGGTATCGTCGCCCATGGAACCGACCGCCTCTTTTCCCTCGCCTGCCATGGGGCTGACGATCAAGTCGATCTCCTCGCGCGTGTAGCTGAACAGTTTTTGTCGCCGCAGCAGATCATCAGCGTCAGAGGGGCCTCGCCGGCGCAGTTCCAAGTTCAAAGCCGGTTTGCTCTCTTCGAAGGCCGTTACTTTGTGTTTTACCCAAAAGCGGTAAGGGCGCTGCGTGGCCAGTTGATGCTGTACGGCCGCGCTGTTCTGAAACACGCCGCTGGCCGTATCCACAACGATCATTTCCCCGGGGCCCAATCGTCCACGCTGGGTAATTTTTTCGTCGCTAAGATCAAAGATCCCGGCTTCCGACCCGAGGTAGAGGCGGTCGTCTGTTGTCCTCACATACCGTGCCGGGCGAAAACCATTGCGGTCCAGCAGCGCCCCAATCAATCGCCCATCGGAAAACGCGATGGCGGCCGGACCGTCCCAAGGCTCGCTGAAACACGACTGAAATTCGTAAAACGCCTTCACTTCGCAGGACATCTCGCGATCGTTTTCCCACGCCGGGGGAATCAGCCGCGAAAGAGCATGCGGAAGAGAAATCCCGGAATGTCGCAGCAATTCAGCGGCTTCATCCAGGCTTTGAGAATCGCTTCCCGTACCTTTTATCACTCTGCCGGCGTGCTGCAGGCCCGGCAAGCTGGTGGGGTCGGCTTGGCGCGCTTGCATCCAGAGGCGGTTGCCCGTGATGGTGTTGATCTCACCGTTGTGAGCCAGGACATGAAAAGGCTGCGCCAGTTCCCAACGGGGGAAAGTGTTGGTGCTGAAGCGCTGGTGAAAAATCATCAGGGCGGTATCAAAATCAGGGTGGCACAAATCAGGATAGAAACGGGGAAGCTGCTCGGGAAACAATAATCCCTTATAAACCAGAGCGGTGGTGGAGAAGGAAACGATGGAAAAACCCTCCACCTCCAGTTGGGCGATCTCACTTTCAATGCTCAAGCGGGCAAGATAGAGCCGGCGCTCCGCATCCGGTTGAGGTCCCTCAGGCACCGCAATCAACTGGTAAATTTCCGGCGCCGAATCTCGCAATTCGGAACTCAATATTTCCGGCTGCGTGGGCACGCGGCGCCAGTGAACCGGCCTCCAGCCAAACTCTTCGACTTTGTTTCCAATCAGCGGTTTCAGGTAGGATTCGCCGCCGCGCGGGAAAAAGAACACCCCCAACGCCTTCATGCCGGCGCCTCTGAGGGCACTAAACGGCAGGCCGGCAAGCAAAAGCTTCCATGGGATTTGCGCCAGCACGCCCGCGCCGTCCGCCGTTGCGTTGACCGCCGCCCCCCGATGAACCAGCCGGGTCAACGCGAGCAGGCCGCGCTCTACCAGCTCGTGGCTGCGGCGTCCCTTGATGTCAGCCAGAAAACCGACCCCACAGGCGTCACGTTCCAGTTCAGGTCGGTACAGGGGAAAAGACTTATGCTCGGAACTCAGTTTGTCGCCCATTTCAGCCTGATCCGATGGGAGTCAGCGGGATTTCCGCCAATATGCGCTTGCACTTATGCCCCAAAAGGAAATATAAGTAAAATAGAACTTGCAGATTGCATTCATCTAAATCGGGTATGGATCTTCGACAACTGGAAATCCTGAAAGCCATCGTGGAGACCGGGTCCTTCACGGGAGCCGGAGAAAAGCTCCACGTCTCTCAGTCCGCCATCAGCCGCCAGATACTGCTGCTGGAAGAGGAGTTGAAGGAGCCGATTTTTCTACGTATTGGACGCAAGATAAGGATTACGCCCAGTGGAGAGGCGCTGCTGCAACTGAGTCATCGCGTCTTCCAAGACGTCAAGGAAACAGTAGCGCTCATCAGCGAGAGCAGGGAGACGCTCACAGGGACGCTGCGTCTGGTGGGTGGTATGACGGTCTGCCTGTATGTCTTTCCTACTCTGCTCAAAGAATTCCGCCGAACGCATCCCAATGTCGAAATCAACGTAACGGGGGGGACCAGCGAGAAGTTCATCGCAAAAATCCGCGCCGGCACCGTCGACCTTGGTTTGCTCACTTTGCCCATCCAAGAACCGGACCTGGTGACGCTCCCAGTTTTGAAGGAAGAATTGCTGCTGGTCACGCATGCAAAGCACCCGTTGTCCCGCCGCAAAAAGATCACTCCTCATGATCTTGCGCGACAGCGATTTGTGGTCTTCGAAGCCGGTTCCAATACGCGTCGTGTGGTGGATGAATTCTTCCTCCGAGAGAACATACAGCCGCACATCGTGATGGATACCGAAAATGTGGAGATCCTGAAAGGCATGGTTCGCGCGGATATGGGAATCACAATCATTCCCTATCAGGCCATCGCACGCGAAATTCGAAGCGGCCAGTTTTTTGTCTCGCGCATCGTGGGCCAAAACCTGTTTCGCGAGACCGCCTGGGTCTACCTGCGATCCAATCGGGTACCCAGAGTGGTGCAGGAGATCTTGAGAGCCTTTGAAAGGATTTTGCCTCGATTGCGCCTCTCTCCACCCGGGCGGAAAGGGTAGGCAGACGGCAGGAAGCAGGAAGCAGGAGGCAGGAAGCAGGAAGCAGGAGGCAGGAGGCAGAAGGCTATAAGAAGGCTGTAGGAAGCAGATATCGCGCTATCCGATCTACCTCCTGCCTCCTGCCTCCTGCCTCCTGCTTCCTGCCTCCTGCCGTCTGCTCCCTGCCTCCTGCCGTCTGCTTCCTGCCTCCTGCTTCCTGCCTCCTGCCGTCTGCTTCCTGCCTCCTGCCTCCTGCCGCCTGCCGAGTGTCAATACGCGTCCATCTTAAAAAGAGATGAAAGCAATGCCACCATTCTATTTTTCTTTTCCAAATAGGCGGAGTTATCCTCTCCCCTAAAAAAGGGCCAGCACTATGGAAATCGGCAACGAGAGGATCATTACTATCACTTTAAGTGAATCGGACTGGCGCGCCTTCCTGAACATCCAGCCACAGCCGGTTGCATGGCTGAAACAAAAGATTCAGGAGCAGCTGACGCAGGCTCGTGAAGTAGAAGTGCGGAAAGCAGTCGCCAAATCTGCCGCAAACGTCTAAGATAGTTAGAGGTAACAGGATTTGGGGTCAGGTCTTCAGAATTTAGTTCTAAATCCTGAAGACCTGACCCCAAGGATTCTGGGAAAAATCTCGTCTAAATCCTGAAGACCTGACCCCAAAATATGAGAAGCTACAACCTGGCTGCGACCCCCATGATGACGACGGTTGTTCCGATGGCGTCGACGATGACGCTGTTCGGGACGGTGGGGCGGAGTCCGGGTGGGGCTCCGACTTAGCAAGCAGCGGGTTAGCGTTGCAGCCCACCATCCTGGCGATGGTGGGCTTTTTTTTTGGCAACAAAGAGTTTGAAGGAGTGACGAATGACCGCGAAATCTGCAGGCGCGCATGGCGGCAAGCCGGTGTCTAAAGTCGCCATTATAGGCTTTGGAACAGTGGGACGTTCCGTGGCCAAAATACTTTGCGAACACAGCCCGCGCCAATTGCAGTTGACGCACATCTATAACCGAAACATCGGACAGAAGAGAGTTCCCTGGGTGCCAAACAATGTCTGCTGGACCGACAATATCGACGCAGTGTTGGCTTCCGACGTAGACTTGGTCGTGGAGTTGATCGGCGGCCTGAAGCCGGCAGAGGAGTGGATTCGACGGGCTATTGTAGCCGGCAAATCCGTAGTCACGGCCAATAAGCAGGTAATCGGCCACTGTGGCCCAGAGCTGCTGCACTTGGCGCGCCAGCACGAATGCCAGATTCGATTCGAAGCGTCCGTGGCTGGTGGGATTCCGGTGGTTTCCGGGTTGAGAGAGGGTCTGGCAGGTGATCGCCTGTTTCGCGTTTCCGGCATTCTTAACGGCACCTGCAACTACATCCTTACTCGGATGGAATCGGCGGGTCTGCCCTTCTCGGTTGCGCTGGAAGAGGCGCAGAGCCTGGGATACGCAGAAGCAGACCCAAGCGACGATGTGGACGGCTTTGACGCCCGATCCAAGCTGGCAATTCTGGCCAGCATTGGCCTGCGATGTCGCGTCCGCCCACTCGATATCGCGTGTAAGTCCATTAAGGTTATCGAAGCAGTCGATTTTATTTACGCACGGCGACTTGGCTGTGCCATTCGACAGATATCACGCGCTGAAAGAAAACTGCCGGCGGGGAGAACACTGTTTGCCTCGGTTCAGCCTGCCCTGGTTCCGTCCTCCTCACCTCTGGCGCGCGTACAGGGGAGTCAGAATCTGGTGATGTCCACGGGAGAGTTCGGCGGCGAAACGGTTTTCTCCGGATACGGTGCCGGAGGCGATCCGACCGCGGTGGCCGTCATTTCCGATTTAATTTCGCTGGCGGAAAATCGGCAGAGCCCGGTCACGGACTCGTCGGTGGCGGAAGAACCTTATGAGGTCGTGGGCGAATTCAACTCTCCTCATTACGTGCGTTTTACTGTGGAGGACCGTCCCGGTATCATAGCTGCGCTGGCTACCGTGCTGGCCAATTACCAGATCAACATCGACGCCGTGCTGCAAGAGCGAGGGCCGGACAAATCCAAACTCCCCTTCGTGATGACGCTCGAGGAGTGCAACACGTCGGTTCTCGAAGGCGCCCTAAGGGATATCGAGAAGCTTGATTTTCACGTGCAGCCGCTGGTTAGCCTGCCAATGCTGTCTTGATATAAAAATTATGCACCTGCAATGCAGCAACAGTGGCTGTTTGTTGTGCCTGGACATTAACGATCGGGCCTTGCAGTGCCCTCACTGTGGCGAGCTTTTAGAAATCATCCTGGGACCCACTCCGGATGCAGACAGGCTGAGGCAGACATTCCGAGACCGGCACAGTTCCCAGGAGCCGATCGACAGGAGTGGCGTGTGGAGATTCCGGGAATTTCTGCCGAACTTTTACGCGCGTGACCTGGTGGTAACGCTGCAGGAAGGAAACACGCCACTGTTGTCCGCCCCTCGCTGTGCTACTTACGCCGGGTTGAAGCGTCTCCTGGTAAAGCATTTAGGCTGGAATCCAACCGGCTCTTTTAAGGATACGGGAATGACCTTGGGGATGACGCAGGCAAAGTATCTTGGAGCCGCTCGCGTCGCTTGTGCCTCTACCGGGAATACGGCAGCTTCAATGTCAGCGTATGCGGCGCGGGCCGGCATTGCCGCAAGGGTCTATCTCCCGCGCGGCTCCATCTCTGGAGCGAAACTTGCCCAATCGCTCGACTACGGCGCGGAAATCGTCGAGGTCGAGGGAAATTTTGACAGCACCCTGGAAAGGATGTTGCAACTTTCCGAACCCGAAATTTATTTTTTGAACTCCATCAATCCGTTTCGCATCGAAGGCCAGAAAACAGTAATCTTTGAATTGATAGAGCAGCTGGGCTGGCGCTCGCCCGATTACATTGTGCTGCCGGGAGGCAATCTGGGAAATGCGGCCGCCTTTGGCAAGGCGCTGCAGGAATTGAAGGCGGCCGATCTGATTGACCGGGTTCCAAGACTGGTTATTGTGCAGGCAGAGGGCGCCAACCCGCTGGTGCGCGCCTGGCAAAAAGGAGGGGATAGGCTGGACCCGATTTCCGAACCGCAGACGGCGGCCACTGCCATCCGCATTGGAGCACCCCGTTCGTGGAAAAAAGCAGTGCGAGCGCTTCGCTTCACCGCCGGTTTATGTGTCGATGTCTCGGAGGAGCAAATCGCCGACGCGAAAGCGATGATCGGACAGGAGGGCATTGGCTGCGAGCCCGCTTCTGCGACAACGCTGGCCGGTATTCGAAAGCTGATCAGCGAGAGGCTTTTAGACCGGGACGCGAACGTCGTAGCCATGCTGACCGGGCATGTATTGAAGGACCCAGACTATATTGTTCGCAACGCTAAAATTTCCAGTCTCGAGTTTCGGGCCTCGAATTAGCTCTCAGCTGTCAGCTCTCAGCTGTCAGCCCTCAGCTCTCCGCTGGCTGTCAGCCATTGGCTTTCAGTTTTGGTCATCTTTGCTGACAGCTGTGGCCTAAATTGCTGATCGCTGAGAGCCGCGAGCTGATAGCTAGCTGACAGCTGGGAGCTGAGAGCTGATCGCTGAGAGCTGCGAGCTTCTTAAAAGGCCATGAAGGGAAATGAGATTGCCGTTCCGGCATCGATCGCTAACCTGGGTCCGGGCTTTGACACGCTGGCGGTGGCAGTGGAGCTTTACCTTCGCCTTCACATCGCTGCAGTGTCTCCCGATGACGGAGACAGCCTGGAATTTGAGTTCGTCGATCAGAAACTGGAAGGCGAGAATTATATCGAACGCGCTTTTCGTTTTTTGGCGGATGCCAGCGGGAAGCACTTTCCATCGCTCCATATTCAAGTGCGAAGCGAAATCCCAATGCGGGCCGGATTGGGAAGCAGCGCCGCCGCCACCGTCGCCGGCTTGAAGTTGTTTGAGAAAATGACGCGGCCACTCAGCACTTCGGAGCTGCTCAGCGCCGCCAGCGGTTTGGAAGGCCATCCGGACAATGTTTCGGCGGCGCTGCTCGGGGGATTGACCGCCAGTTGCCGGCTGGCAGATGGGACCGTTAATGCGCTTCAGTCGCGATGGCCGGAATCGATACGCTTTGTGGTTTTAACCCCCGAGATCCGGCTGAAGACTTCAGATTCGCGAAGCGTACTGCCTGAAGCGATCCGGCGCAGGGACGCAGTCTTCAACCTGCAGCGAGTTGCCATGCTTCTGCTGTCGCTGCAGCGGGAAGATTACCAATATTTGCGTGAAGCACTTCGAGACCGCTGGCATCAGCCGTATCGCGACAAGCTGATCCCGGGGTTGAAAGAAGCTTTGGCTCTCGATCATCCCGACTTGCTGGGAGTGTGCCTGAGCGGCTCGGGCCCTTCGATTGTCGCTCTGGCGGAAAGGAATTTTCCCAAAATAGAAGAACTCTTGGCGCAGTCCTATGGAAAGACTGGGATCCCTTTTTCAGTGCGAACGCTTGCTGTCCATCAACAAGTCGCAGGTCGAAAGTCGCAGGTCGAAGGTCGCCAATCGAAGGTCGCAAGTCGAAAGTCGGGCATCGGAAGTCGCAGGTCTCAGGTCGCAGGTCGCAGGTCGGATGTCGATTGACGAACCCTCTGAGGCGATTTGCGACCTGGGACTTGCGACTTGTGATGTTCGACCTGCGACTGTTCCTTGACCTGCGACTTGCGACCTGCGGCTTGTGACCTTAACATGGAGTTTTCGAATGTCCGACAGAAGTAACATCCTGGTTCAAAAATACGGTGGAAGTTCGGTGGCGACCCCGGAGAAAATCCGCTCCGTGGCCGAACGAGTGCGCCGTTGCCGGCCCGAAAATCCGCGCCTGGTCGTGGTGGTTTCGGCCATGGGCAAGACCACCGATCAACTGGTGTCGCTGGCCCATCAGGTTTCGTCTCAGCCGCGCGGGAGAGAAATGGACCAGCTTCTTGCCTCCGGAGAGCAAATCGCCGTTTCACTGCTGGGGCTGGCGCTTCAGGAACTTGGGGTGCCGGCAATTTCATTGACTGCCTCCCAGTGCGGCATCCACACCGATGGCTCGTTCAACCGCGCGCGCATTCATTCGATCGACATCCGGCGCATTCATAAAGAGCTTGATAAAGGCAAGGTAGTAGTCATTGCCGGATTTCAGGGGATCACGGATGGGTATGAAATCACCACTCTCGGAAGAGGAGGCGGAGATATCACCGGGGCGGCGATAGCCGCGGCGCTGCGCGCTTCTGTTTGCGAGATCTGCACGGATGTGGATGGAGTCTTCTCCGCCGACCCATCGGTGGTTAGCGAGGCACGGCTTCTGAAAGAAATCAGCTTTGAGGAAGCGATTGAGTTGGCGGCCAGCGGCGCAAAAGTGCTTCATCCGCGGGCGGCAGAAATCTGCATGCAGTATCAAATTCCGATCCACGTGCGCTCCAGTTTTCACATGAAGCCGGGGACGTGGATCCGTGGAGGTGAAACGGTGTTAGAGAAGGCTGGTGTAGTGGGCGTCAGCGCCGACAAGAAAATTGCAAAGGTGACTCTGCTGGATGTGCCGGACCGGCCGGGAATAGCTGCTGCCGTGTTTGAGCATCTCGCCCGCGCCGATGTTAATGTGCGCCTGATCATTCAAAGTGCCGCGGCAGAAGACCGCGCGCGCATTACTTTTATTTTGGATGAAGACCTGGTTGACGGCGCGATGGATCTTTTTGAGCGATGGAAACGGGAAGGAATCGCGGGCAAGATCCTGGTGGATCGAAATGTGGCGAAGATATCGATCGTGGGTTCCAGGCTTGCATCCGTGCCGGGGATGGCGGCAAAAATGTTTTCCGCTCTGGCGCGCGAGGGGATCAATATTGACTGCATCAGTTCGTCGGAGATGAAGGTTGCCTGCGTCATCGCCGCCGAGCATCTGGATCGGGCAGTCAAGGCGGTGCACCGGGAGTTTTTCCCCAGGGGATCAGAATCGGCCAACGGCAGCATCAGGATTGCAATCTCGGGCGAGCCGGTTTAGCTCTAGCTTTTAGGAGCCGCGACCGCGAACCCATGAGGAAATCAGAACCGCGCCCGTCAGGGCGCGCGGGGAGAATGTTTGTTAGTTTTCCAACGCCTAAAAATAGTTCGAACCGGCAGCAGCCTAGAAAAAATTCGGCGAATCTTCTTGGATTTTTCCGCACGCGACCCGAGAAAGTGTGAAAATGCACCTGATCGTACGGGCGGCCCTGTGTGGCCGCCCGCCGCAATAGCTGACGGATTAGGTAAACATATCGCCCTATTCCCGCGGATGGACTTCGGAGCCGAGAAAAATCCGCTGGATTCTGCAGCGGGCGACCACACAGGGTCGCCCGTACACATTGAATCAATTTTTTGACAGCTTCTGACGGTCGCGGCTCGGGATTTTTTCCCACTTCTAATGAAGCTGTGAAAGGTTCTGCGTCACAGGATCCCACACCAACACCACCGTCCCGCTGTTTGACTGCGCGGAAGCTGGTCCAGCGAAGACCTCAACATTATCCGAAGCTTTCGCAGCATGCATCTGCACGCACTCCGGGAATCCGTTAGCGAAGAAGTAAACGCCATTCAGGCTGCCGGGAAGACCCAACACAATCACCTTCGTTGTAGCCGGTGACACCTTGGCGGCTGCTGCGGCGCAAACGCGATCGGCCAGAGTCGCGACGTCTCGCCAAATATTCAGATTGTGGTTGAGTGCCGCCAGATGAAAGGCGACCAGAATTGAAGCGACCAACCAGCGCAGGTATTTCGTCTGCAACCTCTCAACGGCCAGAGCGATGAGAAGGGCGAAGCCTGCCGAGGGGAGATAGAGCAGCCGGGATTTCTGCAAATCTGCTCCCAGCGACAACTGCGTCACGGCAGGCAAAGCCGAAAGCAGCGCGAATCCCGCGGCGAATGTAAATAGCCGGCCGCCGGATCTGCTGTGTGTCAGGCAGATCAAACAACCAACGTTGGCCACTAGCAGAAACGCCAAAACAAAATTCGGCTCCACGCTCCAGTTGATGGGAAAAAAAAGCGCCGCCCAAGCTCGCAGTCCCAACGCCTTCAAGCTGGAAATAAAGCCCAGGTCGAGGAACTCGGGAGCGCCCGTTCTTGGATTTAGATATCCTCCCACTCCCGACAGAAGTGTCCATCTGTAGACAAACAATAGAATTGTCAGGATCCAATAGGGAGCAAGCATGCGCAGGCTGTGACGCGAAAAGTCTTGCTTTATTGCCAGAAATAAAACCAGCAGCAGCGGGAACACATACGCTGTCTCCTTACTGAGCAGAGCGAGGAATAAACCGAGCATGGAAGCGAGCAGGGCAGAGCGAAGTCCGGTCTGATAATGGCGTAAGAAGAAAAGGAAGGCGCTCAAAAAGAAAAATGCTGCCAAAAGGTCAAAACGCGCGGCAGTCCAGATTACCGCTTCCGGTCGCGAACCGTGAAGAGCAAAGATGAGCGCTGCCAGGAAAGCCGCACCCCGATTGGAACAGAATCGCAAGGCCACCAGGAACATGAGCGTTGAATTAGCGGCATGCAGTGAAAGATTTGAAATGTGCCACAGGATGGGACGATATCCTGACCAGCAGGCATTAGCCCACAAGGAAATGTATCCAGCGGGCCGGAAAAATCCATCGCCTCCGGCACGAGTCAACGTTGCCCAGAGGTCCTCCCGATGAAATGAATTTGCGATTTTGACCAAAACGAACTCGTCCGACAAAAAGTAGAAGAACAGGGAGCGCCAAAATGCAACTGCAATCAGAAGCAGAAGTCCTATCCCCGCTGCCAGTGTTGAGATCTTCACCGAGTTCCCGGGACGGGCCCCGGTGTCGCGCTCTGATCTTTGCGGCTGGGGCGCATGCTCGGACTTTCTTCGGTTGGCGTTTGGAAGGATCAGCAAGATCATGACGGCAAAGCCGAACAAGCTCTGCGCGTTCATCGGAGAATTCACCGGCACCAGAAAATGGAAAGGGCCCAGGAAGGCCCGCAGGCAGAGTATTGATCCGGAAACAGCGGCAAGGAACAACAAGCAACGGCGCGCTACCTTGATCAGCACCGCTAGAATCTAACGCAAAGGCTTGGCGGAGCAAAGTTGCAAGCCCAATCGATGAGCGCTCCCGTTAATTCGACGGCTGAAGCCAGCGGGTTCAATCCGCTTCAACCCTCGAATTCGATCAAAATCCGCGTCGAAACTACAAATAGCCTGGGCTGTCGTTTCGAAGACTACGGCGGCATGAAGAGCATCTCGAGCCATGATATGAGAATATTTATCGAGAAGACTGCGCGCGGAATCCAGCAGTTCGGCTGTGATCGGTATGACACCGGGGACTATCCGCCGAACCAAGTCGTAGACTTTCTTCCCACTGCATACATAAAAATATTGGAGTCGATCAGAATCACCTAACCGAGCTCCTCGGGGGACACTTTCCTTCTTCCTCCGCTATTTAATCCAGCCTGATTCTTCTGTATCAGACCAGATCCTCGGGTTCGGGAATACTTTCCTTCTTCATTCTTGCCGGGGTTGAGGCGGGCAGTGAAAGCTCTTTCAACTTCTCAACAGCAGCCAGCCTTTCTTCTACCGCCACCAACCCGTATTGGACCTCGCATGCGCGGCGAATCAGTTCACCCAGGCTGTCGCCTCCCTGCTTGGCCAGCTGTGCCAAGCGTTTGTGAAGATCGGGCGAGAGAAGTATCGTTGTTTTCTTGGTGAGCTCCATATACGCCTCAGTATATGGAGGTTTGGCCGATCAGGTTGGGAAAAGTCAACTGCCTTTTTTATTCAATCGAAGCTGGTATTTGAAGTTCAGCCTAAGGCCTCCGCCGCGAGCGGGGCATGGGAAGATTATAAAGCTGCTGGCCATGAAGAGTTAAAACTCTCGCCGCATATCCCGGATTTCCCTTTGTATCTGTGCCCGACGCAAAAAGCGTGATGGTCACAACATCGGCCGGGGGATCCTGATCAAGATTGGGGAAATCGCGCGCCAGAGTTGCCGGGTCGTATCGGAAAGAGAGGCTTGCGCCGCCGCTGGGCAGTTCGCCCGTTTGCAGAAGGAATCCTGGCATCATGGTAGTCATATGCCCATTTTTGATAGTAAAGCCGGCAGGCGCGCTGGCCGTAACATCAAGCTGAGCGGCCGGCCGCGGCAGTAGCTGCGTCTCCGGAAAATTAAGAGAAAGCGGAGCGCTGCCGCGTGCAACAACATAAACAAAAAATCGCCCGTCGGCAGATCCTAAAACATGTCCCGTTGGTAAAGGCGGGGTGAGTTGTCCGGCGGAAGTTTGCCCATCAAAGGTAACCCGCACGTCTACGGTGTAGATTCCTGGCTCATCAATAATGAAGTCATCCTGCGGGCGATAGTAGTAGCCGACCCGGTTTGCCCGTCCAGAGGCTCGAATGATCCTGCCGCCCGGCAGCGCGACGGTGGCGCTGACGAGACCGGGCAATGGGGGAGCGACCGCACCCGCAAGGGAAAAGGTGTCCCCGACCTCGAGGACTGTGCCGGGGCGCACGCCGGTCAGGTGAACAAAAGCGTCGATATCGCGCCCTTTGAGCGTCATAATCGGTCCGCCGCTCGGCCCGCCGCCATTGCCTTGAAATGGTGGAAACACGCGGCTGCCTCGCGGGTCATCGTCCCGGACGAGGACAAACGTTGAGCCGTAGATTGCATACTGAGGCCGGCTTAATGCGCGGCCCTGCAGGACGGCAGCGCCATATTGGAATTTGATGTCGTTGGGCAGATCTCCATCCTGTCCCACACCAATCTGCCCCATGTAGTTTCCTTCAAATCTCCAATAATGACGGCCGATAGTCTGGTCTTCGCTGACTTCCTCGCGCACACGAACCAGCGGGCGCTCAACGGACACGTAGCTGTAACCCCACAAGTCTGTCTTCGAAGGATCGATATGCGGATCGGTCCGATCCGGCCGACTTGAAAAGAGCGGGGTCTCTCCTGCAGTGGCGCGGGCCTGAAATGGCTCGACCACCGGGCTGGCTCGGGGTCGCATCAGTTCGACGATTTGCCCGGTGGGATCCTGAAAGGTGATCTCCATGAACGTGCTGTGCTTCTTGGCCATCCACATGACATCGCCTGACTGGAACGGGAAAAAAACTTCGTCGGCTGGGTCGCCGGGGCGGCGGACAATTTCAGATGCCAAGAACCACTGCTGCGCTGCACTCCCGTTCCGAATCCCCCGGCGCCCATGCGCAATGAGCGGGGCGTTGCGTGCAGCGACGACTCCGCCCCAGGTGCGCGAGCCCATCCAGAGCTTGCCCTGAGGATCCTGGTACGTAGCTGTCACGTCCACGCGGTATTCGCCCGTTTCGTCCAAGGCGATTCCGGACTCTGCCGGGTGGAAGTAACCAAAGCGGTTTGCCTGACCCTGAACCACACGCTCCACAATCCGGCTTGGATCCGAGTTCGCGGCAAGTCGAAACCGCAATTCGACCTGCGCGGGCACAGGCGGCGTCACAACCAGGCCTGGATTGAAAGCATCACCCACCTCAAATGGAGTGCCAGGCATCACCGCCGTGTCTAAAGCGAGAACCTGCCCCACGTACACTTCATAAGTCCCTCCGCCTCTCCATGTGTTGCCCCAGATATCTTCAATACTGCCTTCCATGGTGATGACATGACGGCCATCTTGATTGAATTGCACTTCGAAGCGAGAATCCAGCGTCGTAAGCTGGTAGACGTCGCTGGCATTAGGTCCATTTCCCCCCTCCACCGGAGTGGCGGAATGCGCCTGCGCGAACACGGCAGGACCGAGAACGGCGAGGGAGCCGTCCGGCTTTTGAATGCGCACCGTCAAGCTTCCAGACGGAAAGCAAAATGGGATCCTGGGAACTGGTGGAGTACCACCGTCCCACGCGACCACGCCCGGCGCAAAGGGTTCCAGGCGATAGCTGATCGCTTGTCCGGATCGATTTAAACGAGGAATGACGAAGGTCTCTGACTGAGTCATGATGCGGGAGGAAAAACCGAAGCGCATGCGATCTTCTATGGCGCGCACTCCCCGGCTTCCATTGCTGGTCGTGTCGGCCAGCAATAACCAGGGCAGTCGGGGCGGCTCAGGATTTCCCACTCGGATCAATGGCAGCGATGCGACCTGGCCCTTGTCGACGAGCACCATTAAACTTCGGAAGGTGGGATCGGGCGGGACACCGCCGATGCGTCCGTTTTGGTCCTCGAAACGCACAACGATGAAAGGCCGGTAGTAGCCGGAAGGCAGATCTGCCGGTAGCGACAGAGCCAGTTGCAGGCTGGCCTCCGCGCGATCGGGCGCGGGTCGCGAGAGCATCTGCCGCGTTGTCGCCGCAAAACCGTCTTCGCGCACGAGGTTCCATCGCTCGATCGGCAAACCGGTAGGGGTCAGCAGTGTAGAAGCAAACTGGCTGTCGCCCCAAGTGCCCGTCCCGTCAAGTTGGGAAAGCCGCTCCAAACTGAGAGTGGCCACCAGCCCAATGCGGGCGGCTTGATCCAAAGCGCTGGAAACAATTTTCAATGTGGCATCCACGCGCAAGGTTTCGCCGGGCTGAAAGCTTTGACGCTCCATCGTGCCCGATATCACCCAGATGGGAAGCGGCACTGGAAAGCCGTTGGTGGGTCCGGCTGCAGTAAACGGTACTGCAACACCCTGGCGGGCCGGATCGGCGACGCGAATGAATGTTCCGCGCACCTGCGCCAGCGCCGGCACGCCTCCAATGTAGCTCGGTTGCACGGTCAGAAATGGCTTCAGCAAATTCGAGGTGTCAGCTTTAATCTCGATGGTACCTCCGGCAGGGGCAAACAGGCGGGCTGTGAAGCTGCCATCTGCGTCTGCGAGAGCGATCGTGAAATGACCGGTGTCGAGCGTTGTCAGCCCGACCAGGCTCATGCCGGGCACTGCGCCGGCCTGCCCGCTGACTGTGACCTCGCCCTCTGCATTGGGAGACGTAACTTGAATGATAGAAACGCGGGGAAACCCGCCAGACGGGGACGGGTTTGTTTGAGCGCCCGAATCCAGCGCCAGACTTGAAACGATCAGCGCCAAAGTCCAGATACATCTGCGCAATCGAGTAACGATTGCCGATTTTGATCCTAGCGAGGCCAAAGTATTAATCGCTACCCTCATTGCGTGCTTTTCAATCATTCGACATTCGGTATTAGAAATTCGACATTTACGGGCGTCGCCGCGACGGTGGTGCCTTCTGGTCGGGCATCTGCAGTTCTTCGCCTTGCAGGAAGATCTGCCGCGCGAAGTGCTTGCGCGCGCCGCTCGCGTCTGTGCCGCTCACCAGAAAACTCATCGTAATCGTGTCGACACCGGCAAAGCCGTCGGCGTCGAACAGATCAAGATTCGGAAAATCCCTGGCCAACTTCGGCGCATCGTAGGTGTAGGTGAGCGTTGTCGTCTTTCCTTCGTCAAGAATGAAACCGGGCATCAGTGTCGTATAGGTCATCTCAATATTTGTGAGGCCAGCGGGGGGAGTGATTCTGAACGTAATCGGTCCCTCAGCGGGCCGGACAAATTGCGGAGGCTTCCCCAGCTCGAGTTGCGGCGAGTCGCTGCCGACGACATAAAAATAGAACTCCCCGTCGCGTGAGCCCAGGACATCGCCGGCCGGGAACGGAGCGGTCACCTGACCAGCCGAGGTGATGCCGTCGAAGTTGATCCTGACCTTCGCCTTCCAGACGCCGGCCTCGAAGACGCCGAAGTCCTGCCCCGGATCGTAGAAGTAGCCGATCTTGTCGGCCTGCCCGCGAATTGTGCGTGTCAGGCCGGATGGTGAGGTGACTATGACCTCGATCTTTGACGGCAGAGTCGGCGCGGAGTAACCGGCGAACGATGCACTCTCCCCGATTTGCAGGATCGTTCCCGGTCTGACGGCGGTCGGATGGAAGAATAGATCGATCGGCTTGCCTTTGAGCGTGAACAGTGGTCCGCCTGATGGCCCTCCGCCATTGCCCTGGAATGGAGGGAAGATGCGCGTTCCGCCGCCCGGATCGTCGTTTGGCACGAGTACGAACAGCGACCCGTAGATTCCGTAGGATGGTTTTCCGACGGCCGTTCCGCGAACGACGGCTCCTCCGAACTGGAATTTGAAATCGTTCGGACGATCGCCGCTTCGGCCGACTCCAGCCTGCTGCCCGTACTCATCACTGAAACGCCAGTACATCGACGGGAGAAACTCCTCCCATGATGCGATCTGCTCGCGAATGCGCACCGCGGGACGCTGCACGGAGCGATAGCTGTACGCCCACATATCAACGCTCGCGGGGTCGAGATGCGGATCGAAGGAGTCGGCGCGGCTGATAAAGAGTGGGAGCTCTCCGAGACTCGCGCGCTCATTGAATGTCGTTGAGTGCCACCGCTGTCGAATCAGATTGGCAATCGATCCCTCACGATCATCGATCGTAATGCGTGGCATCAATGCATCACTCTCCTGCCCCCACACCACGTCGCCCGATGCGAAAGGGAAGTGAACATGGTTGTTCGGAATCGGAGGAGCAGTAGTTTGCGTTCGAAAGAACCACTGCCTGATTGGGTCCACATCGATGCCGCGCCGCCCGTGCCCGATGATCGGCGTGTCGCGCGCCGCTACAATGCCGCCCCATGTTCGAGAACCGGCTAACCAGCGTCCCGTTGCGTCGCGATAGGAGGCGTTGACGTCGACGCGATATTCACCAGGGCGATCGAAGCGAATCCCTTCGACTGAACTGACGTGCCCGAATCGATTCGCTCTCGTGCGTATGGTTCGATCAAGAATCTTCGCGGTGTCCTCGAACTGCTGGATGCGAAATTCGACATCCGCCGCGATGGGAGGCTCGATCGTCACTTCTGGCGTTAAGATGTCACCGACCTCGTACGGCGTTCCCGGAAGCGACGCTGTATCGAGGACCAGCATCGGGCCGACGTGAATGTCGAACGTGCCGTGGCCGCGCCATAACACTCCGTAGATATCTTCGATCTCACCGTCTAACACAATGCGATGCGGGCCTTCGAGATCGAACGCAACCTCGAATCGGGGATCGAGCGTAGTGAGCTGTGAGACATTGTGGATGTTCCGTCCGCCGCCATCGAACGGCCGCCCGTGACGGTCGATCGGTCCCGCCAGACGAGACTGAACGAACGGTGCCGGCCCGATCATCTGAATTACACCGTCCGGTCGTTCGATCCGCACCGCGAGCCGACCTGATGGAAAACGGAAGGGAACCGAGGGTGCAGATGGAGGCACGCCTCGGTCGCCGGCCTGGATCATCGGCGCAAACGGCTCAAGTCGATAGATGATCGGCGTCTGCGTTCGTTCGTCGACACGGGGGATGACGAAGAGCTTCGACGACTGCTGAATCGTCGGCGCAATCGCGCAGCAGCGTTCGTCTTCCTTCGCGGCCGCGCCATAAGTGGCGGAGCTGAGGGTTCCGGTCAGCAGAGTCCAGAAGAGGTGTGGTGCTGCCGGGCCGCCAACGCGGATAATCGGCAGATACATGCCGTCGGCCGGGTTTCGTTTCTCGTCATCGATGATCGTGATCGGACGGCTGGGAGGTTGCTCGACCGGATAGTCGCTGAAGAAGAATTGAAGAAACGGTCTGTAGTAACCGCTCGCCAGGTTCTGAGGCAGTTGCACACGCATCGTGAATGTCGCCTCGGCGTGCTGGGAACCCGTGACCGGGATATCGAGCTTCATGACTTGCCCCGGGGCGAGGCCCTGCAGGTTGTTCTCAATCGCGAAGCCAGTGGGGGTTAGAAATGATGACGCCTGCGTCGCTCGCGCAATCAGCGGCTCGCCGTTCTCGAGCGACATCCGCTCGAGCGAGAGCGCCGGCGATGCGGAGATCTTCTTGATTGTTGCGAGCAGAGGCGAGTTCACGCGAACGGACGCTGTGATCTCGAGCCTTTCTCCCGCGTTGAAGCGATTCTTGTTGATCGTTCCGCTCACGATCCACGGCGGAAGCGCGCTGTTGGAGTACGTCGGGCTGCCTGCGCCTCCGAAGGCAATCCGCCCATCGCCTGCGGACGGTACGGGCACCTCGATGACGGTTCCGACCAGCGGTGCGAGGGGGCTGAGAAAGAAAAATGATTCCTCGGGGGGGAACGTCCGCATGGCGACGGGCTTTCCAGCGGCGCGTATTGTATCGCCGTAAGGGTCAGCTTCCACGAGAATGTGAACGCCAGGCGGTCCGAATGTTTGCGCGACGAACGAGCCATCCGCTGCAGCCTCGGCGAATGCGAGATGGCCGGTTTCGGTGGTGACCAGGATGACGAATGCATTTCCTGGAACGGCGCCGGCTGCACCGCGTACGGTGATCTCACCGTCCGCCGTCGGATCGGAGAAGGAGATGCGCGAGGCGCGCGGTGGATCGTCAGGAACGTATCGACGCGGCTCACGCCTGAGTTGCAACTGCAGGCCGAGGCGATCTCCGCTTCGCGTATCGACGCGAACGGCAACCGGATACCACGGGGTCGGCGTCACGTACGTGCGCACAACGTAAACCCCCGGCGGGGCGTTGAAGGTAAAGGAGCCATCGACGGAAGTCTGCGTCTCTGCGTCTCTGCAGCAATTGCTTTCCCGCGATGTGTCGACAAGAAGAACATGGATTGAGGCGAGCGGCTGCGCGCGGTCATCGACCACTCTTCCCGCGATCAGTGCGGCTCGTGCTTCGGTTGTGGCCAACGTGAGAACAGCGACTGGCAGTGCGATGCGGCAGGAAAACCGCGCGAGTTTGCGAGTGAGCGCAACCAATCCCTCACCTCCTGGGGTTTCAGCGTTATTCGTCATTCGAAACTTGAAATTCACGGGCGTCGCCGCGGCCGATCAAACGGCAGCGATTTCAAAAACTGCACCAGATCCTGCAACTGCGCGCCGCTCAAGTGCGAGGTCTTGCCGTGTGCGTCGTTACGATTCTGCATCGTCAAGACGTCCAAAAGCGTGGCGGCGCTCCCGTCGTGCAGGTAGGGCGCCGTATTATAAATTCCTCGCAGAGACGGTGTGTCGAATGAAGTTCCTTTCGCTTCCAACGGGCTGGTTCCCGTGCCGACATCGTGTTTTGTGCGGTCGGTGTACAGCGGAGGCGGGTGGCAGATGGCGCAGCGGGTCTCTGATGAGAAAAAGAGCGCCTCGCCCCGGCGCGCGCTGTTGGTGAGCGTACCGTCGGGATTCAGATTCGGATTGGCGCGGAATTTGAGTGTGCGCATGAAAGCTGCCAGGTCGTCCAGATCTTTGGACCTCCCGGCGTTGGGAGGCGCCTGATCGCATGCGGGAGTGCAGTTGTCCGGGCCGTCGGCCAGCCCGGTTCCCGCCTGGATGTTGCGGATCGTTGCTTCCACGTCCTGCAGCTCGTCCAGGTCGCCGGACCAGTGTATAGGCAGAGTGTCTTTGACTCCCAGCAGGCTGGGAGTGTTTCTCGGTCCATCTCTGAAAAACCACGTGCGCTGGTCCATCCCGCCGTCAAAATGACATGAAGCGCACGACATCCAGTGGTCCTTGGAAATGCGGTCCCGTGCCGAAGTGTTGAAAAGGATCTTTCCATTTAAAACAACCGGCGAAAGAGGAATCTTGGTCACCACGATCTCACCGATCACTTTATCGATTTGAGCATCGATTACAGAAACCGACCCACTCAGCGTATTGTTGACGTACAAGGTTTTCTGATCCGGCGTCAGCACCATCCCGCGCGGGTTGTCCCCGACTTGCAAATGCGCCACCGCACGGCCTTTTTGAATGTCGATTACGGACACATCGTTGCTTCCGGCGTTGACAACATAAAGCTTCCCCGACGAAGTGAGGGCCAAATCTATCGGGATGCTCACCGGCCGATCGGCTACGTCCAGAGCGATTCTCTGGCGCTGTAAATTTTCTGCCGTAATAAGGTCTATCACTGTGACGATGGGAAAAAGAGTTGAGTCAAACAGCAGTGCGCCGTTTGTGGTATTCGAGCGCGTTTGCGGCAGGAATGCGCGCTGCGTCACGGGATCTATCACGACGGCCTGAGAAAGATTGCCGTCCTGCCCGGTAGAGATCACCGTCTCGACGGAAAAGTTCTGCGTGTCGATCACCGTCAACTTTCCGCTCAGGAAGTGAGTGACATAGAGGCGTTTTTGATCGGAGGAGAGCGCGAGGCCACGGGGGGAAGGCTCGGTGGCGATTCTGGCGAGCCTGTTCAAACTTGCCTTATCGAACACGTCGATTACATCGGAGCCGCTGTTGCTCACATAAACGCGACCGTCAAGGCTTGCGAGAACGCCGAAAGGCTCATCTCCAACCAGCAGAGCCCCGACTTCACGCCCGAGATTCAAATCAACTATCGAGAGAGTAGCGTCATCACGGTTGGTTATATAAGCCCGGCCACCCGATGGATCGACGCTGACCGTCTGGGGATTCGGCCCAACGGGAATTTCTGCCAAAAGCCTACGTGATACTGTGTCGATCAGAGAAATAGAATTTGAATCCGGATTGACTGTCAGCAGAAGCCTGCCGTCCGGGGCCACTGCAATTGGACTGCTGCGGAAAGTGGCCGCCGAACCGGCAGCGTAGATGGAGATGGGGCGCTGCGATGCTTCACGCATCCCGAGTATCGGCAGAACACACAGCAGCAGCACAGCCCCAGCCCTCGAACTTCCCATGATGTGATCCAGATTGACTACAAGTTGCTTCAGTTTGAACCGTATCGGCACAAAAGGTCAATGGCAGACCTTGGGTAAAAAGAAACAAATCGGCAATGCAGAATCAGGCCGGGACATCGTTTTCATACCCGTTATCGTCTTTTTGGAATCAGTGGGCTCCAGCGGCGAGGCCGTCTTGCTCTTAGAGAGGGAAGTTTTGCTTCCTGGGTATGGACGCTGCTCGATTGTCCTGGATTTGTAGCTCAGGAGCTGACAGTCGAAATCGTCTTAGACAGTGCCACTCAAACGATCCTGAAGGATCCGCTGGGCGCGTTGATCGTAGCTACGGCGAGATGCCTGGACCTACCGCTGATCACAAAAGATCGGCTAATTATTGAGTCGAGGCTGACGGAAGTTCTTTGGTGATACGTTCTACCTGACGGCTTTCCAGCGGATGGTGATGGAGGTGCGCCCTTTCTTATTCAATCGAAGCATGATTCTCTTGTAGCCGTTGCTGGGACTGGGAAACTCGCTGATTGTTACATCCGGATCATCGATTTGGATCTGGCAAGGGATACCCGGCAGCGTGCCCTCCACTGTGCCCACGTTGGTGATCGCTCTATCGATTACCAGAATCATGGGGCGCTGCTTTACGTCTCCAGACCACAGCAGGCTTCCTTCGGCCGGTGCGCTGGAATAATTCACCTTGTCATTTCGCGCGGCCTCCCGCCCGGGCTCCTTTTGTCGTGCGGTGGAGAGTTCGCTTGCCGGCACGCGCGCCTTGGTCCGTTCTTGCGCCAGCCTAGACGAAGAAAGCTTGCCTTTGCTTTCGGACGCGGCTTTTTTCAAATTTGCGACTTTACTTGCCTCCCTCTCAGAGCCGGCGCTGTGAGGCTCACCAGCCGCTTCTGCGTCGGCAACCCGGGAGTTGGGAGAAGCAGGACTCTCTAAAATGCCGGGGTTGCCTGCGCCGGAGGCCCAATCCTTCTGGATCGCCTGTTCTAAATAGGCAATTGCTTTTCTGCGATCCTCAGCGGTTCCCCTACTCCAGTAATAACGCCCTTTCAGATAAAGCACGTAGGCTTCGTTGCTGGTGCTGGAGGACTGCGCGAGGCGCCTTTGTTCATCCGCCGTCAAGTCCAGCCGAAGTCTCTGCGCTGTTTCTTTCAAGATTGCCCTCTGAGTGGCGAGCAGGCCCGAAGGACTGCTCTTGTACTCGTGAGTCCAGATTTGCGATCCGTTGGCGACGTCGATCAGGCTGACGTGGACAATCAAGCCGCCACCGACTTCAGCCACTCTGCCGGAAAGAACGGCGCCAACCTGCAGATCGCGCCCCACTTTTCGGGGATCTATTGCGCTGCCCCGGTAAGCAAACACCGTGCTCGGCGCCATCACGCGCAGTTTCGCCGTCTGCGAAAGAGCGTCGATCAGATTCTCGGTCAGACCATCGCTCAGGTATTCCGTATTCGGATCCCCGTTGACGTTGGTGAATGGCAGAACCGCCAGCGAGTCAATCGGGTGGTTGTTGGCGACGGGGGATAGATTGTGAAAGTGGAGGAAGACCATAAGCGCCAGCAGCAAAACGGCGGCCGCGATTCCGGCAAAAACCCAGCCATTTCGCGAGCCTGCCCACCGCCGTTGTGCCTGGCGCGGCATCTGATCTTTGCCGAGCGCATTCGACGCCATATCGCGCCTCAGTCTCTGCAGATCAACCAGCAGATCTTTGGCTGATTGATAGCGAACGTGGCGGTCCTTTTCCAGCGCCTTGCTAGTAATTCCGCCCAGCGCTCCGGGAACCGTGGAATTAAGGGCCATCGGGGGCAGCGGACTCTTGTTCAGAATCTCATCAAACAAAACTGCCGCGGTTCTCCCTTTAAACGGCAGCACCCCGGTAGCCATCTCGTACAAGACTACGCCCAGAGAGAAGAGATCTGTGCGCCCGTCCAGAACTTCTCCCCGCGCCTGTTCGGGCGACATATAGGCGGCCGTGCCGATGGAGGTGCCTGGACTGGTTAAATGCTCTTCCAGGCGTGACGGGCCCACAGTTTCAATCACCGGCTGGCGTTCTTCGTTTAATTTCGCCAGTCCGAAGTCGAAGATCTTTACTTGACCCCGGCCGGTTATGAAAATGTTTGCGGGCTTTATGTCCCTGTGAACGATTCCCTTTGAGTGAGCCGCATCCAAAGCATCAGCGATTTGAATTCCAATGTCGAGGAGCTGAGCGGTCGCAAGCGGGCCGCCTGCGATAGACTGCTTCAGAGTTTGACCTTCCAGAAGCTCCATTACCAGGAAGGGCTGGCCTTCGTACTCGCCCACGTCGTAAATGGTGCAAATATGAGGGTGGTTTAAAGCTGAGGCTGCCCGCGCCTCGCGCTGGAATCGCTCCAGAGCCTGGTGATCTTTGGAGAAGTCCGACGGCAGGAACTTGAGCACCACCAGCCGCCCCAGCCGCGTGTCTTCCGCCTTGTAAACCAGGCCCATCCCGCCGGAACCGAGCTGCTCAATCACGCGATAATGCGAAATTATTTTGCCAATCATAGAAGCTGGAATACGCTCAGCCAGAAGTCTAGGCTGTTCTGAGGGACGATTTCAATGTAATGTAGCTCACTTGCGCCATGTTTAATCCGCCCGTGTGACGAGGGCCACCGTCGCGTTTCACCGGGCAGGCCATGATTCTGGCATCTGAGTTTTGATTTTAGAGACATGAGCACGCTTTTCTTCAAATCTGCCGACGGCAGCACCACTTCGGTCGAGCTGAGCGAAACCCAGACTCTTCTGATCGGCCGCGATCCCTCATGCGACATTGTATTCACGCATCAAAGCATCTCCAGAAGGCAGGCCACGATATTCTTTAAGGAAGGCTGCTTCTATATTGAAGACCACGCGAGCAAGAACGGTATTTACGTCAACGGCCAGCAAGTGAGACATCATCTTCTCAGTGACGGAGACGTCATTGTACTGGGCCTGGACAGAGAGCATCCGCTTCGATATTCCCCGCAAAGATCGGACTACGAGCTGACGATTTTCCGCAGCGCCTATGATTTTTCCAAGGCCGCTCTGAACAATCTGAAAAACTTAAAGACCTTGATTGAGATCAACAAGGCAATTACGTCTTCGCTCGAGCTGGAAGAAGTGTTCGAGCTGATTCTCAGCGGCGTGCTGGAAATCTCATCGGGAATGCGCGCCATGATTCTGCTGCGCAATAAGAGTGGAGACATGGAAGTGGTCTACAGGAAAACCCTGGAGAGCTCAGCGTCGCAAGTCCCGGACCAAGACCTCAGCAGCAGCATCATCAAACGTGTGATCGAGACCGGAAAACCGGTGCACATCAATGACATCGCCATTGATGCGGAGCTTCAAAATCAGGCCAGCATCCGCGCGCTGGACCTGCATAGTATTGTCGTCATTCCACTGCTTTACTCTCAAAACTACATTTCCCAGGGAAGCCCGGGCGGCGCCTTAATGGGCGTGATCTATGTGGACAACAAGGCGGCCCGCCGGCGTTTTACCGAGGAAGACCTCGATTTGTTGATGGCGTTCTCTTACCAGGCCGCCATCACCTTAGAGAACGCACAGTTGTACCGCGACCTGCAGGACAATTACGTCGCGATCGTGACCTCGCTGGCTGAGGCCGTGGAGGTGAAGGACCGTTATACGCGCGGCCATTCCGAGCTGGTTTCCAGATATGCGGTGGCCATCGGTGAGCGCCTCGGTCTTACGGAAAAGGAGCTTCAGGACATCATGCGCGGCGCGATCTTGCACGATGTGGGCAAAATAGGCATCGATGAAACCATCCTGAACAAGAACGACAAACTGACCGACGAGGAGTTCGCGATCCTCAAACTGCATACCGTCTATGGAGCGCGGATTCTTGAGCCCGTGCCTCATCTGGCGGCAGTGAGAGATATTGTGCTCCACCATCATGAAAGAATGGATGGAACCGGATACCCGGAGGGACTGACGGGCGATCAGATCAGCCTGGCGACGCGAGTGGTCAGCATCAGCGACATTTACGAGGCGCTTACATCAAACCGCGCCTACCGAAAGGCGCTGCCTCCAAAAGTTGTGGTGAAGATGCTGGAATCGGAAGCCGGCTCCAAACTGGATGCGGACCTGGTGGCGATCTTCCTCAGTCTTTATAAAGAAAGCGGCTATCGCAAAGGGATGATCAAACCGCAATCAGATGCGGGCCGCTCGCTGTGCAAGAACGGTTCGCTTGAAACCACCACGCTGGCCAGGTAGCGGAGGTTGTCAGTTGCCAGTTGCCAGTTGCTGGTTCCTAGTTGCCAGTTCCTAGTTGCCAGGCAACCAAATTGGCCCAGTTTTAGCCATCCCGATGAATCCGGATGGCCACTTGCCACTGCAGGCACCCACAGAGCCGCGGCCGTAAAGGGCGCGGCGCGGCAAACTAGGTTATTCTCGCAACCCCATAACTGAAAATATCCAGCCAGCTTGAGCACGGTGGAATTGCCGATGCCGGCTATTCTGGCGCGCCGCGCCCTTCCGGCCGCGGCTCTGTGGCTGCACACAAGCGGTGTGATCGAGGCCGCTTTCAGCGGCCTTTCCCGAAGGGTTTCAGCCCCGGCCTTGCAAGGCCGGGGTCCAGCGCAATCCGAAATTATCCAAGGCCGGTTCACCGGCCTTCCAATCAACCGGCTTTAGCCAGCCAAATTATTCCTTCGCAAATTTCTCGGGTGGGCAGTTATCTGTGGTGGAGGACAACTATGGCCCACAGAGCATTTTCAGAAATCCTGCTTCACCTAACCTGGCATACCGAGGGGAACGCTCGAGGAACGTTAAACAACAGATTGGAATGCATAGAAAGTCCCGATGAGCAGCCGGCCGGCGTCAACGCCGGCGGGGATAAAGAAAAAGGCCGTTGAAACGGCCTGGACGATGTTTGCGCTGGCGCTCATAACCCCGGCCTTGGAAGGCCGGGGCTGAAACCCTGCGGGAAAGGCCGCTAAAGGCGGCCTCTTGCTCGGCTGCACGGACTCAGAGGGCCGGTAGGTACACGAAATGTCCAAACTCCACGGAATTATGGGGGTCTGTCCCCTTAATTCCCGCGACATTAACCAAGCCGAAATTGAAGGAAGCGCGAGGACTTACCCTGAGTTCAACTTGGTTAATTTGAGGTCTGTCCCTAGGTTAATTAGCAGGAATGGTCGAGATCAGATTCCCCACAGTGCTCAAAGCCACGACTGAGACCATACCCGTATTGACCATACCCGCATTGAGTCGCACCCCGAGATAGTAGTCCGCCTTATTCGATTGGCTCAATTTACCGCAATTCCGGCTTCGTTAATTAGGGGTCTGTCCCCTTAATTCCCTAGTTGCCAGTTCCTAGTTTCCAGTTCCCAGCTGC
>DASXTB010000071.1:0-3856 GCA_036505615.1 Acidobacteriota bacterium
AGGGGCAGCCGTGACTCGACGGCCAAGTCACGCGCTGTGTGCAGCAACCGATCGTGGTTCTGCGCAATGTGAGTCATCAAGACCAACCCGTAGTCCGTCAATTTGCCTAGTCTGATCATCAGTCAATGTCCCTGTCTCGGAGGTCTTCCGAACCGCCGTACATAAGCAGATTTAAATAGTACTAGGTTGGTACAATCTAATTGTACTAAGTCGATGGCACGGCTGACAAGGCCCGGCAACCGTCCGCGGGCGTAGCTTCTGGCCCAATTGCACGTCGGCTTAGGCTGGGCGGCTCCGGCGGTGTGTCGGTCCGAATCGGCCAGACCAGCGGGATTCGTTATGTTGCTAACTCGGAGAGTGTGTTACGGCCTCCTCGCTGCGCAGCACTTGGCAGAACACGGTGGCGAGGGTTCGTTCAGCGCCAATGACTTAGCCGAATTCTATGGACTGCCCCATGAAGCGTTGGCCAAGATCCTCCAGCGACTTGCCACAGCTGGGGTGTTGATGTCCCACCCCGGGATTAAGGGCGGATATACACTCGCCCGCGACCCGCGGTACATTTCCGTGCTCGATGTGATCAAGGCGAGCGAGGGACCGCGGCGAAGCGATATTCACGGCGAACACTGGCGGCACCGGGAGTCCGTCCCCGGTTGCCATGCCCTTTGCAAGGTGAGCCAGGTCGTCGAAGATATGCTGCGCGAGCTTACGATTGAGGACATCGAAGAAAAAGCCTCCAGTCCCGCCGGCCTCTCGCGAGATGCTTCATCGGTGCCAGCGTCGCAGCTTGACGACCAAACAGGAGTCTGAGGCCCTGAGCCGTCAGGAGAGCTTTTTGAACCGGAGTCGGTAGGGAAACACTTCATCCAGAGTGCGGATCAGTCGGTGTTTGCCCGGACGCTGAGGAAGATTCGTTGGACGCACGCACAGCAGAGTCCGTATGTCGGCTGCTCTAGCCCCATCAAGCTCTGTGGTGACGTCTGAAATGAAAAATCACCTCAAATGGCAAACGCTGCAGAATCTTGGCGATTTCTTGATAGCTTTGTGAATCGGTCTTACTCCCTGTGGTCGTATCGAAGTAGCGGGAAATGTAGGGAGTGAGGTCCCCGCTGCAATGTTTGCAAACAGCAGCTTTTGCGCCAACACACTGCTCGAGGAAAGATGGCGGTATTCTTTTTCCTCCCCTTGTACGGAATCCTACGCCTCTCAACGAATGGGAGAATCTCCTAGGAGTATTTTCCCTCTTGATTCATCTGAATATGCTTCGGGTTTGCTTTTGTCGCGTAGGCAAAGCGAACCACGGTTCACCGGCGAAAATTGTTCTCTCGGACCAGCGATCACCGATGTGAACTCCTGCAGAGATTTTCCTACGACGATGAGGGAGATTGGCCTGATGTCTGGGACTCGATAAATATACTCACAGCGCACGTTTAGAAGGCTCGATATCCGAATAACTTTCGGCACTCCGGTCGTAAACAATTCGATAAGGAGATTCCGCATCACTCCACGTTCTCCAAGAATCGCCACGGTTTGCTTCCAGGAGGTCCAAACTGTTCAAGCAGCTCTTGAGATTCAAGCAGCCCGTTTGATTGTCGTTTGTTTTGAACCGTGTCCCAAAAGGCGGGTGATTCTCGCACCTGCGTTCAACAAACTGCTGCGGAACGGCAAGGACTGCCGGTTGACTTCTTTTTGATCGCGTGCAATAAGGGCCCAACTGCAAACGCTGCAATACCACCGCACGCCGCCTACTGAACCGTACGCATTCCACTTCAACCTTCTTCTCGGCCATACATCAAGTCCACGCAGGCACACCCCAAGCCCGGTCATTTACCACCCAGGGGCAGATGGGTGCCAAAAGCTACGGCCTGCCAGAGCCGAATGGCTATTTGCAGCTGTCGCTGACCATCTTCAGGCCGGTGACATCCAGGTCGGCGTATTCCTGTTTGCTGGATGCCTTCTCCACCTGTCCTTCTTTTTTCTCTTCTGCCTTCGACTCATGGGTGCGGGAACCAGTGACGGTCACTTTGTGACCGAGATGCTGATCCAGCTTGACGCTGGTGCTATAGAGTCCCCAGATCTTACCGTCTTCACCAGTTATGGAGAACCCGCCCGGCGCGTCGCCCTTCTGCAGACAACCAGTCACAGTCTCCGTGCTCGCAGACTTCTCCGCTTTTTTCTCTTGTTTTTCCTGAGCGATCAGAGCGAGCGGGCAAAGGCTCACGAAAAGAATGGGAATCAACCAATGCGACAACTTCGGGATCTTGTGAAACATCGATCTACCTCATCTCTCTAGACGAGGTGGCTGTAGGCAAAGTTTACCATCGTGCTGGCAGCCCCGCCAAACGAGTGAATGCATTACCCGCGAGCGCGACCGGGCGAACCGCATCACGGATTTCGAACGCTCCATCATCCAGGAGCGGGTGAAGGCTGGGCTCCGAAATGCCGTCGCCAAGGGCGAGCGGCTAGGGCGTCCGCAAGCAGAAGTGAGCGAAGCGAAGATCAATTCGCTTCGTGCCTCCGGTGCGTCCTGGCGCGAGATCGCAAAACAGCTGGGGCTTGGGGTGGGCACCGTCCACCGAGCCTCCCAGCGGCGTTCCAAAAACCTATGCGGGGGCATTCCTGAGGATCAACCGGGGGTGCTCCATGTATAAGCGCCCCGCCGCAGAAGTAGTTATTTATTGGAGCGCCGCCACGCGTATTCAATTGACTTTTGTGCTACTCCCTCATCATCCCACACATCGTTCGTGATGTTGCTCTTCCATACCAATTCATCACGCGAATTGACGGCTAGAACCAAATCTCCTCCGTGGAAGCTCACCCTTAGGCTAGAATCGTGGGGGTTGAACTGAAGCGATGAGGCCATCCTTGGACTGTCGGCCATCTTTACAACAAGCTCATTATTAGCGGAGGCCATCTCAATCGTGACGACTTGCTCACTCATTTCCTCATTCAAATCTGTCGCAAGTTGTTTAACGAGATTGCAAATTTTTTTCCACTTCGGTGCGGCATTACGCTCGACCTTCTTTTGGTCGCTAACAATCGCTTCTTGAGAGAGGCGAGTTAGTTCTCTCTTCGCCCTTATTTCCCTCGCCAGTTCTGCTGCCCACTCTGAACTCATAGGCGCACCAACCTCCTCAAGCGATAAGTTCACCACGATCTGGATTTCATGAGGCATTTTTACCGCCTCACGAAAGGCGTGAAAGCATTATCCTCCACTAGCTTCGCATAAGTCATCCCGCCGCCCTACCGGATGCCGTCCCCATCGAGTTCATCCCAGAACGGCAACTGCTTATGAGTTCCACCAGCGCCGAGCAGAGTCCAGCCACACAGCGCATAGCAAAGCGGGCAACGATACGACACTTTCGGTACACGCTTCACTGCGGCCCGCATTTCACCGTGCTGGGGGCATTTCATCGCCACGTAGTAGCACAGAGTCAACCGATGGCGGCGCAGCTCCAGGCGGAGCGCAGGACAGTCCATGAACGGATACATACCGCAAAATGGCGAACAGAGTAAGTGATTCTGTCCATCCGCATGCACTAAACAAAACTCTTAGCGCCCCTACGCCTGGCAGTTAAAATAGGGGCAGCATCACTCTCGGATAGCCGCTGGGTAGCTCTCAGCGACGACAAGGCCGGTTCGCCTTCCCGTTCCGGCCTTCTGAGGATTCTCAAACGGGAAAGTCATGGAAGGTGACAATGTCCGACCGGGACGAAGACGACCGCCAACATGGCCCGCTCGATCCCGCGTCCGGCTCCGTTGAAGCTGGCACCGCAGTAGCATCGAAGAAAAAGGGCCGTCCGCAGAATCAGGAAGCGATTGTGTGGAATGACACCGCCAGAAGTCTTGCCGATAAAAT
>DASXTB010000072.1:0-4859 GCA_036505615.1 Acidobacteriota bacterium
GAACTGGGAACTGGGAACTGGGAACTGGGAACTGGGAACTGGGAACTGGGAACTGGGAACTGGGAACTGGGAACTGGGAACTGGGAACTGGGAACTATCTTCACAGTTTGACGCATACAGCGATTCCGTCTCGGATTGGGAGTATTGTCGGATACAGCTGCTTGGAGGAGTAAATCAGCCGGTTGAACTCCCTCACTCCTTCCGTATTGGCGTCCTTGTCCCCTCGCGCAACTCGGCCACTCCAGAGGACATTGTCCGTGATGAGGAGCCCACCTTTCCGAATTCGAGGAACTGCCTTACGGAATGCCTGCGGATACTGATGTTTGTCAACATCATTGAAAATCAAATCGAATTCCCCTTTCACCTTGTCCAAGGATTCAAAAGCGTCCCCCACCATTACTTCAATTTGGCCTTCCACTCCCGACCGTTCAAAATATGAACGCGCTTCGGCGGCGTTTTTGGGATCGCCGTCGGTGTAGTACACCTTGCCGTCCTTGCCTACAGCCCGCGCCAGCCAAATCGTTGAGTACCCGATGGCCGATCCCATCTCGAAGACGTGCTTGGCGCCGGCAATGCGGGCATACTGATAAATCACCCGGGCGACCGCCGGTCCAATGATGGGAATGGAGCGCTTGCGGGCTTGCTGCTCAATTTCCATCAAGACATCGTCCCGTTCCGGCAGCAGATCGTAAATATATTTTTCCACGTCCTTATCGACGATTGGTTCCATCAGCGACACCCTAGCGGCTCAATCTAGCTTCAGCCGCACCTTTCCACGAATTTGCTCCGCCGTTTCCAAACTCTCCTGAAGCAGGCGCTCCAACCTTCCGGGGATGGTCTCCTTAAATTCGCTGTCCATTATGTCTTTGAGATTGATCGAGACATTGTAAGCAGCCGATTGAATCCCAGCCACTGCCATCTCGGCTCCGGTTCCCGCATCGCTCAATGCGTTTTGGTTGCCAACGTCGCACAACCTGTCCAATTGCCGCAGCACTTCTCTGCCGGCCGCCGCCGTACGCAATGGGACTTCTGTGGCCTCTTTCAATCCATTTTGGATTGCCTGATCCCGCACGTCGCCTTTTTCCATGCCGTAAGCGGCGACCACTTTTTCAAAGGCCTGCGAGTCCAGGTCCACCAGCTTCGCGGACACATCTCTATACTTTCGGAGTTCCCCCCAGGCTGTGAGAACTTGGCTTACCACGCCAGCATATTTCTTTTTTCCAACCGTCAAGTTGCAGACCATGATCCCCAAGGCTGCAGCGAGGCAGACAGACAGGGCTGCCACACTTCCACCTCCGGGTGTGGCGTCGCCGGCGGCAACGGCGTCGAGAAATTCTGCCACGCTCTTACCCGTGTGAGACCCCTGGCGCGCAGCCAGCATGCGGTTCTCTAACACCAGGTCTTCCGAGAATCTCTCTATCTGAAGGTAATGCGCCGCCACTGCGAGCAAGGCGCCTTGCGGGACCAGGCCGACAATCTCGCTGGAAACAACCGGCACTCCGCGCCGCGCGGCTTCGCTTTTTACCTTCTCGAAGGCCTGGAAGACAGGAGTTGCCTTGTAATTGACCAGGTTCATGGAGACCTGGGTCTGTTTTCTCTCGGGAATAGAGAAACCAAGCGCCTTCACGTAGGGAAGGCCTCCGCTGCTAAAGCGCACTGTCTTGGCGATCTCTTTTGCTGCAGCCACATCCTCCGTCCCCAGGTAAACATTATAGGCAATCAACGGTTCGCGGGCGCCCACCACAGTAGCGCCCGCAGTAGGATGCACCTTGCGCTCGCCGAAATCGGGAATACGCGCGTCGTTGGTGGCGATTTCTTCTCGCAACAGTTCAAACTCTCCTTTCCGGACATCCGCCAGATTTTGCCGCTCCGGACGCGTCGCGGCCGCTTCATAAAGGTAAACAGGAATGCCAAACTGCTTAGCGATACGCTCGCCGGTCCGCCTTGCCAGAGCCACACAGTCCTGCAGGCTGACGTCTTGTATGGGAACAAACGGAATAACGTCGGTTGCGCCCAGCCGCGGGTGCTCTCCGTGGTGACGAGTCAAATCGATCAATTCGGCAGCCTTTCCCGTGGCGCGCACTGCCGCCTCCTCGACTGCTTCGGGAGAGCCAATGAATGTGATTACGCAGCGATGGTGCGCCGCATCCTTTTCCTGATCGAGCAGAGTTATTCCGCCGACGCTGCAGATTTCCGCCACGATCTGGTCGATGACGCGCTGGTCGCGCCCTTCACTGAAATTGATCACACACTCAACGATTTTCACGGATCACTTCAAGATGCCAAGGCATTTCTTCTCAAACTGGCGATAGGGGATTGCTTCCAAGTCTCCCACCACGTCGAACACGTCGTCTTCCAGAAACAAAATCTTTCCCTCCCGGATCAACCCCACGCAATGATTTTCGCCGAATCGGTAAGGAACATAACGATGGTTGGGCGCAGCAAACAGGGCAAGGTCGGCCAAAGCCCCGCTGTAAATTTCACCCAGTTGCCCCCGCCGGCTGAGGGCGGCCGCGCCTCCCCGCGTGGCGGCTTCAAAGGCCTCCAGAGGCGTCAGCTTCATCCGGCTGCAGGCGATCGAAAGCATCAACTGCATGTTCTGGGAGAAACTGGAGCCGGGATTAAAATCGGTCGCAATTCCGATTTCCATGCCCGCTTCCAGCATCTGTCGCGCAGGCGGATAATGCGTCAGTCCCAGGTTGAAGCTAACCCCGGGCAATAGCACGCCCACCACTCCCGCCTTGGCCAGGGCCTGAATCCCTTCGCCGCTGATCTGCTCCAGATGATCGGCCGAAACAGCGCCGCATTCAGCGGCAACCTTTGCCCCGCCCGAGGGAGCCAGCTCTTCAGCGTGAATCCTCGGTTTCAGTCCCGCTTGCTTTGCCGACTGCAGAATTTCCGTTGCTTCTTCGGGCGAGAAAAAACCCGTGTCGCAAAACACGTCAGCGAATTCGGCCAGTCTCTGACGGCTGACCTCGGCCATTGATTGACAGACTTGTTGTACAAAATTCTTCCGATCGCCGGCAAACGGAGGCGGGAGAGCATGGGCTCCTAAAAATGTCGCCACGATACGGAGAGGCGCCGACTCTTTCAGCCGCGCTATTACGCGCAGCAGTTTGAATTCATCCGCCAGATCCCAGCCATAGCCACTTTTTATCTCCACAGTGGCGGTCCCGAAGCGCGCAAACTTTACCACTTCGGTCACAGCGGACGCAAAAAGCGAATCTTCGCTGGCCGAGTGCACGCAGCGCATGGTGGACAGGATTCCACCTCCCCGGTGCGCTATCTCCCCATAGGAGAGCCCTTGAGCACGCCATTCATATTCGTCGTCGCGGCTGCCGGCAAACACGCTGTGCGTGTGGCAATCGACAAAGGCGGGCGCGGCGATTACGGGACGGCGCGGGCGAAGCTCTGTCTCAGGGGAATAATCTAGAGCTTTGTTGCCCCAGCAATGGATTCTCGGCCCGTCAAGGAGGAGATGACTATTGGGGGCGGCTGAAAAATCTGCGCCGCCGGAGACACCAACGATTTCAGCCAGACCGCGCAGCAGGAGCATGGCAGGAATTATGGCACAATCGCCGATAGGAAGACTGTGGCCCTAGGGCGGATTATTCACGAAGATTGCGACAAGGACCTGAGGCGGTCTCCACCGCAGCAGAAGAAAGCGGCCACGACCCCATCTACAATGGCCGTAAGGCCACAACCAAAGGAAAAGCCGTCCACGTGCAAGTCAACGACCACGACTACGTCCACGGTGACGAAAAATTGCGTCGAAAAACCAGTGATTGGTGAACGTTGTCGTGAGCCTGGACGTGTTACCAGGCCGTGAAATCTGATTTTTTTAACCACATTCTCCCGGCGGATCACTCACACATCCTCCAAAACCCGAAGGGTTTACAGAGCATAGCCGGCGGCAAAGCCCGCGTCTTTTCCACCAAAGAGAGACGCAACCTGATCATGCCCGCAGTTGAATCTGATCTTTGCGCGTCGCTGTCGGGAATTTTGAATAATCTCGGCTCCCCGTGCATTGAGGTCAACGGCACGGCCAATCACCTTCATGTGCTGTTCTTGCAAAGCAAGAATCTGGCACTCTGTGACATTCTCAAGGAGATGAAGAAATCTACTTCAAGCTGGATCAAAACCCGGGGAGCGCGATTTCGGAATTTTGCGTGGCAGCAAGGTTACGCGGCCTTCTCGGTGAGCCCCTCTTCTGAGGAGCGGGTGCGGCGATATATTCGAAGACAAAAGGAGCATCACAAGACTATCAGTTTTGAAGATGAGCTTATCTGGTTGCTGCAGCGACATGGTGTTTCTTTCGACCTGCGCTATTTGTGGAGTTAAGGCTCTGCGACGCCTTCAGCGTCGGATGGTTTATGGGGTGGTAACCGGCGGCGTCGCCCGCAGCAAGCACGGGCTTTGCCGCCGGCTATACTCTGTAAACCCTTCGGGTTTCATCGCTGGCTTCTTACATCCTTGGCTGCGGGTTCACGGTTTGATGCACGTGGCCTTGATGGGCTTTTGTATTGGTTGTGGCCTTGCCACTGTAGGGTCGTGACCGTGGATGTAGACGGCTCTCTGTCCCAAGTCGTTGGAACGGAGTTCGCCATGAATAATCCGGGCTGGAGCGGAGGTTTTTACACTTCCTGGATATCCAGGTCCTGGGTATAGATCTTGCGCTGCACGAAGGAATCAATCTTGGTGACCTGTTCCGGACTCAGGTCCAGAAACCTCAACCCCATTCCTGGCTTACGGCAGGTCTTGGAATCGTAGTCTCTGCTCCACACGACTTCAGCGGAACACTCGATCGTCTCTTTGTCGCCAGGCAAGTTGAAGCGCAGTCGTACTTGAAACCCGGTGGG
>DASXTB010000073.1:0-11154 GCA_036505615.1 Acidobacteriota bacterium
TGATACCAGACGTGTCGCTCTCTACCTTGTGAATTGTGCCCACGCTGCTGACCAGGACGCTTGCCTACTGCAAGTTAAATTCCATCCCTCTGAAAACCTGAAAACTCAACGAATATATAAGTTGGGGTCGCGGAAAGTGCCAAAACAGCTCGAGTGCTCAGCCTGCAAGCCTGACCGCAAAACAGCCGATCAGATTGGTAAAACCCTGTTCCGTCTGTCTAATTCAGTTGCAATTGTGAGACGCGCTATCAGAACTCCTCTCTTCTACCGGTACGCGAAGCTCCGGATCAATCCCGCACCACTCGACTCATCTGCAAAGCGCAGCACCCTTTGATACCAGACGTGTCGCTCTCTACCCTTGTGAATTGTGCCCACACTGCTGACCAGGACGCTTGCCTACTGCAAAGTTAAATTCCATCCCTCTGAAAACCTGAAAACTCAACGAATATATAAGTTGGGGTCCCGGAAAGTGCCAAAACAGCTCGAGTGCTCAGCCTGCAAGCCTGACTGCAAAACAGCCGATCAGATTGGTAAAACCCTGTTCCGTCTGTCTAATTCAGTTGCAATTGTGAGACGCGCTATCAGAACTCGCTATCAGAACTACATGTTCCGTCTGTCTAATTCAGTTGCAATTGTGAGACGCGCTATCAGAACTACAGTTCCGCTCTGCGCAACCCGGAAGCGATGGTTAGATCTCACCGAATACGAGTCTTTCGCCGCGGACACACGCGGATTGGTCCACCGCGATAATCCGCGAGAATCCGCGGCTTTCTCAGATCACGAAACGTCAATCGCCAATCCTTAATCCGAAATCACATCTGTTCGTCCGCGCTGGGGCCATAAATTGAGGGAACCGTGGAACCCATGGGTCTCAAATAAGTGGACAATTGGCCCCGGTGATGGACGTGATCGAACAACGTTATCCAGGCATGCAGATAGCCGGTTTCGTTCATCACTTCATGGCCGTTCACCAGGAAGGGTATTTTTCTTTCCCAGGCGCCAGTGGCTATTTTATGGAGACGTTTTACCAGGTCGGCATGCTCGCGGTCCCAGGTAGCAAGGATTTCCTCGACGGTCGCCGGCGTGGGCTTTTCCTTCCAATCCAGCTTGCCGTTCTCCAGGCCTTCCACCAGAAACTTTTCTGCTCCGACCAGTAGCCACGCAATATCCCGAGCGTTCCGGGATTTCGCGTCTGGCCTGTAATTTGATTTTTCCTGGGGAACGCGGGAGATGACCTTTCGGGTTACGGCGGTTTCTCTTTCCCAAAAGCTTAGAAGCAGTTCTTTTTCGTTCATGGGATGTTCTCCTATGATTATTGTCCGTGGCCCGTTGTCAGTTGTCCGGGCGCAATCCGCTCTTGTGGAATCGACTGGTGGACGGCGCCCATGTCTAAATCATCCGTCGCGTCAGTTATCGGGCATCGGTCATCGTCATCGGTCATTCATCACCAGTCACAGGTCGGCAGGTCATCAAGTCACCAAGTCAGGAACTACCGGCCTTCTGACTTATGGACCTGTTGACCTGTTGACTTACGGACCCATGACCGGTGCTGTCGACCGATGACGATGGCTGTTGACCGATGACTGATAGCTACGGACTACGGGCCGCGGACAACGGACAATTCAATGAAAATCATGCGACGGAACCGAAATCTGCTCGACATTTAGCAACTCTACCTTTTCTGCTTTCACTGAAACTACCCCATCCACGCTCTGCAATTTGCCCTCAATCAGCAGCGAAGGAGCGGAAACGAGCAGTGCCCGCTGCTGCTCAAACATCTGCGGGCGAATAATTGCATTGGATACGCCGGTTTCGTCTTCCAGCGTGACAAAGAAAAACCCTTTGGCAGTCCCTGGACGCTGGCGGGTAATCACGCTTCCGGCGATGCGCACCTTTTTGCCATGAAGCAACTGGTAAAGCTTGCCTGCCGGGCAAACGCCCAGAATGTCCAGTTGACTTCGATAAAGCGCCATCGGATGGGGGCCAACGGTAACTCCCGTGCCGCGGTAGTCGGAAATAATGCGCTCTTCGGGAGTCATGTCTTTGAGGGGACAGTCCGATTGCGGATTGCGGATTTCGGATTGCGGATTATTCGAATGCGGAATGCGGAAATCGGAATTCGGAATTTTCGTTAGGGTGTCGGGTATCGGGTGTCGGGTGTCAGGGTATGGGGGATCTGGGTTTGGATAGTTTTGTGGTTTTGGATTTCGGGTTTCGGAAAGATGACGTATCACCGTACCCGATGCCCCGACAGCTTCCCCGATACCTGACACCTGACACCCGACACCCTTTTGCATTCTGCATTCCGCATTCGAAAAATCCGCAATTTCAAAAAGAGCACCGGCCGGGCGCGCGATTTTCTCCACTTCCCAGAGCGCGCTGCGGCGCCGCAGTCCCAGACTGTTGAGCGCCCCGATTTCTGCAAGGGTGGTAAGTTCGTTGCGCCTGACGCCGGTACGCTTTAAATCCTCCACAGAGACAAAGGGGCCGGCGGCGCGTTCCTCAGCGATACGCTTGCCTGTTTCCGCGCGCATTCCAGAAACCATGCGCAGCCCCAGGCGAAGGGAACGGTCAGCTTCAATAGTGCAGTCATAGTCAGAGCGCTGCACATCGACTGGTTTTACGCGCACGCCATGGCGCTGCGCGTCTTTGACCAGCGTGGCCGGATGGTAAAAACCCATCGGCTGGTTATTGAGCAACGCTGCATAAAAAGCGGCCGGATAATAAGTCTTCAAGTAGGCGCTGGCATAAGCAAGCAGCGCAAAACTGGCGGCATGCGATTCCGGAAATCCATACAGCGCAAAGGAAGTAATTGACTGAATGATTTCATCGGCGGTCTTGCCAGTAATTCCATTCTGTGCCATCCCGCGGCGTAATTTGACTTCGATGGCTTGCATGCGTTGTTCGGAACGTTTAAATCCCATAGCACGCCGCAGCTCTTCGGCTTCACCCCCGGAGAAATTAGCCGCCACCATGGCGACGCGCAATAGTTGTTCCTGAAATAGAGGGACACCCAGCGTCCGTTTCAGTATAGGTTCCAGCGAAGGGTGCGGGTAGCAAATTTCTTCGCGGCCGGCTCGGCGGTTCAAATAAGGATGGACCATATTTCCCACGATGGGGCCGGGGCGGATGATGGCCACCTCCACCACCAGGTCGTAAAAGCGTTCCGGTTTCAATCGAGGCAAAGTAGCCATTTGCGCGCGGCTTTCCACCTGAAACAAGCCGATGGTGTCGGCCTGCTGAAGCATGCGATAGACTTTAGGATCATCGGCTGGAAGATGCGCCAGATCGACCTGATCGCCGCAAGAAGTGGAAATCAGTTGGATCGAATCCTGCAGTACCGACATCATGCCCAGCCCCAGCAGATCGACCTTAATGATCCCCATGTCGGCGCAATCCTCCTTGTCCCACTGAACGACGACGCGCCCCGGCATGGTAGCGTTTTCCAGTGGCACCACCGAGTCGAGCGAGCCTTCGCAAATCACCATTCCTCCTGAATGCTGGCCCAGGTGCCGGGGCAAATCCTGAATCGCTATCCAGAGCCTGGCGAACTGGCCGATGCGGGGATGTGCCGGATCGAAGCCTGCCTGGGAGAATCGGTCCCACAAAGAAGGATCATCCTCGCGGTAACCCCAAGTACTCATCAGTCGGGAGAGGCGGTCGATTTGTTCGGGAGGAAAAGAGAGCGCCTTTCCCACTTCGCGGGCAGCGCTTCGGTCCCGATAAGTGATTACATTGGCAGTCATGGCGGCGCCATGTTTGCCATAGCGATCATAGACATACTGAATTGCGCGCTCGCGGCGATCGCCGCTGGGGAGATCCAGATCAATGTCGGGCCATTCGCCGCGCTCTTCGGAAAGGAAGCGTTCAAACAGCAAGTCCATGCGAATGGGATCGACGGCAGTGATTCCCAGGCTGTAGCAGACGGCGCTATTGGCTGCCGACCCTCGCCCCTGTACCAGGATTCCGGCTTCTCGGCAAAAGCGGACGATATCCCAGACGATCAGGAAATAGCCGGCCAGATCTAACTTTTCAATCAAGTCCAGCTCTCGTCCGATTTGCTTCCAGGCGCGGGCGTCTTTCACTCCGTAATGTTTCAATCCTCCCATGTGAGTCAGGTGTCGAAGATAAGTAGCCATGCTTTCACCGGTCGGCACCGGGTAGGGGGGAAAACGATACCCTAGATCCTTCAGCGTGAAATTTAAACGCGACGCCAGTTCAACGCTGTTTGCAACGGCTCCAGGAAGATCCGCGAATATCCTTTCTATTTGTGCTGGGGGCTTCAGGAAGCACTCAGAGTTCTGCTGCAGTAATGTCCCAGCCTGGTCCAGATTTGTCTTGTGACGAATGCAGGTCAACACATCCAATAATTCACGCCCCATGCTGTGCAGCGATGCGGCATGCTGCGTCACTATCCGCAAGTTGTTTACATAGCGCACACCATTGGTTGCCAGCAAAGGCAGGTTTAGAGTTTGTGCTAGCGTGATGAGCGCCTGGTTTTCTTCTTCTTGCTGGCGGAGAAAATGGCGCTGTAGTTCCACATACACATTTTCCTTTCCAAAAATGGAAACCAGGCGTGCAAGGAAATTACGCGCAGTATCCAGCCCCTTTTGCCGCAGCAGCCTGCGCAGCGGCCCGTTGCTTCCACCCGTTAGGCAGATCAGTCCGGGATGAAAAAATTCCAGCTCCTGCATGGTCGTGGAGCCTGCTCCTTTTTCGGCTCGCAGTTTCATACCAGTGACCAGCCGGCAGAGATTGCGATAGCCGGTCTGATTTTCTACAAGCAGCGGAAGACGGAAGGCTAAGTCGCAAGTCGCAGGTCGAAGGTCGCAGGTCCGCAGGTCAGGTCGAAGGTCAAAGGGTGCAGCGGCCTGTTGATCTTTGGCCTGAGACCTGTTGATCTGTGGTCCTGATGACCTGCGACCTGCGACCTGCGACTTTCGACTTTCGATTTGAAGAGTGATTTCACTTCCCACTAGCGGGCGCACGCCGAGTTTTTGCGCTGCCTTGTAAAAACGCGGAGCGCCATAAACTCCGTCACAGTCAAGCAACGCCAGCGCCGAATATCCAAAGGCGGCAGCCGCTTCCACCAGTTGTTCCGGCAGCGCGCTTGCTTCTAAAAAGCTGAAAGCGCTGGCAGCATGAAGTTCGATATACATAAATAAAGTCGAAAGTCGAAAGTCCAAAGTCGAAGGTCGAAAGGTAGAAAGTCACAATTTAGTCCGTTGTCCGTAGTCCTTGGTCAGTTGTCCGCTGTCAGTGGTCGTGCGGACGGCGGCCAGCCATACGCAACAGTCAACTGACGACGGACTACGGACAACGGACTAATTTGAAACTTATACCTTTCGACCTTCGACTTTCGACTTTCGACCTAATCGTATATTCCATAAATAAACCAACTATCAGCCTGCAAATCCCGATAAAGTCGATATACTGCGCCATTACTCAATAGCACGTCCCACTCATCTCTTGCCCAGCGTTGCTGGTTTTCCCACCAGTCTCCCGACGAACGCCACGGACCGCCGCATTCCAACACACGGCCGCGAATTTTGGATGCCTCCACGGCTGCTGGTCGCATTCGGTCGGTGTTCACCTGTGCCGGAAGGGGAGGGCGGAATAGGCGCAACGCAAGGGCGATTCCGGTCGCAAGTCGCAGGTCGCAGGTCGCAGGTTGCAAGTCGCAAGTTGCAAGTCGCAAGTCGCAGGTCGCAGGTCGCAGGTCATCAGGTCCACAGGTCAACAGGTCTCGGCCAAAGATCGGCAGGCCGCTGCACCCCCTTTGGCCTTCGACCTGACCAGCGGACTTGTTGACCTGCGACTTGCAACCTGAGACTTGCAACCTGCGACTTGCGACTTTGGACCTGCGACCTGCGACCGGCGACCTGCGACTTTCAATATGCGGTTCGAACGGCTTCATTTCAAACGCGTCTGGACGATGCGTATTGAGCAAAGCCGGAGAGCCCACATTTTGTTCTCCCACCAGCGCTGCCAGTCGAGCCAGCGTGCGGGCCAGTTTCTCTGGCGCAGGCAACGGCGGATCGATCAAAGAAAATTGCATCGGGCGAGGCGCTGTGGGATACAAGCGGAGCAGCAATGAAGCAATGCCGGCTTGCGGTGGACGCGCTTCCAGGTCGAGTCGTAACAAAGAAAGGATGGTGGGGGGATCATTCAACGGAAAACCGAAGCGCAGCAGCCGGGTGTTTTCGGTGCGATCGGCCAGCTTGAGAGAAAGCTCAGCCGCTTCTGCGCGAAGTGAATTTGAAGTGAGCCGCGCGCATAGACGTTCCAGCAAGTGGTTCACAATAAAGGCAAGCGGTTCGCTGTTTTCCAGCGGCCAGTCGAAAGCATAAAAGTCTTCGAAAATCTCCGCTGGGATAAGGGGAGTTAGTGGCTTGTTGTCTTGGCCACGGGCCTGGTAGTAAAACTCCAGACCTCTTTCACCCAATCGAGCCGTAAGAGAATTTTCAGGAAGACGCGCCAGATCTCCAAGCGTGTGCAGACCCCATCGGTCAAAAACTTCCCAAAGTTCCGGCGGCAGATCCAATAATTCCAGCGGCAAAGGCGCCAGAAATTGTTTTTCCTGGCCATCCGGAGCAATGTTGATGCCGGCGCGTCCTCGCGCGATCAATTTAGCGGTAATAGGATTGGAAGCAATGGCTACTTGGGCGCACAGGTTCTCTGCTTCGAATTTTTTTTGAATCGCCGCCGCTAAATCTTTTTCTTCCGGCCATTGTTTTTCCAGCCCGCTCAAATCCATCAGCACCAGGCTGGCTCCGAAAATTTCCACCCAAGGAGAAAAGGCGCCAGCTGTTTCCAGAGCACGAGCTGGCAAATCCGTTTTCTGATCGCTTTGAAGAAAAACTGCGCCGTAACGTCTCCGCATGATTTCTTATGGATTACTTTGATGTTTTTTAAAAAAACCACACTCTCCCTCGGACGATTCGCGGTAGGGCCGCTACGCAATAGCCAGCTGTTGCCCGGCCACGGGCACATGATGGCTTTGCACGGGTATTCTTGCCCGCGCCAACTGGCTGCTTGTCCTGCCTTCCGCACGAATTTCTATGGAGTATCCGCGCAGCAGCTTCCACCGGGAACTCTCTCCATGCCAGTGGATCTCCTGCCGGCGTAAAATCAAGTCCATGCGGGCGGCATTGCCTGCCAAGGGATAAGGCACCAACAGCAACAGAATCGTTCGTGTTCCTTCCACGGCTCGTTGCAGCCGAAACCAGAAGTGATTTCCCATTCCCTGAGTCGAAAGATGCAAGTCCAGCGCAATTATTCCGAAATTTCCCGCGCGGCAGAGAATATCCGCCGCTTTTAAAATTTGCTGCTTATGACGACATCGCACCCAGAGCAGTTTGTTAGGGTCAACGCCGCACTGCCAAGCCGAAAAGGGATCCAGTTGATTGGCGTCGATGCAGGCAACGACTTCTCCTTTTTGGGTAGCGTGCGAGAACAAGGAAATTAAAAGACTGGTCTTTCCAGAGGAGATGGGACCTGTAATTTCAATAATGTGCCCTCGAGGAAGCCCTCCTGACAAAAGCCGGTCGAGTGATTCAATGCCGGTGGGAAACAACTGTACCGTTGAGCACTCCCGGCCAAGGCTGCTTCCCAACCCTTCGTTTTTAAGCAACAATTCCAGGGAACGTTTGGAAAAGCTCGCCATATTTTCACCTTATTTTCACCTATTGTAGCATGGTGAAAAAATGGCTGGCAAGAGGGAATCTGAGATTTTTTTCGGCAGATTTGTTTTCAGCTTTCAGCTCTCAGCCCTTAGCTCTCAGGAACGAGCGGTTAGTTCTCAGGAGTACTCATAGCGACTGAGAGCTGAAAAGCTGACGGCTGAGAGCTGACTGCTAAGAGCTGAGAGGCTGAGAGCTCGAGAGCTGAGAGCTGATCGCTGTGAGCTACTTTTAAACTTTAGGTTTCGGCGGTGGAAGCTTCGTCGCTGTTACTACGGATTGGAAACCTGCTCGGTGGCTTCCGTCGCAAAACGGCTTGTTGTTGGAATTTCCACAGCGGCAAAGCGAAACCGTAGTGCGGCCCGATAGGTCGTAGACGTTCCCCTTGCCGTCTTTGATTACGATATTTTCTCCGCTGACGCGCAACGGGCCATTATCAGAGGCAGTAATGTCGCTCATTTACAGTTCTCCTTTAAACTAGGTTATCGATTTCAGCCTGCCACCCGCAAGAGCATTTAAGATTCGATATACTTCCGTTCTCGCCAATTGTGGTAGGGGCGCACGACTGTGCGCCCCCAGGTAATCCGCGATGTCGGGTTCGCGTCTTGCAATCATCTGTTTCGCCTTTCCAGCCCCTAATGAATGTTCGTGAGGAATGCGCGCTAGTAGGTTTCCAGATCCAAGTTTGGGACGCGGGCAAAATGCCTATGATTCCGAGTCACCAATACCAGTTCCTCTGCAACTGCCGTGGCGGCAATCTGGATATCACTTTCTGGAATCTTCTTTCCTTTTTGGTACAGGGAGGCGGCAATCTCCCCAAAGTGCTCCGCATGGTTTGACCGAAATGGAACTATCTCACAGATGGCGGCTACCCACTGGCGGAACTCGCTATTGCGCTTGCGGGCTCGTTGACTGTTGGCTAAATGTTCACCCACGGCGAGCTGTGCCAGGGTTATAGTGCTGACATACAGGATTACCGACTCGGGTAAGTGCTCGAGCAGTTTGGTGGCGCCAGCCTTTCCCCGAATTTTCTCCCGCGCCAAGTCAATCAGGTAGGATGTGTCGACGAGGTACATAAGGCCGCCGCCTTCTGAGATATTTTTGCATTTGGTCCAATTCTCTTAAGGAAGGCATGCGGTCCGGATTGAGTTGGTTCCACGCCTGCCTAAAGTTGCCCGCTGTAGATTGGATAGAAGCAAGGCGTTTGACGAGATCGGAAAATGACTCTGACGGCTTCTTGAGAGATCGCAGCTTCTCGTAGGCCTCCAAATCTAAGGATATGGTTTTAGTTCCCATGCACAGAATAATACACGAAAAATTGCACTTGGGCTCAAAGTTTGCCGCCAGGAGGGTTTTTAGATCGAGCAAGTTCACCTCCAGGACCTCCACGACCACGTGCCTCTAGTGGCCGTAAGCCTCTGTTCCGCACCTCAGATCACATTCCGTTCCGGGGCCAGGATCTTGCCGCGAAATCGATCCAGCGAAAACTCTGAAACGTCCACCGTCGATGCTTTTCCATCCAGAATGATTTCCGCGATGATCTTTCCCACTGCCGGCCCGTGCATAAAGCCGTGGCCGCTGAAGCCGTTGGCAAGGATTAGATTACTAACATCGGATGCCGGCCCGAGAATCGGATTAGCGTCCGGCGTGACCTCATACAGACCGGTCCACGCATGCCGGATCCCGGCATTTTCCAGGATGGGATAACGCTTCACGCCTACCTCAATGACGCGATCCAGAAAATCCCAGTCCACACTTTCGCGCCATGAGCTCGGCTCCTTCGGGTCGCTCATTCCGAATAGCAGACCGTCTCCTTCGCGGTGAAAATAAAAGCTGCTGGAAAAGTCGATCACCATGGTCCACACCTGAGGAATTCCCGTCAATGGATGCGTAGTGAACACATGGCGGCGATAGGGGAGGACGGGGAGGTCGACGCCTGCAAATTCTCCGATTCGGCGTGCAAACGGGCCGGCGGCATTCACCACGGTTTTGGCAGCAATGTCGCCGGTCGTGGTGCGTACCTTGTTGATCGTAATTTGCATTTCCGGAAGTTGGAGTGGAGATAACTGCGCGGGCGCCGCCTTTACGCCGGCAACAGCCTTCGCGGACTGACGGGAGGCCCGCTGAACGCCGGCGCTGCGGCTCATCGTGAATCCGGTTACCTCAACCTCTGTGAATATCTGAACTCCCAGCCTTTTGGCAGCATTAGCGTAACCCAGTGTAATTCCGTTCGGATCGGCAATGCCGTCTCGGGCACAGAAAGTAGCAGCGACGATGTCTTCTAGGAACAGGTTCGGAATCAGTTGCCGTATATCTGAGGGGGACAGAAAATCCACTGAAACGCCGAGACTCTTTTGCATGGCGGCGTTCTTCTCGAATGTCGCGCGATCGGTCTGGTTTGACAGCAGGAAAAGATATCCGTCCTGGTGAAAATCGATCACAGCACCGATTTCCTCGGCGAAGCACTGGACGCTGCGAATGCTTGCGATAGAGAGCTGCACATTGGTTGGGTGTGAAAACTGATGTCGCACTCCTCCTGAGCAACGGCCCGTGGCGCCGGCCGCGAGAAATTCTTGTTTTTCCAGCAACACGACGTCGTGACACCCGCGCGCCGCCAGATGGTATGCGATGCTGCAGCCCATCACGCCGCCGCCAATGATTACAACTTCAGCCGTGTGAGGAAGGATCATTTACAGCTTTTTAAACCACAAAGTTTCTCTGGATTATGCGATCCCAGCAGTGTGCGTGAAAATGGACACGGAGCGGAGGCCCGAAGGGCCGCCATTGGGTCGACCCGCCCCGTCAGGGCGGGGAACAGGTTAACAATTAACATGAGCGCCGAAGGTGCGGCATATGTCGGTCCTACGGACCTCCAAATTCGAGAAGGGTCATCGACCCCGCCCTGACGGGCGGGTCTACCTAATACCGGCCCTTCGGGCCTGGATCAGCGACTGGGGCCCATCCATTTTCACATGAGCACACCAAGAAACGCCAAGAATCAGCACTCCTTTCACCGGACACCGCGACTCATGCTCATGTCACTGCCAACTTGAAGGCCATCTTTGCCGCTGTCAAGTCCTCCAGGGCGTGCCCAGTGGACTTAAACAGCGTAATCTCGTCATTGGCTGTCCTGCCCGGGGCCGCGCCGGATGTGAGCGCGGGAAGATCGGCAACGATTTCACTTTCCGAGATGATTCCGGCGCGCAGTGGGATTAGCAGATCCCCCGCCTCGGCCATCACGCTCTCGCGGATTTCCATAAAGATTCGGGCTCGTTGAACAGTCTCGTCATCGATCTCCCGGGTAGTCGGCTGATAGGCTCCGATGGCATTGATATGCACTCCCGGTTTTAACCAGTCGCCTCGAAAGACCGGAGTCGGTGACGTGGTACACGTGCACAGGATGTCCGCCTGACGGGTGGCAGTTTCAGCGGCGGTAACCTGATATTCGATGCCGGCATCAGCAGGGAGCGTT
>DASXTB010000074.1:0-21223 GCA_036505615.1 Acidobacteriota bacterium
GTGAATTTGGGGAGAGGGGAGTGGGAGAGTGGGAGAGTGGGGGAGTGGGAGAGCGGGGGAGTGGGGGAGTGGGTGGGTGGAAGGGCTGGGGAGCGGGGGAGTGAGAGAGTGGGTGAGCGGGAGAGCGGATGAGTGGGGGAGTGGGGGAGTTAGAGAATAGGGTTAACTGAATGACGGGAGGCTTAGAGCGTTGCGAGAAGTCGATCTACTTAACGGCTCTGCGTGTCACCCACTCTCCCGCTCCCCAGCTCTTCCACTCACCCACTCTCCCGCTCTCCCACTCGCCCGCTCCCCAGCCCTTCCACCCACCCACTCTCCCGCTCTCCCACTCCCCCGCTCTCCCGCTCTCCCTCTCACCCACTCTCCCACTCACCCGCTCTCCCACTCTCCCATCCTGGGCACTCTAGGAGCGACGGCGCGAATACATGAATACGACTCCACATAGGCGCAGCTTCGTCGTCCTCGGGGGCGTGGGCGCCATCGGGCGAGTGGCGGTTCGCGATCTTTTTGAATCCCACAAGCACAATCACATCCTGATTGCAGACTTCGACGAAAAGAAGGCGCAAGCGTACGCCGGATCTTTCCGCAGCGGACGCGTCCAAGCCGCTTTTGCTGATGCCAGAAAGCCACACGATTTGGCCAAGCTCCTGAGCAGCTCCTCTGTGGTTGTCAACTGCACGCAGCATGACTTCAACCTCCATGTGATGAAGGCTGCGCTGATCGCAAGAATTCATTACGTAGACCTGGGGGGGCTTTTCCACTGGACCCGCAGACAGCTCAAGCTGAATCATCAATTCAAAGATGCAGGACTGACGGCGCTCCTCGGAATGGGTTGCGCGCCTGGGATCACCAATGTTATGGCGCGATATGCTTCCGGCGGGCTGCGCAACTTACAGTCGATCAAGATCCGCGTTGGCTCGATCGACTGCAATGCCAAGCCGGGCGCTTTCTATTTTCCTTACTCGGCACAAACGGTAGTTGAGGAATTGACCTTGGCACCTTGGATATTCCAGGAGGGAAAATTCCGCCGCATCCGGCCACGCACCGGATGGGAACTGGTGGCGTTCCCGGCTCCTGTGGGAGAAGTGTGGACCGTGCGAACACGCCACAGCGAAATCGCTACACTTCCGCCGAGTTTCCGCGCGAAAAACCTCAGGCACTGTGATTTCAAGGTGAGCTTCGATCGCCACTTTGTTAAGGAATTAGTCAGGCGGCTGCGCTCAGGATGGAGCGTCAAGCAACTTGCGGCATTACCGGCTCCCAGGGCCGAACCGAACGATTACGAGGTCGCGCGGGTGATCGTCACCGGCCGGCAGGATTCAAACTCGGAGCGCTGCATGGTGACAATGGACTGCTGCGCCAGCGCAAATGCGGATTGGCATGCCAGCGCCGGAGACGTGGATACAGGCCGCCCCTTATCGGTAGCAGCGCAGATGATCGCCACCGGGACAGTCGCGCAGCGCGGCGTACTGCCGCCCGAGAGTGCCGTGCCCGCGGAAGATTTTTTCGACGAGATGAAGCGACGGGGATTAAAATTTTCCTTGCATCATAGCAGCCATCTGCGGATCCGGCCTGGAGAGAAATAAGCCACTGGGGACACTGGGAACACGGGGATTAAGAAGGTCCCATTAAATTGTCACCAGCTGTCGTTAGACGGGATGGGATTTATCTCCCAGTGTTCCCCGTGGTTCAGAAGTACCCAAGGCGGTCGCAGGTTGAAGGTCAGCGCAACCGAAGGGACGCACGGCCGTGCGTCCAGGCAAGGTCGATGATTGATTGACCAACGGCCTGGCTGCCCTGATGATGCGTAAGGCCGACCTTTGACGGGCCGTGAGAGGCCGCTTACAGCGGCCTTTCCCAAAGTATTTCAGCCCCGGCCTTCCCAGGCCGGGGTTCTAAGCGCCAGCATCATTTTCAAGGCCGTTTCAACGGCGGCCTAGCTCTTATGACGCATATCGCATTGCCTAATTGACCCAGGTCAAACTGGCACTGTTTCTCTGTTACAATCCATTGGACTTTGGGTTCACGTGCGAACTTTAGGGAGATCTACCATGCGACGATGTATCGTTCTGCTGATTCTGTTCCTTCTCACTCCATTCACCGCCGCGCAGAAAAAGGCTCTCTCATTGAATGACATTTTCGTGGAAGGCGGCACGCCCGGCCCTCTCCCTCAGGAAGGAAAGTGGAGCCCTGACGGGAAGGCTTACAGCTACATTCTGCGCTCGCCCGATGGCTCGAAGGGCGATCTTTGGGCGCTCAATCCGGTGACCGGCGCAACCCGGATTCTCATTGACAACGCGGTGCTCTCACAGCTCAATCCGAATATCGATAAAACCATCAAGGACGAGCGCGAAAAGGAACGCCTCACGCGTTATTCCGTGGCTGGATACATCTGGAGTCCCGACTCGCGGCACATTCTCTTTACCAGTTCCGGACATCTGTACTTGTACGATTTAGACAGCAAAGCGGCGCGTTCGTTTCTTCCTGATCTCGGAGGAGTGAAGGATCCCAAGTTCTCTCCCGACGGAAAATGGATTTCTTTTGTGAAGGACTTCGACATTTGGATCGCACCGGCGGCCGGCGGCAAGCCCCGGCAACTGACAAAGGGCGGCAGCAAGAATGTTCTCAATGGCGACCTGGATTGGGTTTATCCCGAAGAGTTGGATGTACGGACCGGATACCACTGGTCGCCCGACAGCCGCCACATTGTGTTTCTGCAACTGGACCAGACAGATGTGGGAGAAACTCCGATCGTCGATTTCATCCCGAAACCGCACGCCATAGTGGAGATGCAGAAGTATCCCAAAGCGGGGGGCAAGAATCCGAAACCACGGGTAGGATTGGTGGACCTGGATGGAAAACAATCCTGGGTCGATGTCGCAGCCGAATACATTCCCCGCATCGAATGGGCGGATGCAAAAACGGTCGCCCTGCAGTTGCTTAATCGCCACCAGAACGAACTGGAACTGGTGCTTTTCAGCATCGAACCCAGGACACTGCAGCGCGTTTTGAAAGAGAGGGAAAAGGAGTGGGTTAACGTAAAGGACGATCTTCGCTTTCTATCCGGCGAGAAGATCCTCTGGGGCAGCGAACGCGACGGCTTTAACCATCTTTACATTTATCGCCGCGATGGAAAGCTGGTGCGACAGGTGACTAAAGGCAACTGGGAGGTTACTGCGCTCAATTCGGTGGACGACCCGAACGGCTGGATTTACTTCACCGCGAGCGAAAAATCTCCCATCGAGCGTCATGCCTACAGAATTCACCTCGACGGATCGGGCATGCAGCGCCTCAGTCAAGATAACGCCAGCCATTCGGTGAGCATGGATCCAACCAACTCCTACTATATCAACACGGTCTCGGCGTTGCTGATGCCGCCTCAGTACTCCTGCGTAAAGGTTTCTGATTCCTCTTCAACGGTGTTTTTCAAGCCCAAGGCACTGGACGACTTCGACCTGATTACGCCGGAAATTGTAGATTTGAAGGCAGACGGCGGAGCGCCGATACGACTGATGATTTTAAAACCCCCTCAGGCTGCAGAAACCTCCCCGCCAGGCCCCTCTGCGACGGCAACTGAGAGAAAATTTCCGGTTCTTGTTTACATCTACGGCGGCCCTCACGCTCCCGTGATCAATAATGCTTACAGTGGCGAACGCTTCCTCTGGCATCAGTGGATGGCCCATCGCGGCTACGCGGTCGCTTACATTGACGACCGCACTTCGGCCATTCCAGGACACAGGTATGAGACCGCGTTATACAAGAAGTTTGGATTCACTGAACTGAAAGACCACCGTGAGTCGGTGAAATATCTAAAATCGCTTCCCTATGTCGACGGCGATCGAGTCGGACTTTGGGGTTGGAGCGGCGGCGGATACACTACTTGTTTCAACATGTGCAATGCAGGCGATCTTTTCAAAGTAGGAGTTGCGGTGGCGCCTTTGACGGACTTTGAGGATTACGACACTATATGGACCGAACGCTATATGGGGCTTCCTCAGGAAAACAAGAAAGCATACGAAGAATCTTCAGCTCCCACGCATGCGGCAAAACTTGCGGGCAAGTTGCTGCTCATTCACGGCACGTCCGACGACAACGTGCACATTCAAAACAGCATTCAAATGGCACAGAAACTAATTGATGCGGGAAAGATTTTTGACATCTTTCTTTATCCGCGCAAGACCCACAGCATCTCAGGGACAGCCACACGCCGGCATCTGTATCAGAAGATCACCGACTACTTCGACCAGTACCTGCGGCGTTAACTTTCCAGATTTCTAAGGAGGGCCGCCGAACAACTGAAAAAGGAGAGTCACCATGCGCGTTACTGGGAATTTTTTGACTTTTGCCGCTGGGCTGGTCATGAGCGCATGCATTCCGTCTTTGCATCCGCTGTATGTGCAACGCGATCTCGTTCTAGCGCCTGAGTTAGAGGGCACTTGGGTTGAAGCGGTGGGTGAAGACACCTGGACATTTCAAAAAGGTGCAGGCAACGACTACAAGTTAATCCATAAGGAGAAAGGAGAGCCCGGAAATTTTGACGTGCACATGGTGCGATTGGGGAAGTTCTTGTTCCTCGACATTTACCCACAGCCACCGGACGTCAAGAATGATTTCTACAGAGGCCATCTGATTCGTTGCCATAGCCTGTGGCGCCTTTCTAAGATATTGGCTCGTTTCATCCTCAAAGCACCAACCCCATTGTCACCGATTGCGCCGGCCAAACTAGTTGACACAATGACCGCCCAGGAATTGAGCATGATTTCAGGGCTCAAAACGGCGTAAAATGTAGGAATCTATGGCAAGACAGAACCGAAACGGCCAGCTCGAAGCAGCCGTCGCAACTCTGATTAACAACCAGGCGATGTTTCTGGCGGCGCAGGCGCGGACGGACGAGCGATTTGCCCGGATTGAGGACGAGCTTTCTCAAATTCGGGCAATTCTCCTCCGACACGAGCGCGCTTTGAACGAACTGCCTGAAGCGATTCGGCAGAAAGTGGGATTCAAAAACAAGTAGTTAAGAAGGCGTCCCACAAAGGAAATGCTATTTTTCGTTACTAACTCAAAAGCGGCGCCCCTTTTCCACCAGTTCTCGGATCGAGAATCCACGCAACGATTCCGGTTTCACCCTCCAGCAAAAAAGATCCAAAAAAACTTGTCAGGCAGATGCACGAGTTGCGTAAAGGAAATAGCTGGCCAATCGCCACTCCATGCACCCTCAGAGCCGCGGCCGGAAGGGTGCGGCGCGGCAATCTAAGTTATCCGCATAATCTCGTAACTGAAAATATCTAGCCTGCTTGGGAACGGCGGGGTTGCCACAGCCGGTTAATCTGGTGCGCCGCGCCCTTCCGGCCGCGGCTCCGTGGGTGCATACAATACCGTGGTCGGCTGGCGGTCAAAGTACATCCATGAATGAGCTGACAGAAAACACAGCGCGGCCGATGCCTGGATCGCCGTAGCCCGGCGGAACCGGCAGCTTATATCTGCGGTGAAGATTGCGGTAAGTCTGCAGCAGCTTGACATGGTATTCGAGCGGTGCGCCCCCTTGAGTTCTGCCCAGCGCGCTGAGCGGCTCGGGACACCAGGTGGTAAACCGGGGACAAACCCCCTGAGACATGAAGAAAGCCAGGCCTTCCGCTGTGGAAGCAATCGCCTCATCCACGCCGGTAAAACCATGGGGCTTGGACATCTCAATTCCGGCGACAAAGTTCGGGATTACATGGCTGGGCCCGAAAATTTCCGCAGCATCCAAAATGCGGCGTATCCACTGATCACGTCCGATGTAGCGGTCTTTGCCGGCGCAAATGATGGAGAACAGGCGGCGGTCCCAGATCTCGTAATTGGGATGGTAGATCTGTACTCCAGCATCTTTGAATTTTCTCACTTCATCCTTGGGCAGCGCCTGCACTACAACCTTGCCAATCCACCGTCCAGGGAATTTTTTCTCAATTGCGTAGGGGTATTGAACATAAAAATCCGATTCTGCCTTGCCGCGCAACTTTGACGTGATGCTTCCGCCGGTGACTGTGTAAGCGCGGCTTGCCGAATCCGTGTCGTCGACGATGGTCAGCGCCTCCAAAATTTCGTCTACCGATTTGATCGAGGTGTAAGGCCGACCCGAAGCTTTCTGCTGCCGGTAATTCTCATTGATATCGCAGAACTGGCATTCCTCCTTGGCGCCGAAATACTGGCATTGACGAAAAACCGTCAAGTAGAGGAGGTAGCCCCATTCGATAGTGGGAGCGATATCGGTTATCGGTTTTCCATTGCTCAGCGTTCGTCTGTAGTATTCGGGGACCTCCTGGAAGCGGATATCACAGATCGCTTCGCCTTCCAGCAGCAACTGCACCCTTCCGTCACAAACGACCGCCTGATAAGGAGACGCCGGATTGACGCGAACCGACAGGATCGTAGGACGGAAGCGCTGAGGCCCGTTTTCCAGAAGAATCTCCTCGGGAACGCGCAGGTTTTCCCGCTGCTTCATTTCAGAAATGGGGACCAGATCGAAGGAGAAAATAAAATAAGCCTTAGGCTTGAAACCCGACGCTACGCGAAGCGCATCTTCCGAAAAGGAAACGCCGGTCCGCAGCAGGTCCTCCTTATAGAAAACTTCAAGCGGAAGATCAGGAAGGAGCGATTGAAGTCGCTCGATCTCCTGCCGCGCGCCGGTAGCCGTCGTATGCATGCACGTTAAGGTTACAGGTTTTAAGTTTCAGGTTTCAAGTTTCAAGGGCGTTCCATGGATCTTGGCGCTCAACCAGAACAGCACACAGCAGATCAGCCAGATCATCCATGGCTCCCACGTCACGCCGCCAACGACGTGGCCTGCCAGATGGATCCAGAGGGGCGTGCCGAACGAGTATTCCGGGGCATGGAAGATGTTGGACCGGCCGCTCAGCCCGGCCAGCGACAGCCCGACGACCTCGACCGCCATGTAAGGGATGGTGATGAAATAGCTGAAGATAAACAGGTCCCAATAAGACCACCCGTGGCGGGCACACCAGATTGACAAATAAACAGAGCCGGCGGCCATCACGGCGGTCATGCTCGCAAATCTCACCTGTTGATTGGGAAGCCCCAGCGTGGTGAGCACAATTCGAACTGCTCCCACACAGATAATGGCTACTACCCACCATTTCGCCTGCTCGAAGTAATTTTCCAACGGCCGCTTCATCAGCTTTACAACAAGACCACCGACTGATGGCTCGGAATTTCAAAGGCTCTTCGGCAGCGGGGATTTCTGCACGAAACCTTGTCGTCGACGCGGACCATGTGGGACCGCGCCTTTTGAAAGCGCATCTCGTCGTCGCGGGAAACTCGCGAGGAAAGGTTGCTTTTCTTGACGCGTTTTCGCCAGCGAATCTGATACTCGTCGGACTGCCGGCAAAACGGGCAGGTCATCTTCAGTGGTTTCAGTTCTTCCGTTTCATTGTAGAATTCACGCTCGTCCATATTCAGATCGACAGGGCAGCAAGTCAACAGGTCAGCAGGTACTGAATCGGCAGATTCGCGAACTGCTGACCTTTTGACTTGCGACTGTAACTCATACCGCCTTCGATGAACAAACAAAACCTTTTGAGCCGATCCATCGACCGTGATTTGATGGCTGTCCCATGAAATTGCAGTTCTTGGGCGCCGCCCAAACCGTTACCGGCTCCAAGTACCTGCTCGATTGCCCGGAAGGAGCGACGCTGGTAGATTGCGGACTCTTTCAAGGTTTGAAGGAGCTGCGATTGCGAAATTGGAGTTCGCTGCCGACGGCGGTAGAGAGGATCCAGCAGATCGTGCTCACTCATGCCCACATTGACCACAGCGGCTTTCTCCCTCGCATGATCCAGCAGGGATACGAACGGCCTGTTTATTCCACCAGCGGAACGTTTGATCTGTGCACGTTGCTGCTGCCGGATGCCGGAAAGCTTCAGGAAGAGGACGCCGATTTGAACAATCAATTGGGCTTAACCAAGCACCGGCCGGCGCTACCTCTATTCAGCGAAGCGGACGCTCGAAGGGCGCTACGTTATTTCAGAGTGGCGCCTTATCGCGAGCGGACTGAAGTCAGGGGGCTTGCTTTTACCTTCCACCAGGCAGGGCACATCCTTGGATCTACTTTCGTTCTGGTTGAGAGCTACGGAAAACGGGTGCTCTTCTCGGGAGATCTGGGGCGTTATGATCGGCCTATTCTTCGCGACCCGGAGGAATTCAGCGAACCGGCGGACTACTTGATCCTGGAGAGTACTTACGGCGACCGCGTTCACGAGAAGAATCCTACCGAACAACTGGCGCAGCATATTCGCGATATTACCGACCGCGGCGGCAAGGTCCTAATTCCGGCATTTTCGATCGGCAGGGCCCAGGAGGTCCTTTTCCTGATACGCGAGCTGGAGAATCAAAAGCGCATTCCCATTATACCCGTGTACATCGACAGCCCGATGGCCATCAATGCAACTGTCTTCTACATGCTGCACAAAGAGGATCACGACGTAGACATGGAACGCTTCAGTAAAGACAAGAATCCGTTTGTGACCCAGAAATTTCGCATTATCCGGACCCATCAAGAATCGCTCTCGATCGCTCAGAGCGATACTCCGGCCGTTGTTATCGCCGGCAGCGGCATGGTCACTGGGGGACGCATCCTGAATCACCTGGAATTCGGACTCCACAATCCCAACAACTTGATCTTGCTGGTCGGTTTTCAAGCCGAAGGAACCCGGGGGCGCGCACTGCAAGATGGCGCACGGGAGGTGAAACTGCGCGGTAAAGTCCTTCCTGTGCGGGCACAGGTGAACAAGATTGACGGGCTTTCAGGGCACGGCGACTCCGAGGACATGCTGCGCTGGCTCCGCCATTTTCCATCGCCTCCCAAGACAACATTCCTAGTACACGGCGAGCGCAAGATTATGGATATCTGGAAGACGCGCATTGAAAAGGAGCTGGGCTGGAATGTAGCCATTCCCAAATATTTGGACGAGGTGGAGTTGGCCTAATCTGGATCATTCAGAAACATTCAACACAAAGAGCCTGAAAGCGGCCGCTGAAGCGGCCACAGCCCTCTCCTCGCTGAAAACTTTGTCAGAAAAACCAGATTTTACGGTCCGGTATCACAGCACGGCGGAGCCGCAACCCAAAAACTATGGCGAGACATAAAAACCCGAAGGGTTTACAGAGTATAGCCGGCGGCAAAGCCCGCGCTTTTTGCGGGCACCGCCGCCGGTTAACCGTGCCCATAAACCATCCGACGCTGAAAGCGTCGCAGAGCCTCAGCGCTGTACCTCAGTGTTGAATGTTTGTGAATAATCTGCGCTAATGGATTGCGGATTGCGAAAGATTCTTCGTCGGGCGGCTCTCAGGCACTAATATTGGATTAGCGAAAAGAATGGGATGCCGGCTAGCTTGTCGCGCCCATGGAGGAAGGTCAGTTCGATAAGGAACGCCGCGCCTACCACCTCGGCGCTCATCTCGTGCACCATTTTGACGGTAGCACCCGCAGTGCCCCCCGTGGCAATCACATCATCGACAATCAACACTCGCTGGCCGGGCAAAATGGCATCCTGGTGGATCTCCAAAGCATCCTTTCCATATTCCAAATCATAAGTCACCGTCTTGGTTTTCCAAGGCAGTTTGCCAGGTTTGCGCACAGGCACAAAGCCCGCTCCCAATCGATAAGCCACCGGTGGAGCAAAAATAAAACCGCGGCTCTCCATTCCAAGAACCAGGTCGATTTCCTTTCTCGAGAAGTGGTCTGCAAAAATATCGATCACTCGCCGCAGAGCCTCCGGGACGCGCAGCAAAGTCGTCACGTCGTAGAAGAGGACGCCCGGCTTGGGGAAATCCGGAACTTCCCGAATGATCCTTTTTAAATCCTCGGTGTCAGCTTTCGATGTTGAAGCCTTCATAATTCTCCAGGTCTTCGAAGCTGTTGATGGAAATATCTTCCACTATGGCCAGTTGGGGGCCAGACTTGATCTCCATTAAGAATTGATCTAGCAGCTCTTCTTCTCCCTGAACCTCAATTTCGACGTTTCCATCCCGCAAATTTCGTACCCAGCCCCGCAGGCCCAGTTCTCTGGCCAGACGGTAAGCGAAGTAACGGAAACCAACACCTTGGACTCTGCCAGAGAGCAAGAGGCGCTTTCGGCGGATAGCCATAGGACTGGAAATGGTCGGGGCGAGAGGATTCGAACCTCCGGCCTCACGGTCCCGAACCGTGCGCGCTACCAGCCTGCGCCACGCCCCGACTCTCGGCAGTAAAAAGGCTCACAACAAAAAAGGTTTATTTTAGAGGGGGCCCGCGGGTTTGTAAACTGAATTAGCCAATTGCGGACTGCGGATTTGGGATTGCGGATTCCGAGCATCGCTGTGTCCTTAGTGGTGAAAAAGCTTTAACCACAAAGGACACCAAGGACACAGCGGCTGCTCGAAACCCGCAATCCGAAATCCGCAATCCGAAATCCGCAATCCGAAATCCGAAATCCGAAATCCGAAATCCGAAATCCGAAATCCCCAATCCGCAATCAAAACCGCTGCCAGCCTTCACCTTCATGACCGAAGTGAAATGTGTCCGGATCGATCAGCTCCGCCAGTATCTCCAGCGAGTCGGCCAGCCGCGGCCCGGGCCGGTTGAAGTATTGATTGCCATCCGCAAGATAAACTCGGCCGTTGCGCACGGCCCGAAGATGGGGCCATTCAGATTTTGCGGCGAGAGCCGCCATTTCACCACGGGAGCGATCGATAGCCCACCCGCACGGAAGAACCACAATCAAGTCCGGGTCCGCTTTCACCAGTTGTTCCCATTCCATCCAGGGAGAATGTTTGCCTGGTTCACCGAAAAGATTGAATCCTCCAGCCATTTCAACCAGTTCGGGCATCCAGTTGCCGGCGGCCATTAAAGGATCGATCCACTCAATACAGGCGACCGCCGGCCGCCGGGCCAAAGCCGTTGCCGACCGTGCCACGGCCTCCATCCGACGCTGCAGTTGATTTATCAATTCTGCGCCCTTTCTCCAAACGCCCAGCGCATTTGCCACCTTGCCGATGTCTTCCCACACATCGGCCAGCGCATTGGGATTTAGAGAGACAATCTGGGGGCGGAAATCGAGCCACTGGTACACAGCCTGCTCGACATCGCGCAAGCTTACGGCGCAAACTTCGCATTGCGACTGGGTAATAATCACGTCGGGCCGCAACTGACTCAAGCTCTCCGCATTGACCCTATAGACGGACAGTCCCTCCTGCAAAATCGCCTTGACGCGCTCATCGACCTGGTAGCTCGATCCTTCGGTGTTGAACTTGGGCTCGGTGCATACGGGGAGGCATTTGACGGTTCCCGGAAAGTCACATTCATGAGACCGGCCTACCAGCTGGCCTTCAAAGCCAAGGGCACAGACAATCTCAGTAGCGCTGGCAATCAGAGATACAATTCGCATCGTTAGTTCCCAGTGATCAGTGCCCAGTGCTCAGTACCCAGTGCTCAGTTACGGTTCCAGATTCCCAGTTCTAAGGAAAACCGCACGTTAATCGTAACCGCTGGAAGCTGAAAACTGGGAACTGGACACTGGCCACTGGCCACTGGCCACTGGGCACTTCCTAATTTGACACATTTTCTGTCTGCATGATAGAACCACCCCGTCGGGACGTGGCGCAGCCTGGTAGCGCACTTGCTTGGGGTGCAAGGGGTCGGCAGTTCAAATCTGCCCGTCCCGACCAGCTTCACCTCCAACTTCAAGTTCTCTACCTCACAGACGAAAAAGCGAAGAACCATCAATGTGCGGCAAAGATTAGGAAGGTTGTCTTGGCGGTGACTGATTGATTCATGAGTGGATCCACTCGGTCTGCAACCTTGGCGGCCGGATCAGCGTCTGCATGACGACGCAATACTGCTCGGTCTTCTCGCGCAAACTGCGCAAATGTTCCGCAGTTGCCTGGGGCGCGAGAATTTCAAAAGCGAAGATGGATCTGCTCGAGTCGACGCAATCAGCTAAAGTGGGCGACAAGTGCCGCCGCTATTCGCAATAGATGCGTACTTGGTCTTTGTCGCAGTTTACGTCGATGGAAAGGTCGCGAAGATGACCGATCACTTCCTCCAGATCATCCGGTTTGATCTTTGATAGATCAACAGCGATCCCTTTTTCCTTGAGTTTCGCCGCCACTTTTTCCCGGGCCACTATTGGAATCAGCGCAGCCAGTTTGATCCCCGATCTCAGAAGATTCAGCGGCACGCGGATGTTTACGTCCCCGCCTTTCCCGCCCCCATCTTTACCAGACTCGTGGACGACCACATGCAGATACTTGGGCGCGGCCTTTTGCGCTTCCGCATTTTCGTCGCTCCTGCCGGAGGCGGTTTGACTCCCCGTCCAGCCGGGAATCGTTGATGAAAATTTTCCGGAGCTATCGTCATTCCTGCCTGAATTGGTTTGAATCCCGATGGAATTTAGCAGTTGCTCTGACTCGGCAACGCTGATCTTTCCCTGTGCTAGCATTTCCAAAATCCGACGAACCTCTTCGCTCATGTTTTCCTCTCCCCTCCGGTTTGGTTGAGTAACTGAATTGCTTCTCCGGCTGAGATCTGGCCCCTCTCGAGCTTCGCCAGGATCTCGCTGCGCGGCGGCGTCGGAACAATTTCGATAAATTCCAGTTGCTTCGAGATGTGATTGAGCCGATTTTTGATTGTGGGGTAGCTGACGCCGAAAAAATCTTCCATCTCTTTTATCGACCCATGGGATCGCACGAATGCCGCCACGAAAACTTGATCCTCGAAGGAGAGCCTGGCCAGCGGCGGCGGCTCAAAATTACCTTCCACGGCGATCCCCTTACCAGACAGTCGAACTCTCTCGATGGTGAAGGGTTGCCCTCCAAGTACCTTACTCAGTTCGTGCCACTCACTTGCCATTGCCCAACCCCCTGACTTGGAAGACTGTATTGCCCATAATCAATAAAATCAATAAAATAATCAACAAAATTGATCATTATTATTAAATTAATTTAGTTAATGAATTAAGAGCCTCATCCCGCATGGACTCTTGTCCAAGTTCTCAGCTGGCCAAACTGGAAGGATGGAGAAGAAGGTGCGGTTGTATAAAATTTTACCGAGGCCCTCAGATCCACAGTAGGCGCATGGTCGTGCGCCCCCTTGCTCTCCCCTGGATCGGGCCAGAGAAGCCGTGAATAAAACTATTCACCGCAGAATCGCATAGAACCTAGCGCGGTAGAGCCGCAACCAAATATTGCAGCAACGGCCGCAAGCCGCAGACGGAGACGCCGTAGGCGTCATAGAGAATTGCCGGGGGCAGAGCGCGCTTTTTGCGCGGCGCCCCCGGTCTGCGACACCCATCAAGGGTATGCACCCTGAAAGGGTGCGACACGAATCGCGGATGTATTTTTTGGGGGGAAGACCGGCTCGGGTCAATCATCGGGAAATTTTGTTGCACCCCTACAGGGTGCGCAGGTCGATATTGGGGGGAGTCGACCGGAGGCGTCGCGCAAAAAACGCGCTCTGCCCCCGGCTATACCCTTCGACGCCTTCGGCGTCTAAAGCAAACCAAATCTTTGCGGCTCGCAAAGAATTTAACGGTTAGCATTGCATTACAGTTGTATCTCTGCGAAATCTCTGCGGCCTCTGCGACTCTGCGGTGAGTGAATCCAATCATTCTCTAGGGCAAAAACGATTTTTTCGCAACTTCGGAGGGGAGACCGTCTTCAGATAGTAGGGGTGAATTGTTTTAAGTCGTAGATGCCAAGTTGCTTTTCAATTGCCGCGATTTTCTCCACACTTTTTTCAAAACCCTCTTCGCCAAGAACCTTGTGTTCGTCCTCTTCCATCCGACCGCCTAGCGATTCCACATGCTTGGGTGAAAGTATGGTTCGCAGCGAGGGGAAAAGCACGGTGTCCTCTCGCGCCTCGTGGGGACGGTACATGCGAATGAACTTTTCGCAGGCGGCGTCCAATTTCGTAAGATTGTCGGCGGCGCGAAACAAGTCGGGACGGGAGAGACGCAGAATTTCCGCTGTGACTTTTCGACCCGCCAGGTGCTGACTCTTAAGCGTCTGCACCAGATCCACAAGTTTTCTGGCTTTCTCAAACTCGGGGAATATGTATTTTTCCTCGTTCCTCTCATGATATTCCTCTACAAACACGCGCACCAGTTGAGCGGTGTGTTGAAACACGTCGGGTGAGATCTCCAGCCTGGCGCGAAGGCGCCTCAGCGCCTCTTCATACACGAGCAGACAGCGATTGAGCACGCCGTGTTCTTTCATCAAATCTTCGGGCGCTGTTACCCCCTCGTCTGGGTTGAGTTTCTCCTTTTGGGGAGCCACAAATTCAAGCGCCGGAATGGCGGCGGATAAGCCCATACTCAGGCGTAGAGCGGCTCGGCGGTCCATTAACGCTTTAGATTGCACGGCGTTCTCCTTATTTGAGGATTTCAAGTACAGATTTCAGTTGGGAGCGGATCTCTTTTAAAAGCCTCCTTGGCTCTACATCGGCGCTCGCTGCCGACAACTCTGATTGTGCCGCCTTCGATGGATGTGGCGACGATTCTGGTGTTGCCTGTTGGGAGGTTTTCATCGAATCGCAAGGGCCTGCACGCGTGTTGTCGTCCAATTCCAGCTCCCTGGAATCAAATTTCTCCCCGGACAGCTTCTTATTGGCTCCCGCTATCGTGTAACCCTCTTCATACAGAAGCTGCTTGATGCGCAGTACTACCTGCACATCACGATAACGATAAACTCGCTGGCCGCTATTATTCTTGGAAGGTGAAAGTTGCGGGAATTCAGTTTCCCAGTAGCGAAGGACGTGGGGTTCTACCTTGCACAGATCGCAAACCTCGCCGATCTTGTAGTAAAGCTTTTTCGGTATCTGCTCCATTCACTAAAACTTCAGATGCTTGGAAGGCTTGAAGCTGATGCCTCTGCGAGACTTCAATGTAATCGCTTCTCCGGTCTGGGGATTGCGCCCGATGCGTTCGCGTCGCTTCACCACATTGAGCGAGCCAAAACCGGTCAGTTTGACATTCTCACCGGAAACGAGCCGGTCTTTGATCTTCCCTATCACCTGCTCGACAATCTCTTTGGCCTCGTGATATGAGACGCCTCCATGTCTTTCGTAAATTAGACGGGCCAGATCCGCCTTGATCATAGTTCTCCCGGTTTTTCCAAATTTTGCAAATAGTTAGAATCGAAGTTGCCACAATCATAGAAACTGCCCAACGACAGTGTCAAGTCTAATTACCGAGGTTGAGCAATCACAAGGGAAAAGGAATGCAGGAGGGCAGAAGGCGGAAGGCAGAAGGCGGAAGGCAGGAGGCAGGAAGCAGACGGCAGGAGGCAGACGGCAGGAGGCAGACGGCAGGAGGCAGGAGCGCAGACGGCAGGAGGCAGGCAGCAGAAGGCAGGAGGCAGACGGCAGGAGGCAGGCAGCAGACGGCAGGAGGCAGGAGGCAGACGGCAGCAGGCAGTCGGACTAGGTCACTCATCATTCATCATTTATGATCATTCATCATTCTTCATTCTCCATTCTCATTCTTCATTTGTAATCGTCACTCGCCTGCATTCTGCCTCCGCCCTCCTGCCGTCTGTCTCCTGTCTCCTGCCGCCTGCTTTCCTGCCGCCTGCTTCGTGCCTGCTGCCTGCTTCCTGCCTGCTGCCTCCTGCCTCCCCGCCGTCTGCCGCCTGCCTCCTGCCGTCTGCTTCCTGCCTCCTGCCTTCCGCTTTCCGCCTTCCGCCTTCCGCTTTCCGCCTTCCGCCTTCCGCTTTCCGCCTGCGAATCCACTGCGGACCAGCAAACGAATAGGAGTGGCATAAAAGCCAAACTCCTCTCGAAGCCGGTTGACGACAAATCGGCGTTGCGAGAAGTGAATCTTGCGCGAATTGACAAACAACACGAAGGTCGGCGGCGACGTGCCCACTTGAGTGATATATTTCACCTTGAATTTCTTGTCGGGAAACGAATCCAGATGAGATTCGCGGATTTGCCGATGAAAGAAATCATTCAAATCCGGCGTCGGAATTCGCAGCCGGCGTGCTTCGGCGGCACGGGCGGCGTGGTCGAGAATTTTGACGACGCGCTGCCCTGTCTTTGCAGAGATAAAGTCTACCGGCGCGAAATCAAGAAACTTCATTCGGCGTGAGATTTCATCCTGAAATGTCTTGCCCATTTCCGCCCGGTTCGCAACCAAATCCCACTTGTTCACGGCAAGCAGCACCGAGCATCCTTCTTCCACGGCGTAGCCGGCAATTGCTGCATCAAGTTTGGTAGGACCTTCTACTCCATCCACCACAACCACAGCTACGTCGGCCTGTCGAAGGCTCTTGCGCGCCATTACCACGCTCAGCTTCTCAGCCATGGCTTCAGTTTTTCCTTTGCGGCGAATGCCGGCCGTGTCGACAAGGCGAAAGCTGCGGCCGTCACGGCGGATCAGCGTATCCACTGAATCTCGCGTCGTGCCCGGCGCCTCACTGACAATTACCCGTTCCTGGCCGCACAAGAAATTCACGATGGACGACTTTCCTACGTTCGGCCGGCCCACGATGGCAATGCTTACCTCTTCCGCTTGGGGAACGTCGGGAGTTGCTGCGGCGCGCTTTGAAATTTGGTTCATCAACTCGTCGACACCCACCTTGTGTTCGCCGGAAACCGCGAACATCTGCTTTGCTCCCATCCTGTAAAACGGGTTCATCCAAGCTTCGTGTTGGGGTAAGTCCACCTTGTTGACGACCAGCCAGATTTCCTTGCCTGTCTTTCGCAAAAGCTGCAGAAGCTCTTCATCCAGGGGCGTAGGGCCTGTCTGCGCATCCACCATAAGCAAAAGAAGGTCGCTCTCGTTTATCGCTGTGATTGCCTGCTTAAATATTTCCGACACTATCGACTCGGGATCGCGCGGAAGCATTCCGCCGGTGTCAACGACCGTAAATTTACGGTCGTTCCATTCCGCAACTCCGTAAATTCGGTCTCGAGTAATTCCGGGCTCATCTCCTACGATGGCCCGACGTTTGCGAGTGAGGCGGTTGAACAACGTGGATTTGCCGACGTTCGGTCTTCCTAAAATTGCAACTTGAAACATGTGAAGGAAATTAAGAATTAAGAGTGAAGAATGAAGAATTAAAACCGTCATTCGTCATTTGTCATTCCTCATTGGTGATTCGGCCTGATTGCCTTCACTAATCCCCATGCATAATGCCTGCTCCTCCGGCAATGACTAAATGACCCATGACTAATAATGACTAATGACTAGTGACGCTCTTCATTCTTAATTCTTAATTCTTAATTCTTAATTCTTAATTCGTGATTGTTAATTCTTAATCCTTTGATCTCGGCATCGATGGCCCTCCGAAGATCGTCTAACCCAGTTTCCCTGAGAGCCGATACCGTAATATGGCTGTTACTGCCTTGCGCGCCGCGGGGAAAGCCCGGAACCAGATCGATTTTGTTGAACACCAAAAGTGTAGGAACATCCTGAAAACCAAGGTCCAAGAGGACCTCCTCCACTGCTCGAATCTGCGCTTTGTAAGCTTCCTGACTGCGATCCACCACGTGCAAAAGCAAGTCGGCCTCGCCGATTTCTTCCAGCGTGGCGCGAAAGGCCGCTACCAGATCTGGCGGCAGCTTGCGCACAAAGCCGACTGTGTCGGTCAGCAATGCTTCACCGCTGTACGGCAGGTGGATCCTGCGCACCAGCGGGTCGAGGGTAGCAAACATGCGAGAGGACTGGAAGGTTTCCGAATGTGTTAACGCGGTGAATAGCGTCGACTTGCCGGCATTGGTATATCCCACCAGAGTCACCACCGGTACAGGGATTCCTTGCCGCCGCGCGCGATGGAGATGGCGGTGGCGGCGTACTTTTTCGATCTCCGAGCGGATGTGCGATAGGCGAGTGCGGATCCGGCGCCGGTCCATCTCCAGTTTGGTTTCTCCCGGACCGCGCGTTCCGATTCCGCCTCCCAGCCTGGAGAGAGCGGCGGCGGAACCAACCAACCGAGGGAGCAGGTAGTTCAACTGCGCCAATTCCACCTGCAGTTTTCCTTCACGCGATCGAGCGCGTTGGGCAAAGATGTCGAGGATAAGAGCTGTCCGATCAATCACCTTACATTGCAGCAGCGACTCCAGATTGCGCTGCTGCCCAGGTGAGAGCGTCTCATCAAAGATTACGAGGTCCAGATTCTCCTGGCGCACGCGCTCGGCTATCTCGGCCGCCTTACCGCGGCCGATTAAATAGGCCGGATCCAGGCGCTGGCGCGTCTGCAGGATGGACTCTTTCACTTCGGCGCCTGCGCTCGACGCTAGCTCGCGCAATTCCACCAGATGCTCCAGCGCAACCGACCGCGAGTGGCCGGGCGATGCGACGCCCACCAAGACCGCCTGTTCCATAGAAATGGCAGGTTAGCAGGAGCACCAGCGCGAGTAAAGGATGGCGGGGAAACAGTCTTCTTTGGATGAACGCAGATAAACGCGGAAATCAGGGACAGGGTGCATCGCGTTGGGTTTCGAAAACCGGGGGCGGCGCCCGTCCCGCGCTGCGGGACGGGTTCTGCCCCCGGCTATTCAATGTGACGCCTTCGGCGTCTGGATTGTTGCTACTGATGTGTCAGTAACTTTGATTGCGGCTTTGCCGCGCTGTACGCTTTATGGTAACCAAGAATTCGCGTTCATTCGCGGCGAATCTCTTCCCTTACCCCCGAAATCCAGGAGAATTCAGGATTTGCGCACCATGAAACCTGCCGTTCTCGATGAAAATCTTGTTGGTTTCCTTGCCTGAAATCATTCCACCGGCCAGGTAAATACCAGGAACATTACTCTCCAGAGTTTCCGGATTGTGAGCCGGCCGCAGAGTTTCAGCATCGACCTGAATCCCAATGCTTCTCAGGAAATCCGCATCGGGGTGATAACCGGTCAGAGCAAAGACAAAATCATTGTCGAGCACTTTCTCACTGCCACCGTTCTTCACCCAGATTCGCTCCGCTTCGATTCGAGTGACCGCGGTGTTAAACAGCGCCCGCACCTCCTGGTTCTTGATTCGATTCTCAATGTCCGGAAGTACCCAGTATTTGATGTCTTTGCTTAAAGCTTCCCGGCGATGAATCAGCGTCACATCAGCGCCGGCACGATACAGCAACAATGCGGCTTCGGCGGCGGAATTCTTTCCCCCGATGATGGCGACCTTCTTGCGGAAGAAGGGATGGACTTCAGTAAAGTAATGAGACACCTTGGGCAGTTGCTCTCCGGGGATACCGAGGTAGTTAGGGTGGTCATAGTAGCCGAGGGCTAGAATCACACGGCGCACAGAATAGACGCTTTCGGCCGGTTCGCACCCTTCTCGAGCGGCGCGCGTGTGCAGTCGGAAGTTCTCTTTGTGGCCATCAATGCGGACAACCTGCGTATAATCGCGAATGATCAAGTCGTAGAGGTCTACCACTTTTCTGTAGTAATTGAGGCCGTCAACTCTTTTGGGCTTTTCTGAGGAAACAATCATCGGGATCTCGCCGATTTCCAGCAGGTCCGCCGTGGTAAAAAATGTCATGTCGAGGGGATAGCGATAAATAGAATTTACCACACATCCTTTCTCCAGAATCACATAGCTGTAGCCCTGCTTTTTCAACTCGATTGCGCACGCGAGTCCTGCCGGACCGGCGCCCACGACGGCGATGTCAACATTCATGTCCTTCATAGGATTATGAAAACACAAAAATTGTGGTTTGTGTTAGCGATCAGTTCTTCCAGTTGCCAGTTGCTAGTTGCTTGCCAGTTACCAGTGGCCAGTGCAGTTGCCAGTTGCCAGTTGCTAGTTGCTAGTTGCCAGTTGCTAGTTGCTGGTTGCCGGTTGCTCGGTAGTTCCGGCCTATAGTTGATGAATGGCGAATAGCTCACTTGGAACTGGCAACTGGTAACTGGCAACTAGGAACTGGCAACTAGCAACTGGTAACTGGCAACTAGCAACTGGCAACTAGCAACTGGGAACTGGCAACTGGCAACTAGCAACTGGGAGCTGGGAACTGGCAACTGGGAACTGTCCACTGCCCTTGCCCTTTGCTATACTCTCCTTTTCCTCACAACCGGGGCGCTTAGCTCAGTTGGTTAGAGCGCCGTCTTCACACGGCGGAGGTCCGCGGTTCGAGCCCGCGAGCGCCCACCAGGCCGATTTCGGATTGCCGATTTCGGATTGCCGATTTCGGATTGCGGATTTCGGATTGCGGATTTCGGCGCCAATAGTACCAATAGCCTTTCTGAAGTTATGCAGGCAGTGATTGCCGCTCTATTGCTACTGACTTGCTTCACCGGCTTGGCGGGCGCAGGTTCCGATCCCGAATGGCAGTTGATCAGGCCCGGCGTGCAGTATGCCGTCTGGCCGGTTGTTTCTGCTTATGGCAGTCCTTCAGTGCATTTATTGAGACTCAATTTAAAACAAGTCAATTTACGGCCATTGCCGGTCGCAGATTTTGGGGCGGCAATGCCGGTGGAGGAATTCGCTCGTTACAATCTGGGAGTCGTAGCAGTCGTTAATGCGAATTTTTTCAGCACTCGCCACGAAAAGACAGTGCCGATGGGACTGGTGGTCCAGGATGGCCGGATTCTAAATCCTCCGATCAGGTCGCAGGCTTGGGGAATTTTCTTGATCGACGCTCGAGGCGCGCGGATAGTTCGTCCGGTTGAATATAGACACTCCAAGGCTGTCAGACTGGCACTGCAAGGAATGCCGAATCTTTTGGAGCATGGGCGAATACTCAAACTGAAAGCGCAGATTGCGCAACGCACCGCCGTGGGGATCAGGCCGGACAAGACGGTCGTCCTCCTGATTTCAAGACAAGGCAGCAGGCTGTCGCTCGGAGATCTCGCCCGCGCGATGCGCGAGTTAGGTTGTATTTCGGCCTTAAACTTTGACGGTGGAGCCTCAACTCAGCTTTGGATGAAAAAGCCGGGCGGAGAAGTGTTGCTGGAGCGCGGCTTCAACAAGGTCCCGGTTGCGCTGGGGGTGTTTGTAAAGGAAAAATCACCAAAATAATTAGCTTACTTCGCTGACCAAGTCTATAACTCAAGCGCAAAGTTCAAGATAGAGTGTCGGGAAAAGGGAAGTTCGTAAACGTGCCTGTGAGCTCTGCGCAGCCATAAAATCGACGGGCAGGTTTGTCTCTGACGTGGAGGGGCGACCCTGTGTGGTCGCCCCTCCTCCAGTAATAGGGGACATACTCGGGCGGCCACGCAGGGCCGCCCCTACCTTCATGTTAATTTCTTTACATATTC
>DASXTB010000075.1:0-21984 GCA_036505615.1 Acidobacteriota bacterium
TCTCTGGCAGGGACCCTTCAAACACAGCATTTGGGAGCCCACGGCAGTAAATCTACTGCGTCTGATCGACTACGTGCATGCCAATCCGCTGCGAGCCGGTTTGGCCACTGAACCGAGCCAGTATCGCTGGTCGGGTTTTTCGCATTATGCCGGGACCCAAAGACGCAAGGCCCTGGTGGTTCCCCTGGTGCTGCGGCGTCGCTGGCCACAGCGGATCAAAAGAGAGCGCTGCTATCTCGAGCACTTCAATTGTCAGTACCGGTCGTCAAAACTGCAATATGACGCGCAGATGGGCCAAGTGGGCGTAGTCGGTTCGGACAAGTTTGTGAAGACAGTTAAAGCCACATTGGCTGGCCCAGAGCGCCTACCAGCATTCCTCAGCCAGGTACTCAAGCTGAAACGGCTGGGAGTTGTCTGGGGACTAAAGACACTTTTACACCTGCTGTGCCAACCGCTTGTTAACACGTGGCTGCAGGCGCAAAACATGTGCAAAGAATTGGTCGATCGAATTGAACCGCTCGTCCCATTCCGGGAGGCACCTGCTTGATGGAAGACCGATTTCCCTGGTTAGGAAAAGTCCTGTCCCGATAGACACCAAAGATAGAAGTGTGCGTCGGATTTCCTGCACGCTCCGCCCAACTCATCTACTGTCGTCGAAATTCAACCCACCAGCACCAAAGTTGGCTTATCCTCGACTCGCATCCAACAGGCACCATCACTGCAGCAACAGAGTGATGCTTTCCAAATCGCCATAATCGACCAACTTCGACACTCAGCTCGTCGGCGGCCTTCCCGAGAAAACAGTACCCAAGCTCTCGCAAGCTCCTACAAAGGCTGCATTCCTCCTTTCTGAAGGTGAGAGGCATTTACAGACACTTCTGAAGGTGAGAGGCATTTACAGACATTCAGAGGCATTTACAGACATTTACTTTCTGAAGGTGAGAGGCATTTACAGACATTTGAAGGTGAGAGGCATTTACAGACATTTCCCATTTACAGTCTCCCTCCTTAAAGGTGAGAAGCATTTACAGTCTCCTTTCCCCAAACTCTTCTCAAACCCTAGCCAGGGAGAAGCCATCGCGGCCGTTGGTTCAAGAATACTTCTGTATCCAACAGTCGATCTCGTCTTGAAGGTATGAATCCCTAAAAAGCACATACTGTTGGGCATCGACCGAAATACCAATCGAGATCGCCGTCCTAGGCGGCAAACTGGTTATTTCTCCAATCATTACTACCCCATTTTTTTCCTTCAGATATTCAATCAATTTTGAAATGTCAGAAGCGAAGAACTGGGTCTTGTACAATCTGTTATTGAAGAACACCAGCTTCAGTTTCCCACGAACTCCGGAGCTGACATAGTTCTCCAGTTCCACCTCCAGTATGTCGAACCGAGGTCTCGGGTCGTCCGGACCAAGTGATGAACGTCCGGCTATGTGCCATGTTCCTTCGGGAGGATTCAGGCGAGCCCGAGTCTCATCTGGAGACATAAAACTTTTTAGGCCGTCAATCAGGGGTGACCTTTCAGACGGAATTGGTTTCCAGCAACAAGAAATTAGGCAGGAAAAAGTGCTGACAACGATCAAGGATGTAAAAAGAAACCGTTTAATCATATCTGTTATCTCAAACATCCTATCTTAAGTCTTTCTTGTTCCACTGTTAGCGCTTCCGGTGCAATTCGGCTCACAGTCTCCTCCAGATTCCGCGAAATGCGATCCCTACCACATTGTCGAAGAGATCCATCACGCCTTGCTCGGGCTCCCCGCAGCCAACATTGGTGGGCTCCAACTTAAGACAAAAAGCGGATTTTGCGATACCATCTTTTTCCATGCCGGGCGGAAAGCTCATTACATTTGAGGGGATCGAGGGATCCGGCAAAACATCTCACCTGGGACGCCTGAGTTGCTATCTGGCCGAGACCGGTGTGCGTCACATCGTTACCCGTGAGCCGGGCGGCACTCAATTTGGGCAGGAAATCCGCGCTGTCTTGCTCAATTCGTCGGGCGCATCCCGGCACCCTTACAGCGAACTGCTGTTGTATCTTGCCGACCGCGTTCAGGATTTGAACGAGGTTATCCGCCCGGCTCTGGAGTCCGGAAATCATGTCTTATGCGACCGCTACCACGATGCCACGCGCGCTTATCAAGGTTTCGCCCGGGGGATTCCGTCAGGTCTGATTGACACGCTGGCAAAGAAACTGCAAATTCTCACCCCTGATTTGACTCTGGTATTTGAAGTCGATATTCCGCAGGGATTGGAAAGGGCGCGCCATCGCAATCTGCAAAAAGGGCAGGAGACTCAAGGCCGCTTCGAAAAGGAGGACCTGGATTTCCACCGCCGCGTCCAGCAAGGATATCGATTCATCGCAGAACTGGAGCCAAAACGATTTCGCTTCGTCAATACCAGTGGAGAATTCGACCAGGCTCAAACCCAGGTGCGCGAAATCGTGAGGTCCTTTCTGGAAGGTTGATGCCATCCCGTTTCAAAGACTTCCTGGGAAACCGAAACATTGTTCAGCGCTTCTTGCGCGCTGTCGGAGAAAACCGCCTCGCCAGTGCGGCAATTCTAGCCGGTCCAGAAGGAGTGGGCAAAAAGACGTTCGCCCTGCTGGCGGCCCAGTACCTGAACTGCTATTCTCCACAGCAGGAGGATTCTTGTGGGACCTGCGTGTCCTGTCTGAAAATTGCCTCGGGCATTCATCCCGACGTGCGCTTGATCGAGCCGGAGGGACTCCAAATAAAAATAGAACAGACGCGTGAGGTGTCGTCCGATGTGCAGTTTCGTCCCTTCGAAGGCAAACGAAAAGTTTATGTCTTCGACCAAGCTGAGAAGCTGAACGAGGCGGCCGCCAACTCCCTCCTGAAAACGCTGGAGGAGCCACCAGGCTATGCGTGGATCGTGCTGGTGACGGCGCACCCAGACGCCCTGCTGGCGACGATTCGCTCGCGTTGCCCGGTCTATCGCTTCGCTCCGGTTCCCGCTGAAGACATAGAACAGCTTCTAAAGCAGCAAGGTATAGATCCTACCAGGGCGCGCAGCCGGGCGCGACTAAGCCGAGGAAGTGTGGGCGGCGCTCTCTCTCAGGACTGGGAGCAGTTGGAACGGGATCGAGAACAAGGCTTGCACCTGCTCAGACAATTGGCAGAGGTCCGCGCTTTTCACGGCGTCCACGACTTCTGGACTAAATTGACTCCCGATGAACAGAAGCGCGAGAAGGTTCAAGCTCTGCTGAATCTACTGCTCGTTTTGCTTCATGATGTTTTTCTAGTTAAGGAAGGACAGGCTTCCAATAGCGCAAACACGGATATCATTCCGCGGTTGGAGGAGGTTGTCACCCTGTATTCTTTTGATAGGATCTGCGAGCTGGAAGCACAATTGCGGGCAGCTCTGCGGGAAATTCAGCGTAATGTTAATGCGCAGATCCTCGTCGAGTCCCTCTATTACGAGCGCCGCTAGGCGGTGCCCAAACCGGGTTTGGCCGACCGGCCGCGCCGGCCTGTAGGGGCGGTTCGTGAACCGCCCGACGGAGCATGCCGTTTCGTTGTAAGACGGGCGGCTCGCGAGCCGCCCCTACAGATGGCGACGAATTTGGGACAAGCCCACGGGAGGCCTAAGAACCCCGCCGGCCGCCGATCTGATACAGACTTTTGTTGCTTACTTCTGGCTCGATTGGCCTAAGAGCCGGCCGTATTCGCTCGCCTTTTTCTCGGTGGGAAATTTCTCGACGTATTCCTGCATGTACTTGCGCGCGTTATCCTGGTCTTTGTGCTTTTCCAGAGATTGGATCAGCCTCTCGTAAGTGAGCATCAACTTTTTCTGCGCGGGAGGATAGTCCGGACGGTCGAGCAATGCTTCTTGGTAGCGGGATAAAGCCGCCTTGTAGTTTTCCCGCTTGAAGTAAAAATCCCCAATCTTGATCTCCTCGTCGGCCTTAGCTGGATCACGGATGACCGGGGCTTTCGGCTTATCGACTTCATCGCGGATCAAAACGGGTGCCTTTCCCTGGGGCGGCTCATCGGGGGGAGGAGAGCTGGGCTTCTGCTGACCCCTTAAAAAACCATTAAAAACGAGTAATGCCCCTACAACAATAATAAATCTTTTCACTTTCAGACCACCCTTGCTTGCGCCTTATTCTAACAGATTTCCCTTGTAAAAACCCTGATGCGGCGCTAAGGTGAAGTGAAAGGGTCAAACAAGGTATCCCCAGGTAGTGGTCTCGAACCTTAACCGGAACCACCCAAATATTGCCGGCTGCTTTTGTCGGTGTTGACATTCAGAGATAGGGACTTATGGAGGATCGAATGGTTAACCGCAAGCTTATTCGCCCCTCGCTTTCCGAGTTAAAGGAGCAGGCGCAGAATAAGTATGCGAACGCCCAGCGCAAACGCGTTCCCCCCGAGCAGACACATGCGGAGAACTATTACTACTTGAAACAGATGTCGAGTAAGAACCCCATGGTGGTGAAGCTGATAGATGGCGAGGAAATCCACGGGGTCATCGAGTGGTACGATAAGCACTGCATTAAGGTCAACAGGAGTTCGGAACCGAATCTGCTGATTCCCAAGCAGAACATCAAGTACATCTATAAGGCAAACGAAGTGAAGGGCGAAAACGATTAGCCAGTCAGAATCGCTTGCAAAGCCCTCTTTTCTCCGCGCAACAGATAGTCGATCAACGGTTGCATTTCCAGACGAAACGCACTGTCCAGATACTCGCGGTATTTCTCGGGTTGGTCGTATTCCCATATGGGATAGACGAAACCACCACGGAATAACCAAAAACATGACAGCGAGCAGGCCAGGGGTATGTTCTGCTTCGCGAAAGGTCCGATCTCAAGCAAGCGCGCCTGCGACAGCGCCGCTTGTTCGACCGGGTGCAGTTCAGCAAATGCCTGATCACCGGTCCACTGAAAGAAGCGTTCCAACGCACCAGCGATTTCACCCGCTGACAAGGGCTGATGATTTGGACTCAGCGCCGCCAGCGCTTGGGAGCGCCAGCCTGAACCGAGGGGTAGGAAAGCCTGAAGCATTTCGGTGGTGAAGTTAGAGTGCTTTGCTGCGAACCCACGCACCGCCCCAGTCAACGTGCCCGCGGAAGCTCCCTCGATGGAGTAGGCCCGCGTCAGCCATCGGGCATATTGCGCTTCGTTTTCGACCAGTTTCTTTTGCTGCGTCCTTTGGTTTAGCGCCGCGAACAGCTTTCTAAGCTCGTCCAGCCCACCAAACTGCAGCGCGGTTTTCAAACTCATCCAGGTTACCCGGCAGTCAGAATAGCAGTGAACAGACAGCTAAATCAAAAAACCAGGTGCCTTTCCGGGGGCTTTACTCACAGAGATTGTCTCAAAAGTCAAACTGCCGGCGCGATTGCCAGAGCGCGCAAAGCGGGCGAGGCAAGGAGGCTGTCTCAAAACTATGAAACCACGGGGAACACCGGGAACACGGGGACTATGAGGGCTTTAGAAATTGGCAGCAAAATTCCTATTAATAGAGGAATCATAAAATTCCCCGTGTTCCCAGTGTCCCCCGTGGTTCGTACGGGTGCGAGTGCGAGGAAAACACATTCCCCTTCCGCCTAAAGCTGGTATTCTTGCTCCCGGTATCCGGGAGCCGAACTTTTTATTGTCCTGCTCCGTACCATGGTAGTGGAGGAGAAAATGCAACCAGTCGTTTTCCGGGTCAGTATCAGCCGCTGGATAACCGACGGGTGGAACCTGTTTCTAAAAGATATTGCCAGTTTTGCCCTGATTGGCCTTTTCTCCATGGTTTTTCTCACGGTCGTGCCGCTGCCCTTTCTCTGGGGACCGGTATGGACCGCGATGGCATTCGCCTCGCTTCGGTTTATCGAAAGGGGGCAAATCTCCATCAATGATTACTTCGAGGGCTACAGATTCTTTTTGCCCGCGCTGTTTGCATCGCTGCTGATTTTTCTTTTCACGCTGATCGGGTTGATCTTTCTGATCATTCCGGGATTGGTGATTCTGGCCATGTACATGTTCACCTATTCATACATCAGCCAGAACGAGCAGGACTTCTGGCAGGCAATGCGCTCCAGCAGGCAGGTGGTGAGCCACGATTATTTCGGTTTCACTCTCTTCATGCTGGCCCTGATTTTCATGAACTTCCTGGGAATGTTGTTCTTTCACGTGGGGCTGGTGTTTACGCTGCCGGTTTCGGCTGCCGCCGTCTCGGTGGCTTTTCGTGAGGTCCAGGGTCTGCCGATTGCGCCACCGCAAGTCGTTACTGCGCCAACAAAACCCATTATCATCGAATAAAAACGCTTCGCCGTCGCAGGTCCATAGGTCAGCAGGTCAGCAGGTCATCAAGTTAAAAGGTCGAGCTGTAGACCCGTCGACCTGATGACCTGTGGACCTGCGGCTTGCTGACTCAAGGAAGAAGACTCACAGAAAGCAGAATTCGACCAGAGTGCGCACTCCGAAACCGCTGGCGCCTTTCAGCGGCGAAGTCTCATCCTTGAAGAGATCGACGCCGGCGATATCCAGATGTGCCCATGCAGTATCCCCGACAAACTCGTGCAGGAATTTGGCCGCGTAACATGCGCCCCCGGGGCGGCCGCCGCTGTTCTTCATATCCGCAATTTCGCTCTGAATCTCCTTCTTGTATTCGTCGTCCAACGGAAGCTGCCATAGTTTTTCGCCGGCGCGACGCCCTGACTCCAGCAGCCGGTCTCGAAGGTCGCCGTTCGAACTGAACAGTCCGGCACAGACGTGGCCGAGCGCCACCACACACGCGCCCGTCAGTGTCGCGATATCGACGATCTCTGCAGCGCCCAAGCGACGCGCATAGGCCAGAGCATCGGCAAGAATCAACCTTCCTTCAGCGTCGGTATTGGTAATCTCAATTGTTTTCCCGCTGAAGGATTTCACCACGTCCCCCGGGCGCTGGGCCGTTCCGCTGGGCATGTTCTCCACCGAAGGAATCACCGCAAAAATTTCGCGATTGGGTTTTAGCTTGGCAATCGCCTTCATCGCCCCCAATACAGCGCACGCCCCCGCCTTATCGGCCTTCATCTCCTCCATCGATTGAGCCGGCTTGAGGCTTATTCCACCCGTATCAAACGTGACTCCCTTGCCCACCAGCGCCAGCGGTCCTCTTTGCCTGTGCTTCCTCTTCATTCCCGCCAACGGGCGGTAACGCATTACAATCAGGCGAGGCGGAACTGAGCTGCCTTTGGCAACGCTGAGCAGCGCATTCATGCCTTTCTGCCGCATCTGCTTTTCATCCAGGACGTCGATCTTCAGACCGCCTTCCTTCGCCAGATCTCGCGCCTTCTGCGCAAGAACCAGGGGATTGATGATGTTGCCGGGTTGATTGATTAGATGCCGCGCGAAATTGGTGCATTCGGCCAGGATTCTGGCCCTCTCCATCTTCTGCAGGATCCTGTCTCGCTTCACTTTAGCGGAGGAAACAAACGTCATTTCCGAGATTCTGGGCGTGCCCCGGTTTGATGTCTTGTATTCCTCGGGATCGTAAAGAGCCATAATCAGGCCCTCTACCGCCGCGCAGGCGGCCGCGTCGGCGTCAACACCCCCCCGGTCGAACACCGCTACCTTTCCAAAATTAATCTGGCGTAGTTTGGCGAAAGTTGTGCTCATAAACTGGCGCAGCGTATTGGCATCGTATACCCGCTGCTTGCCTGCGCCGCACAGCAGCAAACGCTTTGCCTTGACCTTGGGAGGACGAGGTATCAGGTAAAATTCTCCAAGCTTTCCCCGAAATTCACGGGACTGCAGGACTTCGGCCACCAGGTTTTCAGAACCGTCTTTCAAAGCGGCAAAACTGCTAGAGGTCTGATCTTCGTCTTCGAACATCGGAAGCACGAGGACATCTGTTTCTACCTCTTCGAGCTTTGCCCTGCTAAATCCAAGTTTCATAGTCTCCTATTACTCCGGTGTTTCGCTTCATTCTGCCCCGGGCTACAAATCCAGTTTATTTCCGCGCGCTTTTCATGATTTTCGCCAGTTCCCGGTCGGATTCTTTTCTCCGCTGCGTTTCTCTCTTGTCGTACATCTTCTTGCCCTTTACGACAGCGATTTCCACTTTGGCCCGACCCTCCTTAAAATAAACCCGCAAAGGGACCAAAGTGAATCCCTTTTCCACGCTCTTGCCGATCAGCTTATTGATCTCCTGGCGGTGAAGCAGCAGTTTGCGCGTCCGAGTGGGATCGGGATTTTCGCGATTGCCGTGCGAGTAGGGGCTGATGTGACAGTTCACCAGGTAAATCTCGTTGTTCTTGATTTGCGCGTAGCTGTCTTTCAAGTTGATGCGCGCCTCTCGCAGCGATTTAACTTCCGTCCCGCTCAACACTATGCCCGCTTCGTAGCGATCAAAGATATGGTAATCGTGGAAAGCTTTCTTGTTGCTGGCAACGACTTTCTCAGTCTCGCTCACGACAGCTCTGCTAAATACTGGGCCAGGCCTTCCTGCCAATGCGGCAATAATTGGAGGCCCTCCTCTTCCAGGGCTAGATTGCGCAAGACGCTGTTTCGCGGCCGCCGCGCAGGACGACCGCTCTCGGCCGATGTAATGGGCACGACCGACATGCAGATCTGCCTCATCTTCATTATTTGCAGCGCAAATTCAAACCAGGAACAGCTTGAGGAATTCGTGACATGGTAGGTTCCAAAGCGATTGGAGGACACAAGCTCCGCAATCTTCTGAGCCAGGTGATAAGAGTAAGTCGGACTTCCCACCTGGTCCGAAACTACGCGCAGGGTTTTTTGCTCCCCAGTTAAACGCAAAATAGTGGCAACAAAATTTTTCCCGTGTCTTCCAAACAACCAAGAGGTGCGGATGATGTAATGTCTCCCGCAGAGATCGCGGACGAAGCCTTCACCCGCCAGTTTCGACTCGCCGTAGACGTTGATCGGATGTGTCGGATCCGATTCCAGATAGGGTTCGGTTTTCTCGCCGTCAAAAACATAGTCGGTGCTGATGTAAACGACTGCGGCGCCGATATCTTCAGCGATCTGTGCCACATTGCGCGTTCCCAAGCCGTTAACCCTGTGGGCAAGCTCAGCATGCGACTCACAAGCGTCAACGTCCGTGTAAGCCGCCGCATGAATCACTACCTGAGGAGCATGTCGACGAAATGTGCGCCCTACGGCTTGCAAATCTGTGACGTCCAAGTCCTTCGACGAAAGACCGGTTGTGGATGCCGGAGATAACACCCGCACCAGGTCGTGCCCAAGCATCCCCCGAGCGCCCGTGATCAAAATCCGCATCGTGTCAGAGGTTGGAAAGAGTGCGATCGCGCTGCTGATACATCTTTTGATAGTAGTTGCGATAGGCGCCGCTGCGCACCCGCTGCACCCAACCCTGATGGTCGCGATACCATTGTACTGTCCCTGCCAATCCCTCAGACAGCGCAATGGTCGGCTTCCACCCTACTTCCCTTTCCATTTTCGACGCGTCAATGGCGTACCGGCGATCGTGCCCTGGACGATCTTTCACAAATCGGATCAATGACTCCGGCTTTCCCAGCAGTGAAAGAATCTCTCGAACCAGCGAAAGATTATCACGCTCGCTGCTTCCGCCAATATTGTAGATCTCCCCAGCTTTTCCATCCTCCAGCACTCTCACCAGCCCGGTGCAATGATCGCTGACATGGATCCAGTCGCGGACATTCCCTCCGTCGCCGTAGATAGGGAGCGGAAGGTCTTCCATAGCGTTGCATATCATCAGAGGAATCATCTTTTCGGGAAACTGGAAAGGGCCGTAGTTATTCGAGCAGCGCGTGATTATCGCGGGGATGCCGTAGGTGTGGAAGTAGGAGCGGACCAGCAGATCGCTTGCCGCCTTGCTTGCCGAGTATGGGCTGTTGGGCTGAAGAGCGCTGCTTTCCGTAAACTTGCCGGACGGTTCAAGCGAGCCATAAACTTCATCCGTGGAAACGTGGAGAAATCTTTCAATACCATCGCGGCGGCTGATCTCCAGCAGCTGATGCGTGCCGGTCACGTTTGTCCGGACGAAGACTCCACTTTCCAGAATGCTCCGATCCACGTGACTCTCAGCGGCAAAATGGACCACCGCGTCCGGTTTTTCCGCGAAGGCCGATCGCAGCGCCTCTGGATCGCAAACATCGCCGTGGACAAACCGATAGCGCGAATTGCCCTCGACTCCTTGCAGATTTTCCAGGTTCCCGGCATAGGTCAAGGCATCAAGATTAACAACCGCATGGGAAGTTTCTTTCAAAACATGACGAATGAAATTAGATCCGATAAAACCCGCACCACCGGTAACAAGCAAGCGCATAATTCGTTATGGCTGCGACGCAGAGTGCTGATGTTTGTGCTCTCGCTGAGCCACCAGATTTCCGGCCTTCAGCAGAGAGTCAAAGGTCCCCGCGTCGGTCCACCATCCCTCCAGAACATCATAAGTCATAAGGCCGCGCTCAATGTAGGCGTTGTTCACATCGGTAATTTCCAGTTCTCCACGTCCGGAAGGCTTCAGGGTTTTGACAATACTGAATACTTCGCTGTCGTACATATAGATACCGGTCACCGCAAAACGTGACTTGGGGACTGCCGGTTTCTCCTCAATTCGCTTCACTCGCTTGCCCTCCAGTTCCGGGACGCCAAAGCGCTGCGGGTCGTCTACTTCCTTTAACAATATCTTGGCTCCTTTGCCCACCTTCGTAAAACTTTCAACATAGAGACGAATGCTTTTTTCCACCAGATTGTCGCCCAGCACGACGCAAATTAAGTCCTCGTCGGCAAAATACTCGGCATAGGAAAGCGCTTCGGCGATTCCGCCTTCGCCTTCCTGGTAGGCATAGCTGATTTGCTGCAATCCAAACTCCTTGCCGTTGCCCAGCAATCGCAGGAAGTCACCGGCGTTGTTTCCCCCGGTAACAATCATGATATCGGTGATCCCGGCGTCGACAAGAGTTTCCAATGGATAGTAAATCATCGGTTTGTTGAATACCGGCAGCAGATGTTTGTTGGTCACTTTCGTCAAAGGCCGCAGCCTGGTCCCCAGTCCGCCGGCCAGAATAATGCCTTTCATATCGTGCGCCTCATGAATGTAAAAACGCCGATGATAACGAATTTCCAGCGAGCCTGCCAGCTTCTTGCAAAAACTCCTTGTAAAATCCGTGCCGCTGTAATACTAATAGTCACTGTCGTGATTTGAGCATATTGCCGCGACGTTAAACAAGGGAGCTAAAAAGCGATGACAAAACACACCTGAGAGTTGCTATTCCGGTCTGATCCCTTCGAAGGGTAATTTCTGTCTGGCTCCGAAAATCAGCGGCGCCCATACTCGCCCGACCGGTACTGAAATCATTTTCCTTCGGATACCAGACAATTGACGTGAGAGGTTGACCTGATCATGACTTACTTCAATGGTTTGCAATGCCACCTATGTAAAACGAAGTTTCCGGCGGAAGCGCTTTATGTATGCGACCAGTGTCTGGGACCGCTGGAGGTAGTTTACGACTATGCCGCCATTGGGGCAGTTTTGAGCCGCCGCGAAATTGAGAAACGCCCCAAGAGTCTGTGGCGTTACCGGGAGTTGCTTCCCATAGTGGGTCCGCCGCTCACCGGTTTCTATTCGGGTTTCACCCCCTTGGTGCGAGCCGAAAGGCTGGCTCAGCGTCTGGGATTGCGCGAGCTGTACCTAAAGGATGACTCGGTCAATCACCCCACTTTCTCCTACAAGGACCGAGTGGTATCGGTTGCGGCGACGCGTGCTGTGGAACTCGGCTTCGATGTTTTTGCCTGCGCATCCACCGGAAACCTCGGCAACAGCGTTTCAGCACACGCCGCCAGACTGGGCTTGGATTGTTACGTCTTCATCCCGCATGATTTGGAGGTAGGCAAAGTGCTTGGCTCGGCAATCTACAACCCCACGCTGGTCGCAGTGCGGGGCAATTACGATGACGTCAACCGGCTCTGCACGCAGATTGCCGAGCGTCACAGATGGGGCTTTGCCAATATTAATTTGCGCAGCTACTACGCGGAAGGCGCCAAGACGTATGGATTCGAGATCGCCGAGCAACTCGGTTGGAGATTTCCCAAACATGTGATTTCTCCGGTCGCCGGAGGGACGCTGCTACCGCGCATCGGGCGAGCATTCCGCGAGTTCCGTGAAATCGGCCTGGTGAACGATCCATTACCCAAGATTCATGCGGCCCAGGCCGCCGGCTGCGCGCCGGTTATCCAGGCGCTTGAACATGGATTGGAATACCCGGAACCGGTGAAACCGAACACTCTGGCCAAGTCGATCGCGATTGGAAATCCCGCTGACGGATTCCAAGTGCTAAAGACAGTCCGGTCCACGGGCGGATCAGGCGCCAAGGTCTCGGACGAGCAGATCGTGAGCGCAATCCACCTGCTGGCGGAAACGGAAGGTCTCTTTACCGAACCTGCCGGAGGCACAACCCTGGCGGCTACCTTGGCCTTACTTAAACAGGGCGCTATCCCGCCCGATGAATCGATCGTCGTTTGTATCACCGGCAACGGGTACAAGACCACAGAAGTGGTGAAGGAGGGGGCGATGCGAACGGTACAATTGGGCAGGTCGCTACAGGAGTTCGAAGATTTTCTCTCAGAACAAGCCGTGAGGAAACCGGTGTTGAAGGCCGCCCAGGGGTAATCAAGAATGAAGAATTAAGAATGAAGAATTAAGAATGAAGAATTAAGAATGACGACGTTGAGTTGAAGGTGGTCGCTGCCTTTCATTCTTCGTTCATTCTTAATTCTTAATTCTTCATTTGCGACAATAGCCTTTCGTAGATCTCCAGCGTCCTTTTTACCTTTTGATCCAGCGTGAAGTGTTCCAGCACTCGCTGCCGCCCGGCTTTACCGTACTGGGTGCGCAGGGCCCGGTTGTCCACCAGTTTCTGTAGCGCTTCGGCAAGGGCGTCAGGCTGCTGGGGCGGTACCAGCAGCCCCGTCTCTCCGTGCTGCACCAACTCGGGGATTCCGCCGATATTACTGGCGACTACCGGAAGCGACGCAGCCATAGCGGCCAGAATTCCCGACGACAAACCTTCGGACAGCGAAGGAAGCACAAAAATATCAAACCCATGGAGAAAAGGAGCAACCTGTGGCTGAAAACCCATGAAGTCAACGACGCTGGCAAGGCCCAGGCTCGCGGTCTCGCGCTCCAGCGAAGAACGCAGCGGACCGTCTCCGACAAGAACCAGCCGCGTTTCGGGGCGCCGGCGGTGCAACTCGGAAAAGGCCGCCAGCAACGTTGAATGCCCCTTCTCCTCGCTGAGAAATGCGACGCATCCGATCACCACTATGGAATGATCATGAACGCGCTTGCAGGGCGCAGCCTCTATCTCGCTTACATCGACTCCCTCATAGACCACTTCCACGCGTTCTCTTGGAATTCCAGAATTGACGAGCGTCTCGGCAATCCCGCTTGAAACAGTGATGATCAGATCCGATGAGTAAAGATACTTCCACCGGCTCAAGGTTCCTCGCAACGGAAAGTTCACGCGACGGGATAGAACACGCACCGGAATTCCGGCTTGACGGCTAAGGAATGCAGCTACTCCAATGCCGCGGGGCGTGTTGAAGTGAAACACGTCCCAGTTTCTGGATTTAAGGACGCGGCGCAGCGACTGGATTTGTAGAGGGTTCAACTCGCCGCGCCAGCTCAACGGAAAATGAGCGATTCCCAATTCTCTTACGCGCAGCAAAAGCAGAGCCGCTTCGGGAGCGATCAAAGCGACATTGATCGCGAGTCCGTGCAGCCCTCGAATCAGTGTAAAAAGCTGCTCTTGGCCTCCGCGCCAAGTTGTTTCGTTGTCCAGGAACAGTACGTTCATGAAAGTTGCCGGTTGTCGGTGTCCACTGCCCAGTGAAGCTCCTCCACGGGGACAACGAACGTGAGAAAAAATCAATTTGATTGTAGGGGCGGCCCTGCGTGGCCGCCCGGACCCGCGGCCTTTATTGGAGAACGGGCGACCACACACACAGGGTCGCCCGTACAGATGAAATCAATTTCTTCACAGGTTCTGGCGGGGCGCGGTTGTGATTTTTTCAAAGGTTCTCACTGGCAGCTAAGGGTCCGTTGGTGCCTGGGTGTCTTGGTGGTTCACTGCTTTCACACTGCGCTGCATCTCCAACACTTTCAGATAGCGAAAGAAAACGGAAATTGCCGCCAGCACGGAGACAGAAAGTCCGGGCAACCCGTCTTGAAAACCGCGTTTCAGAAAATAACTCTTCACAAAGGCGGCCGCCGGATGCCCCAGCAGATGATGCCACCCCACACGCACCCCGCGCTCATAGCAATCCTCGGCCGCCAGTTGAGAATACCGATCCAGCCTCTTCACAAAATCGCTGACACAACGGTACGAATAATGCAGCAGCGGAGCTTCCAACTGGCCCACAGGACCTTCCACCTGGACAGTTTCATGCAAGCGGCCTCCCCGCCACCGCCCTCGCGTTTTGTCAAAAAGGCGCAGTTGAAAATCAGGGGACCAGCTGGTGTGATCGATCCATCGATTCAAGAACAAGGTCCGCCGCCGAATTCGGTATCCTGCAAAGTTCGAGCCGTTTAGCTGCAGGATTTCACTTTGCAATTCGGGGGAAACTCGCTCGTCTGCATCTAGGCTCAACACCCACCGTTCAGCCGCCTGAGCCAAAGCGAAATTCTTTTGATCGACGTACCCCTTCCATTCCTTCTGAAGAATGCGCGCACCAAGGCCGCGACAGATCTCCGGTGTTGAGTCGGAGCTGTAAGCATCAACCACCACTACCTCGCGCGCCCAGGAGACACTCCGGATCGCCGCCTCGATATTGTGCTCCTCATTGAGTGTAATCAGGACTGCGGAGACGTTCATGATGCAGTTGTTCCACTTGTTGCCGGCTGATAAAGACTTGGATATCCGTCCGGGTTGCGAATTGGTGAAGCAGGTCCTTTATCTGCCGATCCGATTGCCGCGCAGCGTGTTTCTCCCGCACCCTAGACCGCCGGCACTGCGGCAGCCGCTTCAATGCCGCCCAGAAAGCCTGATAGAAAGTCATGTCGCCGGCGGCCCACCGGCTGCACAGCAGCAACAGGAGCATTCCCAGATGCTGCAAGAGCATGATCCGGTCATGAATGTTTTTCCAGTGAAATAACAGTCGGTTCCTGACCGCTACTATTTCTACTGTCGAAGCGCTGAAGGTTTTGCCGATGGTGGAGCTGGCCTGATGCCAGCCGACAGCACGCGGCTGATAGACGATGTTCCATCCTCGTTTCCAGGCCCGATAAGAGAAGTCGATGTCCTCCCAGTGAAAGGGTGAAAACATTTCGTCAAACCCGCCCCACTGTTTAGCCTGTTCGGTGCGAAAGGCGCAGAATCCTCCTACTGCGTAGGCCGAGATCAAATCGGTTGCATGAGACGCGTTATCACGCGTCTGTACGTCGTAGTTGAAATAAACGGACCAAAATCCTCTTCGAAAACTTCCAATCTTTCCTGCAGTGGCCAGCAGCCCGGTGGACGGTTCGAAGATTCTGGCAGTGACTGCAAAGACCTGCGGATCCGAAAACGGCTCAAGCAAGGCGGCAACAAAGCCGGGCGCGACTTGAACGTCACTGTTCAGAAGCACCACGAACGGAAATCGTGCTGCCTGAAGGCCCGAATTTGAAGCAGCAGAAAAACCTCTGTTACTGGCCCGCTGCACCACCCGCACCGGCTGCGACTTCAGATAGGCCGGCGTGTCATCGGTACTGCCGTCATCCACAACGATCACTTCGGCAGCTCCGTTTTGGTTTTCCCGGAAGCACCGCGATTCTTCAATCACGGAAGGGAGAAAACGCCGCAATAATTCAACGCCGTTCCAGGTGGGGATGATGATCGAGACGTCCATTGGGTTGTCCGTAGTCCGTTGTCAGTTTAATGCCTCGGCTGGGCTTGGAACGTGAGAAAAAAATCTGAGCCGCGACCGTGAGGGAGCAGACCCGCGATGAGCAGATCGAAGACACGTCAATACTTGCACACGGGAGAGTCCGCTTGCTTACGCGCGCGGCTCGGATTTTTTCGAGGACTGCACCAATTTTAGAAGAAAGGAATATTCTAAATTAAATAGAAACCGGCACAGAGTGGGCGCATCTATGTATGGGGCCTTATTTTACTGGAGCCTTATTTTACAGAGGGCCTTATTTAGGAAGTTGTTGGTAGGTACATCATGAGAAGACTTATAGGTGGAGTTGCCGTGCTTGTCTTTGCCTCAGCCTTGGCGACGGCTGCGGACAAACCGCCAAAGCCGGCCAAGGTGAAGCCTGCGCCCACTGCCCAATCGGCGATTAAGCAGGACATCAAGAATGACAAGCGGGAGATCAAGAGCGATCAGGCGGAGCTCAAGCGCCTGAAGGCCGACCTAAAAGCGGCTGAAAAAGCTGGCGACCGCGACCGGGTCGTGCGCGATGCGATTCGGAGTCGGACCTAACAGCTTCCATAGCGAAGCACTTGCTGGAGTACGTCAAATGTCAGGAGAGGTTAAAGCTGCTCCTGGAAATAGGCGCTCTAATAATTCAGGTTGGCGCCGAAATCCGGCATTTCGCCTTTGCGGATTGCTGCGATCCACGGATCCAGCTTGTTGCTGAAATGCCAGAATTTGCGGCACATCTCAAGGTACTGAAGCACCGTATCCTTTTCGCCCTTCTCCAGTAATTCTTTCGCCAAAGCCATGTTTGGGCCGAAACTAGTGAGACTCCCGCCACCGCCGACGTGGCCTGCTTCAAGTAGATTTGCCTTAGCGGTCTCAAGGTCGCCGTTCCGCAAAGCCACACGTCCAAGGATAAGGTGAGAATGGTGCCAGATCGTGTCGACCTCGGCGCTCAGCTGAGGATCTACCTTCATCTTTGGGACGAGTGCCACTAAGCTGTTCGCAATCGATTGAGCGCGCTCCAAGTCACCGGCGTCGAGACTTGCCCGCGCCACGGTGAGCAGTTGAGGCGAACTCGCTGGGTCGTTGGCCGACAAGCCAGCTGTGGCCTTCACGAGTTGTTCGTAACGCGCGCGGGCAAATCTTTCCTTTTCGACCTTAGATGTCGCGGACATCCCACGCAACTCGTAAATTCCTGCGAGTTCGAAGCTCGGCTCTGATTTGCCGGGATCTAGATCCTGAACTCGCTTGAGCAGGCTTTCCGCCAACCCCAACGCATCTACCGGAGGCTTCTCTCCGGGGTTACGCTGTGCCATGGACTGTGCCATGAAGCCGCGAGCCGTCAGCTCTCTGGCGACAGCCGCAAGTAGCGCCGTGTCTGTCAAGGTTTCCAGCTCCCGCCTAACAGTTTTAGCAAAATCCGACCCGGCTTCAGCCGGATCTGCGGGGCCTGGAAATCCGTTCTGATTCATTTGTGTGATGCCCGCAACGGCAAAAGCCATCACGCTTCCCTGCATAAAAAGCCAGAAGGAGTTCTCGGGCTCCAGTCTGCGCGCACGCGCAAAGAACTCCGCTGCCAGCGCCTTGTCGGGAAGATAGAAAAAGCGGCCGGCATTGCCCAGCAGAGCCGCGTTCGCATCTTTGCTTGCAGTTTGCTTGAGCCACGCCTTCTTTGCCTGTTCGTAACCTTCCGCGTCCGCCAGACTGTGCCCGCGAGGGTCCAAGGTTGCTTCCGATGTCATCAGCAGCGCAGAGTCGGGGCGATTGTTGATAAGCCAAAGAATATGCTTGCGCCGTGCCTGAATCCTTGCCTCAAACCCCAGAGGTTGAGAAACGGGAGCGAAGTAGTATCCCATCAGTTTGGCACGTACTTCGAGATCGCCAGGCGCGGTCGCTAGAGCCTCTTCTAGCGACATAGCCTGCTCTTTGGTCAGACTCCAGCCTTCTCGGGCCAGTTGGCTCGCCTTCTGTTCCTGAGCCAGGAACTCATCCATGCGCGAGCGTTTAGCGTTCTGCGTCGCCGCAACTTCCTTCGTGGAAATCTCCTGAGGCGACATAGATGGCCCGACGCTGGCAAGGGCCTGGAAAATCAGGACAACCATGACACCAAACACAATTTTTGCGTATCTGCTCATTTTTCATTTCCTCCCGGCGGCGGCCGGCGCCTTCACGTCCAAATAGGTTCACACCCTAACGCGGCTTAGGGGTAGGCGGCGACACCGGTTGCCCGTGCGTAGGTGAACCATTTTTTCTCGCCATCGCAGGACTGGGGTTGTTTTTTTCTGTCTGACATGTCGAAAGTCATCAGGCAATTCGCCTCGCTGAGCCTTTCAAAATCTTCCAAAATTATAATTCTAATCGTGTTCAATTTTGGTCAGATTCATGAGTAGCAGGGTAATAATAAATAACCCTTAATTCTGGTATGGATTCCTTTTTAGGCCAGCAGTCCACGGACAACTCCAACCTCGATCCAGTCGGTGCCGCCACCGCGATTCCCTTGGATTGATGGATTCTCTGGCGCGCCGCTGATGCTGGGCGTTAGAGGAACAGAATAGGAAACGCCCACACATCAAAGCGCCAAGGCGAGCTGTTTTGTAATGTTGTGTTTTCGGAACAGACGGAAAGCCGCCTCTGGGTCATACGGAGAATCAACGCCTTGCGGCGACCGTTAGGGAGGGTTTTTAGAACAACATGAGGATTAGCGCGAAACGCTTCAAATTGCCAGAAACCGGTTTCAGAGGAAGCAAACGCAATCACTTCTGACTCAGGGGCTCGCCCCCAAAGAGGCCCCGAACAACAGACCACGGACCCACGGACAAGAACTAACCCGCCAACAGTGAAACTCCTGTCATTTCCTGCGGTTTTTCAATGCCGAAATAATGCAGCAAGGTGGGAGCCACATCTCTCAGGGCGCCTCCCGAACGCAACCGACCGCGGAAGTTGTCATCGACCAGAATGAAGGGCACTGGGTTGGTGGTGTGCGCCGTGTGGACACGGCCCGTGACCGGGTCGATCATTTGCTCGGCATTGCCGTGGTCGGCAGTAACCATCATCATCCCCCCCAAATCCTGAATCTTCGGGAAAATGCGCCCCAGACATGTGTCGACGGCTTCCACTGCCTTGCGCGCCGCCGGTATTTGGCCAGTATGGCCGACCATGTCGGCGTTGGCGAAATTAAGGATCACGCAGTCATCCTGGCCGGCATCCAATTCCGCCAGCAGCCGGTCGGTCACGGCAAAGGCGCTCATGTCCGGCTTGAGATCATAAGTGGCAACTTTCGGTGACGGTATCAGAACGCGTCGCTCTCCGGGAAACAACTCCTCTTCCCCTCCATTGAAGAAATAAGTTACATGGGCGTACTTTTCGGTTTCTGCCATCCTCAAATTCTTGAGCCCGTGCTCGGTCAGGATTTTCACCAGAGTGCGGTCGAGAATAATGGGTTGAAATACCGTGGGAAGGTGAAACGTTTCATCGTACTCCGTCATGGTGGAGTAATTGGGGTAGGTCGCGGCTCGAGGGAACGCCGAAAAATCCGGCTGTATCAGCGCCCGGGTCAACTGGCGGGCGCGGTCTGCGCGGAAATTAAAAAAGATCACCGCATCCTCCGACCTCATGGGAGCCACCGGTTTTCCCTGCTCCATGATCACAGCGGGAACCAAAAATTCATCAGTGACGCCTTGATCGTATGAGTGCTGAATTGCCTCCTCTGCGCTGGAAGCCGGAATTCCCTTCCCTTCCACAATTGCTCGATAAGCCCTTTCGGTACGGTCCCATCGGTTGTCGCGGTCCATGGCGTAATAACGCCCACTCACGGTTGCAACCTTGCCCAACTCAAGCTTTTCCATCCTCTCTTTTAAGGCGCGGGCGGACTCGATGCCGGACGTGGGGGATGTGTCGCGCCCGTCGGTGAACATGTGCACACAGGCGCGAGTCACCCCGGCCGACTTGGCCGCGTCTAGAAGGGCAAAAAGATGGCGAATATGGGAATGAACGCCTCCGTCAGAAACCAGGCCCAGCAGGTGGAGCGAACTGTTTTTAGCCACAGTCAAAGCTTGCTGGATTACGCCATTGGCGGCCAGCTCGCCATTGTCGATGGCTTCGTCAATGCGCGTTATATCCTGATACACGATCCGGCCTGCGCCCAGATTCAGATGTCCCACCTCGCTATTGCCCATCTGGCCTTCAGGCAATCCGACGGCTGGGCCGCTGGCATCAAGTTGAGTGGAAGGATAATGCTCCAGCAGAAAATGGTAGTTTGGAGTTTGGGCAAGCTCTACTGCGTTGCCTTCCTTTATTTTGCTCAGACCCCAGCCGTCCATGACCACAAGGATAACCGGGCGTCGTCGGCGTTTGTTCATAATGAAGAATTAAGAATGAAGAATTAAGAATGAAGAATTGAAATGCGTCATTTGTTATTAGTCATTTGTCATTCGTCACCGGTCACTGGCACGATGCTGAAAAAACTCGCCACGAAGACGCGAGAACACGAAGCCTTGTGACTAGGCGGCTACTAATGACAATTGACCAATGACGAACGCCGGTTTTTCATTCTTAATTCTTCATTCTTAATTCTTAATTCTATAAAACCGTGCTGCCGTACCTAGCTCTTCTTCGATTCGCAGCAGTTGATTGTACTTGGCGACCCGATCAGAGCGGCTGGCTGATCCGGTCTTAATCTGCCCCGCATTGGAGGCGACGGCCAGATCCGCAATAAAGGAGTCTTCGGTTTCTCCGGAGCGGTGGGATATGACCGTTGTGTAGCCCCGAGCCCGAGCGAGCTCAATCGTCTGGAGCGTCTCTGTTACCGTGCCGATCTGGTTCAGCTTGATCAGTATGGAGTTGCCCACGGACTGCTCAATTCCCTTCTTGAGCCGTTCCACATTGGTCACGAAAATGTCATCACCAACCAACTGCACCCGCTCTCCCAGCGCGGCGGTCAACTCCTTCCATCCGTCCCAATCGTCTTCCGCCAAACCATCCTCGATGGATACAATCGGATAGCGGCGAATCCAGTCGTCATAAAACTGGATCATCTGTGAGCTTGTTTTGCGCTCCTTGGATGATTTCTTAAAAACGTACCAACTCTCACTGAATAACTCGCTGGCGGCCACGTCCAGCGCCATGCAGATGTCGCTTCCGGGCTCGTATCCCGCCTCTTCGATAGCCTCGAGAATCACCTCAATCGCTTCCTCGTTGGATTTAAGGTTGGGAGCAAAACCTCCTTCGTCGCCCACCGAGGTGCTGTAGCTGCGTTCCTTCAGCACCTTCTTCAGGTGATGAAAAACTTCCACCCCCATGCGCAGGGAGTCGTGAAAGCTCTCGGCCCCAACCGGCATTATCATGAATTCCTGGAAGTCGACGTTGTTATCGGCGTGAACGCCTCCATTGAGAATGTTCATCATCGGAACGGGAAGCATGGCTGCACCGGTCCCTCCGATGTAGCGATACAGCGGCATGTGAAAATGATTGGCGCCGGCCCGAGCGACGGCCATCGAAACGGCAAGAATCGCGTTGGCGCCCAGCTTTCCCTTGTTTGGAGTCCCGTCCAATTCAATCAGCAACGAATCGATCAGCCGCTGCTGCGTAGCGTCCTGGCCAATCAGGTTCGGAGCCAATTCTTCGTGTATATTCTTGATCGCCTTCAGGACCCCTTTGCCTAGATAGCGCTTGGCGTCGCCGTCGCGAAGCTCCAGTGCCTCATGCGCTCCGGTCGAGGCGCCGGAAGGAACCGACGCCCGGCCCACCGCGCCACCGGTCAACTGCACTTCCGCTTCCACTGTTGGATTTCCGCGAGAATCCAAGATTTGGCGCGCTGTCACACGAACGATGGATGACATTCTTTACTCCGCCTTTAAGTTTTCGTGGGGTGTTGGGTGTTGGGTGTTGGGTTGCGAGTTTGAATTTCCATGTTTCAATTTTCAACACCTGGGGCTTTTCGTATCTGCTCGGTACTCTCAACTTACCAGTTATTTCTTCACTTGAATCACTTCACCGCTAAAACCCAAAAACTAAGATCGAGACCCAAAACCCCGAATCCTGATTTGCGACTCAAGATCCAAGACCCAGAACGTAATGCCCAACACTTAGCTGCGACAGTCAAGACCCAGAACCTAACACCCAACACCTAGTTTCCATACTCC
>DASXTB010000076.1:0-28509 GCA_036505615.1 Acidobacteriota bacterium
GTACATTGAAACGGTCGGACACGAGGACTATAACTGTTACGACTAAGTTTTCTGCTACTGGAACAGCCTTCACCAACACAGCAAACGTCACCTTTGGCACTCAAACTGGTGGACTTACCGGCGGCACATCTAGCGACCCCAACCTCGGCAACAACAGCGCTACCGTGGCGACGACGGTCAATCCGTAATTGTAGCGCCGCCCTCCGGCCGGCACTTGGGTTTGGACATTTTGGAGAGACGGCCGGTGGGCCGTCTCGCGCGCAATCTTTCATGGTGCAGGAGACGCCCCACGGGGCGTCTCTCCAATAGCGCCGCTTCGCGGCGCCCTGGAGTTTGGACATTTTGGAGAGACGGCCTGAGGGCCGTCTCCCGCGCAATCTTTCATCGTGCAGGAGACGCCCCACCGGGCGTCTCTCCAATAGCGCCGCTTCGCGGCGCCCAGAGGCCGAAGGCATCACAAGGGCCCAAGCAGCGAGACGTGAGGTATAATCTCTTGCACCCCTCATCAAGGACGGTGAACCATGGCCAAAAAATCATCCATGAAGGACAACATCGGCAAATCCTCTCGTCGAAGATTCATGAAAACAGCGGGAGCCGGTGTGCTGACTTCCTCCATCGCCACTCTTCTCGGCAATAATAAGCCGCCCGAATTCACCATCCTCGGCGCGGCCAACAAGTCCGGCTCAGCACGCCCCATCCTGGGCGATGGGAACTTCCGCTACGAAGTGATCCACGACTGGGGAGAACTACCGAGAACCATAAAGTACGGCAATACGCACGGCGTATGCGTGGACGCTCAGGGCCACATCTATGTCCATCACACGGTTCACAGCACCAGCGAGAACACCGACGCCATGGTGATCTTCGATCCCGATGGGAAATTCGTGAACTCATGGGGCAAGGAGTATCAAGGCGGCGCACATGGCCTGCATATCCGCAAAGAAGGAAGCGAGGAGTTCCTATATTTGTGCGACATAAAGCGCAACATCGTCGTCAAGACCACGCTGAACGGGGAGATCGTCTTCACACTAGGTTACCCAAAAGAATCAGACAAATACCCGTTGAATGCTGATGGAAAACCCGCCATCAAGTACACCCCCACAAATCTGGCGATCGCCCCCAATGGCGATATCTATGTGGGTGACGGCTACGGCTCGAGCTTCATCAACCAGTACAACAGCAAAGGAGAATTCATTCGCACTTTCGGCGGCAAGGGCTCTGGTCCCGGGCAGTTGTCCTGTCCTCATGGGATCATGGTCGATGCCCGCAGTCCCGAGCCGCTTCTTGTCGTGGCGGACCGCAGCAACAACCGCCTCCAGTACTTCTCGCTGGATGGGCAGCACCTTCGTTTCGTAGAGGGAGTCAAGCTGCCGTGTCACTTTGACCAGCGCAAGGGGGCTCTGCTGGTTCCGGATCTGGCCGCCCGCGTCACCATCATGGACAAGGACAACAAGGTGATCGTGAACCTGGGCGAGGGCGCCGATGATTGGAAAGACTTGCGCACCAAGCCGCGGGAGAGTTTCATTCCAGGAAAATTCATTTGCCCACACAGCGCCTGCTGGGACCATGACGGAAATATTTTTGTGGTCGAGTGGGTGGAAGTCGGCCGCGTGACCAAACTGCGCAAGGTGAGCTGAGGCGATTGCGGATTGCGGAATGCGGAATCAAAGGCCGCTTATGGTTTTTCAATAAATTAAGATGGAATCTGAGGCCCGAACGGCCGCCATTGGGTAGGCCCGGCCGTGAGGCCGGGAATAGAATAAAAATATGAAATCAGAGCGCCGAAGGCGCGACATTGAGCCAAGCAATTCCCTGTCTTGCGCCCAATAATGCAAATATCGAGTGCCGCGCCTTCGGCGCTCCGGTTCTTTTTGAATCATGATCCCGGCCTTACCCCAGATTATTCACGAATCTTTCGTGTTGGAGAATCGTGGGCAGTTTCCGTCCCATAGGGACGGCGTGATAATAGCCCAGCAGTTTACTGCTGGGAATCGGAGGCCACCACGCTCTGTTTGGATAGCAGTCCCGTAGGGACGACTGAATCAGCCGTCCCTACGGGACTCCTTTGGATTTGTGTGATTGGGGTTAACCTTCAATCCCAGCACTGAAGTGCTGGGCTATTTTCGGGCCGTCCCTCTGGGACGGCAACTGCATCCGCACCATTAAAGCAACAAATTTGTGAATAGTCCGCCTTACGGCCGGGCCTACTCAATGGCGGCCCTTCGGGCCTCATAGTCCCTACGGCAATGTCGGCTTGCTAAGGAGAGTTCGCAATTTCAATGTTAGAGCCAACTAGGAGCGGGTTAAAGGCTTTGACGATTTTGTGTTTGGTGGCTTGGTGCCTTGGTGGTGAAAAGCTCTCACTACAAAGACACCAAGACAAACCTTCTGTGCCGAAGATCAACCGGCCGGTGATGTTTGACACTCCGGAGGCGGATCGGATCCTCGAAACGCTGCAAGTCTTCCCACCGGACAATCCTTGGAACGAGGACATCTCCGGCTTGACCGTCCAGACAAACTCCGACAATTTGATTGCGTCCATCGGTCCACAAAAACCTCTTGGGTTCAACTTGGATATGAACTTTATCCTGGTGCCGCCCGATCAAAAACGGGTGGATGTAAAGATAACCACCTATCCGCAGGAGTCCGACCCGGGACCATTTCCTGTCGCTGAGAACTCGCCCATTGAAAACTGGCCCCTGCACAAGAATGAAGATCTCTCCGCCCTTCCCAACCCGGGCCAGACGCTGGAGCAATTCCAGCGCGGCGGAAAAGGAGACCGGCATTGCCTGGTGGTGGACCCGATCAACCGCATGCTTTACGAGTTTTACCGGATGCGCAAGACTGATGCGGGTTGGCAGGCGGCGCAGGCATCGGTCTTTGATCTCAAAAGCAACAAGCTTCGCCCGCTGGGATGGACATCGGCAGATGCAGCCGGGCTGCCCATCTTTCCGTCTGTGGTCCGGTACGATGAATGCCGGCGCGGCATGGTCGGGCACGCCATGCGCTTCACGGTAAAGAAGACGCGTCGCGCCTACGTCTATCCGGCGACACATTTCGCCAGCAGGAATACCGATCCCAATCTTCCTCGCATGGGTGAACGCTTTCGCTTGCGCAGGGATTATGACGTCTCCGGTTTTCCCCCTCATGTCCGAGCCGTGCTTTTGGGACTTAAGAAATATGGGATGTTTGTGGCCGACAATGGCGGTGACTGGCTGATGTCGATTGCGCCGGACAGGCGCCTGCAGGGTCTGGAGACTTTAGGCAGAGTCAGGGGGAAGGACTTTGAAGTGGTGCAGACGACCGGACCGAATGAGGGACCGCGGAGATAGCAGAGTGGGAGAGTGGGGGAGTGGGAGAGTGGGGGAGTGGGGACCCCGGGGGGCGCACGCTTCCAGCGTGCCCTGGACTTTCTACACTTTCACGCCTATAGTTCGTATCCCGGGATCGGTCTCTCACCTCAACTCGCTCCGTAGGAGCGTTCGGAACATAGCCAGGGGTGAGCGTCTTTTTGCGAACCCCTGGGAAGCAGATAATCCTAAAGCCCTCGCCCCGGCAGGGGTGGGCGGACTTGAAAAATCCTTTCGCAAATTTTGAAATGTAGGAACTTTAGCGCACGTTTCTAGCGTGCCAGTTCCGCGAGCGTTAGCCCCTCAACTCTCTCGAAGTGACGCCGGTTCCCGGTTAGCAGTTCAGCCTCGTGCGACAGAACGATTCCCGCAATCAGGCTGTCGGCCATCCCGACAGTTTTGCCCTGCTGTTCCAAAGCACGGTGCACGGCCGCGGCTCGATCGGCCGCAGGCACGTCTAGGAGGAGGACCGGCAATGCCTCCAGAAGATCCCTCACCAATCTAGTCTGTCGCTGACTCCGCGCTCCGCAAAGAAGTTCAAATCGGCTCACCGTCGTTGTGACCAGCTTATTCTGCTGCAGCGCCGATGCGACGCGCTCTGCTGCCGGTCCGCGCCCCGCCAAGAAGTCAATCAGCACATCAGTGTCCGCTACGATAATCGCCACGATTGTCTCAGCGCGTCAGTCTCAGCGCGAAGTTGATTGGCCTCTTTGCCGCTGAGTTTGCCCCGCGCGAGAAGCGCTTTCCGGAGCTTCTTTGCATTTGCCGCTTCCTCCTTCAGGTATTTTTCAATCGCTTCAGCGACAATGTCTGAAAACCCTTTCTCGCCACGGCGGGCCGCCAATGCAAGGAGTTTGGCACGATGCTCGTCTTTCATTTCAATAGTAGTTCGCATTTACAGGCATTCTACATGCATGTGCATGTAGCTGCAAGCCAAATTGGTGCAGCAAGACAAGCCATTCCTCTGAGAATTTGATCCACTGTTCCTCAGCAGCAACATAGCCGGCAAGTGTCATAACTCCGGCACCTTCATGAGTCCCACTTTCATCGAAATATGCCGCCACAGCCACTTGTAACCTGCTCTTAAAACTTTGACTCAGACCGGAGATCCACATGAGAAACCGACACCGACATCATCTCGCAGCGTGACGCCGGGAATCAGGTTCGCCTTTTACGGCCGGCTTGATTCTTTCAGCTTTTCGACGAGGGACCCGGGAGCCCTGGCAGAGGCCCCCCTCGGCCTCCTTGACCACGTGTGGCCGCTCAGATATTCTGAAGATGGAGCTAATCGTAAGTATCGTGGGATCCAACGAATTCGAAAGCACCGTTCGGCCATTTCTACGCCAGGGCTCCTTCGAAAAATCAGCCACGGCGTTGAGGACCGAAGGGCAGGAAAGCGGGCGAGCAGAAAGTAGAGTGGGAGAGCGTAGCGGCACGCTAGAAGCGCGCGCTCCCAGGATCCACTTTACAAGCCTGATTCATCTTCCGGCCTTTTTGGTCCTCGCCGCCGGAGTCTGCAGTTTCGGGGCAGTCGCTGTATCGGAGACACGTCCCCAGGGACCGCCTGCAGAACCACAGACCATCAAGGTTGACTTTATTCGCGACATCCAGCCGATCTTCAGTTCCCGCTGCTACGAATGCCACGGGCCCGAGAAACAAAAGGCCAAATTGCGGCTCGACTCCAAGCAGAGCGCATTCCAGAACGGTCCGCTGGGGCCGATTATCGTTCCTGGAAAGGCCGACGATAGCCAGCTTTACGCCCGAGTGGCCGGCCTGCAGGACCTGGAGCAAATGCCGATGGGCGGGGCCAAGCTCGCCTCGGAACAGATCGCGCTGATTCGTGACTGGATCAACCAGGGGGCGGAATGGCCGGAGGCCAGCGTAAGTTCACCCCGGAACGCCGGCAAAGAGGACGCGGCGAGTGCGGGACACGGGGACGCGGCGAAGGTTCCCGAGCATTGGGCATATCGGAGGCCCGTGCACTATTCGCCGCCTGCAGTGAAGAATTCCGGCTGGGTTCGCAACCCCGTCGACAACTTTATCTTGGCGAAGCTGGAAACGGAAGGTCTCCGTCCGTCATTGGAGGCATCCAAAGAGACTTTGATTCGCCGGTTGAGCCTGGATTTGGTTGGATTGCCTCCAACCCCTGAGGAAGTAGATGCTTTCCTGTCCGATAAGAATCCGGATGCCTACGAGAAGCTGGTGGACCGGCTTCTGGCCTCACCTCATTACGGAGAGCGCTGGGCGCGGCCGTGGCTCGACTTGGCTCGCTATGCCGATACACACGGATATGAAAAGGACATGCGGCGGCGCATCTGGCCATACCGCGACTGGTTGATTCAGGCACTCAACAAGGACATGCCTTTTGACCAGTTCACCGTTGAGCAGATCGCCGGGGACTTGCTTCCCAACGCCACGCCGGAGCAAAAAGTCGCCACCGGATTTAATCGAAACACAATGATCAACGAAGAAGGAGGCGTTGACGCGGAGGAGTATCGCGTAGCCGCCGTTATTGACAGGGTTGACACCACCGCATCGGTCTGGCTGGGCACGACGCTGGCCTGCGCTCGCTGCCACAATCACAAGTACGATCCTTTTACCCAGGAAGAGTATTACAAGTTTTTGGCCATCTTTAACAACACGGAAGATGAAGTGGAAATCTTTCAAAGGACGGAGAGAAGGGCCAGCGGTCCCACCGTCACGCTCGCGTCGCCCGAGTACTTGTCCTCTCACCGCAAGAACCTGGAGGACGAGATCGTCCGCCTGCAGCAAGTCATAAATACCGAAACTCCTGCGCTTCAGGAAGCGCAGGCAAAATGGGAGCGCGACGTGATGGCGGCGCAGGTCACATGGACGATTCTGGACCCTGACGCTTTTGCTTCCGCCGCAGGAGCAACGCTGACAAAACTGAGCGACAAATCAATCCTAGCCGGCGGTAAAACTCCGGAGAAGGACACCTATATCGTGACAGCCTCCACGGACTTGAGGGGTATTACGGCGGTGCGGCTGGAGACGCTTATAGATCCGTCTCTACCCCTCCGCGCCGCTGGGCGCGGCGAGAGCGGCGACTTTGTGCTCACCGGCTTCGAAGTGGAAGCCGCTCCTGCTTCTGCCCTCGCCTTGTCCGATGCAGTCGCCGACTACACGCGCAAAGGTTCGAGCATCAAAGATGTTCTGAGCGGTGATCCCAATAAGGGTTGGAGTGTACATCCCGGCAGCGATGAATCTCCTTCAGATCATCAGGCGATTTTCGTCCTGAAAGAGCCCGCCGGGTCTCAGCAAGGAACACGGCTGACTATCCGCCTTAAACAGGAATCGCAATCTCCTCACAGCCTAATCGGCCGCTTTCGACTGGCGGTCACAACCGCCAGCAATCCTTCCAGAAGCATTGTGATACCGGTGAAGCTGGAGTCCGCTCTGGCGGTTCGCGGCGCGCAGCGAACCACGGAGCAGCAGCAGGCGGTTTCCGAATACTATCGTTCCATCGCACCGTCGCTTCGGCCCATCCGGAGTCGCCTGACGCAAGCGCGCGACCTGTGGCGGGAGTTGACGTCTCCCGCCACTTTGGTGATGAAGGATCGCGCCGAGCCGCGCCGCACGCACATAATGATTCGTGGAAACTTTCTGGACAAGGGTAAGGAGGTCGCGCCCGGGTTGCCGGCGGTACTTCATCCGCTCCGTCAGGGAGGTCCGGTTAATCGCCTGACCCTGGCGCGATGGCTAATCGACAAGAACAATCCCCTGGTGGCTCGCGTGACAGTGAACCGCTTCTGGATGCAGTTCTTCGGTCGGGGGTTGCTGGATACGCCTGAAGACTTCGGCACGCGCAGTAATCCTCCCACACATCCGGAGCTGTTGGATTGGCTAGCCACCGAATTTATGCAGCGTAACTGGAGTATGAAGGCGCTGCAGCGCCTGATTGTCACTTCGGCCACGTATCGGCAGAGCTCACAAGTGGCGCCCGAGCTTCTGGAACGAGATCCCTACAACAAGCTTCTGGCGCGTGGCCCGCGGCTCCGTATGGAAGCCGAGATGATCCGCGACAATGCCTTGGCCATTGGCGGCCTGTTGAGTGGAAAGATGTACGGGCCGAGTGTATTCCCGCCGGCGCCGGAGGGGATCTGGAACGTCGTCTATAACGACGAAAAATGGCAGACCAGTGAGGGAGAGGATCGCTACCGCCGCGGCATCTACACTTTCTGGCGGCGCACGGCTCCTTATCCCACTTTCGTCACCTTCGACGCGCCCAGTCGTGAAGCCACTTGCATTGCGCGCGTCCGCACCGCGACTCCACTACAGTCGCTCACAACACTGAACGACCCGGCCTTTTTTGATGCGGCACGCGGGCTGGCAAATCGAATCGTTCGCTACCAAGGTCCGTTGTCAGTTGTCCGTGGTCAGTCGCGCGCTGCCCCGTCAATGCAGCGGGTGAGTGTAGGCGCCGCAAGCGGAGGCGGGCTGTCATCATCGGGTGCGGCGCGTGAGGTGGAGCAGCGCATATCTTATGCCTTCCGTCTCTGCGTGGCGCGTCGGCCCAGTGAAAGAGAGCTGGAGCGCCTGGCCGCCTACTTCGATCAGGAACTGGAACATTTTCGCCGGGATGCTCGCTCAGCGAAAGAGATTGCACTCAATGGAGATGTTAAGGCAATTGCAGGAGCCGACATCGCAGAGTTTGCAGCCTGGACAATGGTAGCCAATGTGCTCTTGAATTTGGATGAGACGGTGACCAAGGAGTGATTTAAGAAGTGGGGGAGTGGAGAGTCCATGACCTATTTGCAGTTACTTTGGAAACAAGGAAACCCTGACAATGACAATGCCAGATGAGGTTCTAAAGGAAATCACCCGCCGGCATTTCTTCAAAAACAGCGGGCTGGGGATCGGGGCGATTGCCCTTTGTTCTCTCTTGAACGATAAGCTTTTTGCGACCGGCCCTCCCAAGACACCGGTCAATCCGCTTGCTCCAAAGCCGCCTCACTTCGCGCCCAAAGCCAAGAACATTATTTACCTTTTCATGGCCGGCGCGCCGTCACAGCTCGATCTGTTTGACTACAAACCGAAGCTTCAGGAAATGAACGAGAAGAACATCCCAGAGGAAATGATCCGAGGCGAGCGATTTGCGTTTATTAAGGGAATCCCGCAGCTCCTTGGATCGCCCTATACGTTTCGAAAATACGGCCAGTCGGGATTGGAAGTTTCCAGCCTGCTGCCTCACCTGGCCGAAGTGGCTGACCAGATCACCATCATACGATCGATGTACACCGACCAGTTCAATCACGCTCCAGCGCAGATCTTCATGAATACGGGCCATCAGTTGATCGGCAGGCCGAGCATGGGGTCTTGGTTGACCTACGGATTGGGAAGTGAGAACAGCGAACTGCCCGGTTTCGTTGTCTTGGTTTCCGGCAAGCAGCCCGACGGCGGCAAGTCTTGCTGGAGTTGCGGATTTCTCCCGACCGTCTATCAGGGTGTTGAATTCCGATCGCAGGGAGACCCCGTGTTGTTCGTCTCTAATCCGAAGGGGGTAGACGCGAGTGCCCGGAGACGATCGCTCGATGTTATTAGAGATCTTGACCAGATGCGGCTGGAGAGCGCCGGCGACCCGGAAATCGCTACCAGAATTGCGTCTTACGAGATGGCCTATCGAATGCAATCCAGCGTGCCTGAGCTGGCCGATATCTCCAAGGAGCCCGACTCCATTCACAGGATGTATGGAACCGAGCCGCGCAAAGTTTCTTTCGCCAATAACTGCCTGCTGGCGCGCCGCCTGGTGGAACGCGGTGTTCGTTTCGTCCAGCTTTACCATTGGGGATGGGACAGCCACGGGACAAGCAAAGGCGATGACATAGTCCATTCGCTGCCCGAACGCTGCCGCGAAACTGACAGAGCCACCGCCGCGCTCATCAAAGACCTCAAACAGCGGGGCTTGCTCGATAACACACTGGTCGTTTGGGGCGGTGAGTTCGGACGGACTCCTATGAACGAGAAGCGGAATAATTCTACCTTCCTCGGGCGCGACCACCACCCGAGGGCATTCTCGATGTGGCTGGCGGGAGGCGGAATAAAACGAGGCGCCACGGTGGGCGCCACCGACGAGCTCGGCTACAACGCCGTCACGGACCGGATTCATGTCCACGACCTGCACGCCACCATCCTCTACCTGATGGGTCTGGACCACACCAAGCTCACCTACCGTTTTCAGGGCCGGGAGTTCCGCCTGACCGATGTTGAGGGAAATGTGGTGAAGAAGCTCTTGGCCTAGGCTTGCCCTAAGGGTTTCTAAGTAATTCCCCTTCTGAATCTCCAAATCCTGCCTAATTGCGCTAACCCCGCAACGAATATTAATTAATTAGCGAGGCACGAGAGAGATGTCTTCCTGGGCAGCATCCTACTTTACAACGCGTCGAAGAGATAATCAGCCAATCCACAGCGGTCGCGCTTTACGGCCCTTCAGCCCATTCTTCTTGTCTGCTCTTTTCTTGTTTGCCATAGTAGATCGGACTAGCGCCGCCGAGAATGCCTCTACTTCTTGCCCCAGATCCTCTTCGCTCGAGCAATTAGTCTCACGCATGGAAGCCAACAGCCGGCTGCGGGAGCGTTCGCTCGCCGGCTACACAGGAATGCGCACCTATCGCGCCGCTAACGGCGATGACGACGACCGAAAGGCCGAGATGCAGGTAAGGGTTGTCTACGCCAGTCCATCCACCAAGGACTTCATGATCCTTTCTGAAGAAGGATCCGGATTTATTCGCGACAGAGTGTTCAAGAAGGCGATGGAGACAGAAAAAGAGGCTCAACACCCGGAGTCAAAACGGCGCTCGGCGCTTACCACCGACAACTACGATTTCACCTTGGTTGGTACGGAGAAGGTCCGAGGCCGCCACTGCTACATGGTGGAGATCCGGCCCAAGCGAAAGGATAAGTTTTTGGTTCGTGGCTACGCCTGGATTGATTCATTGGATTTTGCCGTGGTGCGAATCGAGGGCGAACTTGTCAAACCTCCTTCGTTCATGACCAGGAAGGTACAGATTGTCCGCGACTATGCAAAGGTCGGAGACTTCTGGCTGCCGCAGAAGGATGTATCCACCAGCCAGTTGTTACTGTTTGGAAAATCGACGATGACGGTCCATTATTACGACTACATTATTAAGGGTCGGGAACCCGTCACAGCCTCGGCAGGATCAGTTTCGGCATCGTTGAAGTAGATGCACAATAAAACCACGGGGAACACTGGGAACACGGGGCTTTATGATTTCCCGTGAATAAGAGATGTTGACTTCGACGACCCGTTGGTTCCAGTGACACGAACTTGTCACATCTTGTTTTTCTAGCAAGATTCTTAAACCGAAGACGGATGACCGATGACTAATCACGTTTTGGTTGCGGCCTGAGAGCCATGCCGTGTTCCCCGTGTTTCATCTTCAGGGATGCATTCGTTGCGCAGCTTGTTCCATGAGCCGTTTGGCCGGGTGATAGCCGGCCCGGGCTGAGCGGTTTAGCAGATTCCAGCCTTCTTCAGAGCTGTTTCTTCGCAGGTACAGGACACCCAAATTGTAAAGAATCTCGGGTGTTTCTTTTCCTCTTTGCAGCGCTTTCTGAAAAGCCAGCTCCGCCTCCGCAAAGCGCTCCAGGCGGCTGTAACAGAGACCCAACTGGCAGTAAGCCAGCGCCCGATCGAAATTGCCTTCATTGCCAAAAGCTGCCTCCCCTGCATCGCTTTTGACAGAACGATCCGACGCTACTACCCTTCGTTCGCCCAGCAGTGCTTCCCATTCTGAAGCCGCTTCCCGGTAGCGCGAGAGCTGCGACAAAGCGATCGCAAGATTCGCTCGCGCCCACACAGCTTGTGGATTTCCAATCAGCCCGGTTCGATAATCACGGATGGCGCCCGCCAGATCGCCGAGCCGCTGGCGGCAATAGGCGGCGCTCAGGAAATACGAGGCTTCCAGGCCGTCTTCCGCAGTGAGATCAGTGAAAGCCTTCAAGGCTGCTTTCAAATTCTCATTCTCGAGAAGGTGGAAAGCGTATTCCAGCTTTATTTCCCGGATTTCCCTCCGGATACCGCCGCTCGGCGGTTCAAACTGGCTCGCCTTGTCCAGGTAAGCCAGCGCCTCGTCTCTCTTCCCTTCCGCCCTGAGGCAAAAGCTGATCAATCTTAGGAGCGCCGGGTTCAAAGGCATCCGAGCCTCCGCCTTCTTGAATTCAGCCAACGCCGCGGTCCAGCTCTCTTGCACCAGGTTGCGGTAGCCTTCAACGAGCGCTTGGTTGGGACTTTCCTGATGGAGCCTTTTGAGAAGTTCGGCTGCCGCCGCAAGCGATCCCTGTTTAAGCTGAAGCCACGCTCCCTCCTCGATGGCTGAACTCTCGGAAGGATTTCGTTCCAGAACTCTAAGATACAATTCCAGCGCCTTCTTCTCTTCCCCCAGCCTGCGGTAAAGCCCGGCAAGAAAAATCATGCCGGTAATAAATTCCGGATTGCGCGCCAGCACAGATTCCATGTGTCGCGCAGCTTCCGTTCTCAGTCCGCGGGAAGCCTGCGCCACCGCTCCTGCATATTCCTGGAAAGCCTGGAGCAATTGACGATTTCGAGCAGCTTCTTTTTCGGCTAGTGTCTTCAATCCGAGCCTGCTGTAAACCTGCGAAAGCTGCGCGTGGTAAAGAGGATTTTCCGCATCCAATTGCGAGGCCTGCTCGAAGTATTCCACAGCCTGGTTGAAACGTCCCTCCAGCTTTTGTTTTTCTCCCAGCCGGAATAATAGCTGTGGGTCTCGAGGAGCAAGCCGGCGCGCGGTTCTCAATTGCTGGTACGATTCCTGCGATTCCCCCTTTTGATCCAGCAGCAGAGCATAGAAATCACGGTAGGCGGGCTCGGTCGGATTGAGATCGACGGCCTGCTGAGCGGCATTGAGGGCTTCTTTCAGTTCGCCGTTGAGGAAGAAGGCGAAAGCCAAGCGGTAGCAGGATTCGCCGTCGCCGGGCCGGAGCCCGAGGGATTTTCGGAAAAACTGAACTGCCGCTGGAAACTGGCCCAGTCGAAGCTTGACTTCTCCCAGGTCTCTGACAATCTCAGCATTGTCAGGATCCAGTGCCGAGGCTCGAGCCAGCAAGACTTGCGCCGGAGAAACCTGGCCCGAGCGCACCAGCAGCCCTCCCAACTGCGCCAGCAAGCCGGCATCGTCCGGATAGCTGCCAAGGCCTTTTTGCAGGATTTGGATTGCCTCATTCCACTGATAACTTCTCACTAGTGTCGAAGCCTGACGCCTGTACTCATCGATGCTCTGCGCGCGAGACCACGAAGAGGCCAAGAGGCAGACTAAGACGACCCGGGAAATCATCAGAAGATTATAGGGCTGGCAGCCTGCATTTTGACAGTGCCGTCCCAGAGGGACGGCCCGAAAATAGCCCAGCACTTCAGTGCTGGGATTTAGATTAAAAGCAACCCAGGCCTCTCTAAAACAGTCCCGTAGGGACGGCTGATTCAGTCGTCCCCACGGGACTGCTATCCAAATGGTGTGTGGTTGTCTTCTATTCCCAGCAGTAAACTGCTGGGCTATTATCACGCTGTCCCTGCGGGACAGAAACTGCGTTACCGTTTTCCCTGGCAAAAATTTGTGAATAATCCGGGGTAAGGGCAGGAGTAGGAAGAAATAGAGGATCTGAGCGCCGAAGGCGCGCCATCAAGCAGGGATCGAATACCGCGCCTTCGGCGCTCCGGTTCTTTTTGATTCATGATTCCGGCCGGGCCTACGCAATGGCGGCCCTTCAGGCCTCAGGCTACAAGTTATTTTTTGGAGAACTATCAGGCCGTCTCAGCTGGGCAGCGGGTAGAGACAGGCCTCAGGCTGTCTCCCCGATCATCCTTTTTTTCGCAAAATCCATCCTTGCTTGCGCTCACGCCGGGATGCAATAAATCCTGTGCCACCTGCTTTTCGCTTTGCGCGTGTAAGAAACCGACATACGATAACCCTCCCTTCATGCGAGACACCGCCCGCTATCTGGCTGCCACGCCGCTGGGAAACCAGACACACTGGCACGCGTGCCCGCGCGTTGATCGAGCCAGCGGCGAGGTTGACGGCAACAAGACCCTTTGCGGGCTGAGGGCAGATCCCCGAGAATGGATTTACTCGGCCAAATACGAAATTACTTGCCCGCTCTGCGTCGCGCGGATGAAGGAGGGGCCAACCTAAGCGGTACCCAAGCGCCTTTCCGGATTGTCGACATTCCATCGACGATCGACTAGAATTTCGTTTTTTTGCCTTAGATATGAGAATCAACAAATCCGTGCTGGCGCTTGCGGCCGGACATTTTCTGATCGACAACTACTCGAGCATGCTCGGCGCCTTCCTGCCTTTCCTGCACGAGCAATTGAAGCTCTCCATGGCCCAAGCGGGTCTTCTCGGCGGGGCGCTCACATTTTCCAGCTCGCTGATGCAACCTCTGTATGGTCTTCTGGCGGACCGTTTTCAAAGCAAGATTTTTGCCGCCCTGGCCCCTGCGATTGCTGGAGTATTTATCGCTTCGCTGGGATTGGCTCCTAATTTTTCTGCATTGCTGATCCTTCTCGTGCTGGGCGGTGTGGGCATCGCGGCCTTCCATCCTCAGGGGGCGGCTATCACCTCAGAGGTGTCCGGGCGCGACCAGGGGTATCAAATGTCGGTGTTCATCACCGGAGGAATGATCGGCTATGCTTTCGGCCCAATCTTCATCACCCTGGTCATCACACTTGCCGGCCTGCATCACAGTTATTGGGCGGCGTTGCCGGGAGTAGCAGTCAGCGCGTATTTGCTTTTGAACGGTCCTTCACCAAGAAGAGTCGAGGCGCATTCACGCCGCCTGCGGTTTACACAACAGCTACGCAGCAAGCTCAGGCCGCTGCTGTTGCTGTACTTCCTGGTAGTGATCCGTTCAGCCATCCAAATAGTATTTGTTTCTTTTCTTCCTCTCTACCTCACCACGCGTGGATACAGCGCGGCCCAGGGAAGCCAGATGCTCACGGCATTCCTGCTGGCAGGGGGAAGCGCGGGCTTTGTGGGAGGGGTCCTAGCCGACCGCTTCGGCGGCAAGACAATTATCGCGCTTTCCATGCTGGGGTGTCTTCCCTTTCTACTGGGATTTCTGTGGACAAAGGGTCCGCTGGCGCTGCTGCTGTGTGTGGCAGGCGGAGCATTCCTGTTGTTCACCACTCCGGTGAATATCGTCATGGCCCAGAAGCTGGTCCCGGAAGGAGCGAGCACCGTGTCAGCGTTGATGATGGGCTTTGCCTGGGGCATAGGCGGTTTGTTTGTCCCTCTGACCGGGCTGTGCAGTGATTTCTTTGGCATGCAGGCAACTATGGCTTCAATAGTGCTGCTGGCGATCCCCGGCCTGATCTTATCGCTGGCGCTGCCGCCCAATTTGGAGACCACCGGCCAAGCGCCTCACCTCGAAGCCATCAGCGAGCTTCCTTCCTCGTAGCCTGGATTGCAGAAGCCGGCAATGCTGATGCGCCGCGCCCTTCCGGCCGCGGCTGTGGCTGCACGATCGGCTCTAGGGTTGTGCTCGGCAACCCTTGGACCGCAACCTTCGTAAAAAAACTGGCCGGCAAAGCGACGGCCTGTTAGTATTTATTTGTTCGATTTTATCCAACTCACAATTCAGACAAGGGGTAAACCATGAAAAAGCTAAGTGTCCTGTGTCTAATATTCTTCGTTTTCTCACTCGCGGCGTTGTACGCGGGAGAGTGGACCGGTTACATCGCCGACGCGGGCTGTGCCGGCAAGGATGTCAGCAAGGCCGGCGGTTCCGGGCATTCGGATTGCTCTAAGAGGTGTATTGGCAAGGGCGCTGCGGCGGTTTTAGTTGCAGACGGGAAAGTGTACAAGCTGGACAGCCAGGATGAGGCAAAAAAATTCGCAGGGGAGAAAGTCATGCTGAAGGGTACCGCCAGCGATGACGGCTCCATTAAGGTCGAAAGCATCACCAAGGCCGAGAATTAGATTTCAGAATAAGGGTGCAACAAAAATTTCCCGATGATTGACCCGAGCCGGTCTTCCCCAAAACAATACATCCGCGATTCGTGTCGCACCCCTTCAGTTGCATACCCTTGATGGGCGTCGCAGACCGTTTGTGGTACTGTTTGGCCCATGCCCGATCGTCTTCTTCGGATCATGGTGGCACGACATTCTACTTTCTACAGCCCTCTGCTGTCGGCAATCGGGGCCGGATTCCTCCGGCAGGAAAGAATCAAAACAAGCTACCGCGTCCTGCCGGCGGGATGTCGATCCCACGACTTGCTTCGCAATCGTGAGGTTGACATTATGCAATCGGCCGTCTCCTCTAACTGGGGACCGATGGAGAAAGGAGAACGCGATCTGCCGGTTCACTTTGCACAAATCAATCAACGCGACGGTTTTTTCCTCGTCGGCCGCGCCCGCGATAGCTCGTTTCGCTGGTCCAAGTTGGAGGGCACGCAGGTGTTGGCCGATCACGGATCTCAGCCGCTGGCGATGCTTCGCTATGCGGCTTATTATCAAGGAGTCGACTGCAGGAAGATGGAATGGATCAACACGGGGAACCCGGAAGAATTGGACGCCGCCTTTCGCGCCGGCCGCGGCCACTACGTTCATCTACAAAGTCCAGCGGCGCAGCAGCTTGAGAGTGACAGCCTCGGCTACATTGTCGCATCTGTCGGCGAAGCAATGCCGCCGGTCGCCTTCAGCAGTGTGATGGCGTCGCGGGCGTTTCTGAAAACGGAAACCGCCAAAGCTTTCCTGAAGGCCTTTCAGGAGGCAAAGAAATGGGTGAATCAGGCACCTGTCGAGGAGATAGCCAGCGCGGAGGCTTCGTTCTTCCCCGGCGTTGACCTTCAAATACTGGCAGCGGCCGTCGCCCGCTACCGAAAGTTAGGTTGCTGGACCGGAGATGTTGACATTCCGCGCGCCCTGTACGAACAGGCGTTGAATGTGTTTCTGCACTGCGGCGCCATTACCCGGCGTCACGCTTACGAAGAAGTGGTGGCAGCGATTCCAGAGTGATCATCGCCGTCAAAGGCGCCATGCCGGATCGGGCAGGCCTGATTTCGCTGCCATCGTAATTCAGCCACTGCGCTTTAGTTAGTGGATCTGGACATTCCCTCCTGCCAGTATTCCGCCGGCCGAATAACCGTTGCTTAATTGGATATGGAATGTATCGGAGCCCTTTCCCGGCTCTGCCAGGTCATCCACATCGACAACGAAGTCAAATGACCCGAGTTGATTTATCTTTGCCTTTCCAAATATCCGAGCATGGGTCTCCGTCACCTGCACTGCCGTGATCGATGTGCTCGTGACGGTCAGCCCCCTAACGTGGTCCTGGTAAATCAAGCTGCCTGACGGTTGACTTGATTTAACCATTGCATCTAAGGCGAAGGACGCTTCAACCTCCGCCGCCTGGATCGACCCGCCACCAGTGACCTTGGCGCCAGGTGTACTCGGCGGAGGAATAACCGTAACGGTGAACGTACAGGCGGCTGTGTTGCCGCTGGTATCTGTAGCCGTGCAGGTCACGGTGGTCGAGCCTAAATGTAGGACCGATCCCGAGGGTGGAGTGCAGGCTACCATGACGCCTGGAGAGTTATCGGTCGCTTCGGGCGATGGATAGTTAACTGTAGCGCCGAAAGCGGAGTCCTGGAAGGCAGTCATATCCGGGGGACAGGCGATCGTCGGCGGTTCGTTGTCGTGAACTGTCACAGTAAAACTGCAGCTCGCCGTGTTGCCCGATGCGTCAGTCGCGGTGGCAATAACCGTAGTCGTTCCCTGAGGGAAGATAGAACCGGATGGAGGATTGAAGTCGACCGTTACATCGGAACAATTGTCAGCCGCCGTCGGCGCCGGGAAAGTTACCTTGGCCGTGGGCTGGCCTGGATCCGTCGACGTTGTGATATTAGCCGGGCACACGATCGTCGGCGGCTCAGTGTCCATGATCGTGACTGTGAAGCTGCAGGTGGCCGTGTCCCCCGCCGAGTCGGTCGCGGTGGCCGTGACTGTCGTTGTTCCCTTCAGAAACGCAGAACCCGATGGCTGACTGTAACTGACACTGACAGCCCCCACCCCGCCGCTAGTTGCTGCCGCCGGATAGTCCACCACAGCCGAGCACTTGCCCGGGTCTGTAGATTTGACAATGGGAGCCGGGCAGACGATTACCAACGGCGCACTCACCGTCACAGTAAAGGTGCATGTCGAGGTGTTGCCCGAGGCATCCGTCGCCGTTGCGATGACCGGTGTCACTCCCACTGAGAAAATCGAACCTGATGCCGGAGTGGCACTGACCGTTGCGCCGGGACAGTTGTCGGAGACCGACGGCGCCGGGTAAGACACCATCACCCCGGCCGGACTTGTCGCCGCCATCGTTACGTTAGCCGGGCAGGAAATTGCCGGCGCCTCATTGTCGTTGACCGTGACTGTAAACGAACAGCTTGCCGTAACACCGGCAGAGTCGGTCGCGGTGCAGGTGACCGTCGTTGCCCCCTTCTGAAAGACAGATCCCGATGAAGGCGAGCAGGTCACCGTCGAGCCCGTAGAGCCGCTTGGCGTCGAGAAGTCCACAACACGCGAGCATTCGCCCGGCGCTGTTGACGTAGTAATGTTGGCAGGGCATGTAATCGTTGGCGGAAGCGCCGCGCCGGCGATCTTCACCACAAAAGCATCCGTAACGCCACCAAACGCGCTTTGGACTACTCCTGACGTAGTTGGGAAATTCGCCGAAGCAGTCTCCCCGGTCACGTAAGCCGCTCCAGTCGAGTCAATGGCAATGCTGAATCCCTCGTCGGAACTCGTGCCGCCCACGTACGTTGAGTAAATCAGCGAACCAGCAGCATCCAGTTGCGTGATGAAAACATCATCACTCCCCGCCAGCGCTGGTTGTTGCGCGTCGGCAGTTGTAGGAAAGTTCGGCGATTTTGTCCCGCCCGTCACGTACGCGATTCCGGCTGCATCTACGGCAATGCCCTCTCCGAAATCGAAGCTTGTGCCGCCGAGATAAGTAGAATAAGCGAGCCCGGAACCATCGGATTTCAACTTGGCTACGAAAGCATCGTCGCCACCGCCCGAAACGGTTTGATGTGCCCCCGGCGTCGTCGGGAAATTTGTAGAAGTAGTCTCCCCTGTCACATAGACACTTCCGACTGCATCCACCGCAATGCCCAAGCCCCGATCAAAGTTGCTGCCGCCAAGGTAGGTGGAGTAGACGATGGCACTGGCCGTTGGATTCAACTTCACTACAAAGGCGTCGCGCACGCCACCAAACACCGTTTGCGCTGCGCCGGGCGAAATCGGGAAGTTGGCCGATGTCGTTTCTCCAGTGATGTAGGCGCTGCCGGCTGCGTCAACTTTTATTCCCAAGCCTTGATCAAAGCTGCTGCCACCGACGTAAGTGGAATACAGGATCGACGAGCCGCTGGGATTGAGTTTAGTTACAAATGCGTCGGTATTTCCGCCTAACGAGGTTTGAAGGGCTCCCGCCGAAGTGGGAAAATCCACCGAAGTCGTCCCGCCAGTGACATAGGCGTTGCCAGCCGCGTCTAGAGCGATGCCCAAAGCAAAATCGGTGCTGCCGCCGCCGAGAAGTGTCGAATACACAAGGGCGGAGCCAGTGGAATTCAATTTCGCAACGAACGCATCTTCCATTCCACCCAAGGTGGTCTTCAGGGCGCCCGGCGTTGTCGGGAAATTGGTGGAGAGAGTCAAGCCGGCCACGTAAGCATTACCGTCAGCATCGACGGCGATGCCAAAACCTTGATCGCGCCCGCCGCCGCCAAGGTAGGTGGAGTAAAGCAGAGAGGAGCCCGCTGGATTCAGCTTCGCCACGAAAACATCGGCAGAAAAACCACTGCCAAACGTGGTTTGAACGCTTCCCGGTGTAATAGGAAAGTTGAGCGATATGGTTTCTCCGGTAACGTAGGCGTTCCCGTCTGCGTCGACTGTGATGGCAAAGCCCTGGTCGCGGCCGCTGCCACCGAGATAAGTCGAGTAATCAATCGTCGGATCGATCACCAGCGGCTTGCTACTGTCGTAATCGGCCACGCGAAAGCGCAATCGATGTTTCCCTTCGACAACGTAGCTGCCGGAGACTTCTCGACGGATTCCATCAATTTCCTGGTAAACGGTTGGTTTTCGCTGAGACATCACTGCGCCAGCGGCGCGCAGCAGAAGATCTCCCTGAGGGCCGACTTCTACCTGGTCGGCGCCTTGAACATCCAGCGCGATCCTGCCGGGATCGGATCCAGGACGGATTACGAAGTCATACTCAAGCTGATTCTGGTTTCCGTAATAAACAAGGTCAATTCCAGGATAGATTTGCGAATATCGAACCCGAGCGTACGTCGGGATATCAATGTGCCATTTTCTTGAATCGTTCCCGATGAAGTAATTGCTTCGACCCGGCAACAGGTCGATTCCTTCGAGTCTGGCAGCAGACGATGCGCCCACCAGTTTCATTCGCAAGACCGTTTCCAGTCTTGAGTCTCGGGTCTGGGCTTTTGGGTGTCGATTTTCGGAACTCGACAGTCCGGGGTTCCGTAATTCGATCACCGCTTCTGTCGCGGTGAGAAACAAGCCGTAGCCTCTGCCACGGGCCAGAAATTTCACTTGTAAATCGGCTTGTCCGCAATTCGCCTCAAAGTGCAGTGGAATTTTGCCGTAAGCTTGTGCCAACTGCGGTTTGAGGTTTTCCAGGCCCTGGCGCTCAGCGGAGGCATAGATGTGCAGAAGGAAGACAAATACCGCAAAGATGACAGAGGATTTTGGCAACATGATTTTGGGAGCGTTCATTTTCGTCCTCCTTCCTCTAGATCGACTCGATGCCGCGTCGCGAGATCGAGCTCTCGCTTGGCATCCATCTTAGAAAGGGGACGTTGTGACGGGGTGTACCGAACGGCTAAGTATCCGCCGTGTGCGGAGTTAGAGGTTATTTGACAGGCTTAGGCCGGTGTCCTTCATCACATCTGCGAAACTTCTCGCGTCAAAAGCTGTAAACCACAACGGACACAAAGGACACGGCAATCAAGGGGCCATTTCGGCCGTTGTGTCCGCTGCCTTTGTGGTGTGAATCGGGAATAGAGGGACTATGACCGCGGCGTGAGTTGTGAAGATTAAGTCGCGTATTTGGAAGACCGGAAGGCTAAGCGCTACGAGGGGGGCACTTAGGCCTCTTCCAGCGGACCTTGTCCGCGAAGCGGACCCAGCCCGCCGTAGGCGGGCGAGGCGCCGCGAAGCGGCGCCATTGGAGAGACGGCCCACCGGCCGTCTCTCCAAAATGTCCAAAGTCCAGTGTCCGCGAAGCGGACGAAGTGTGGTTTGCAGCCCACTGCAGTATGAGAAAATGTAGAAACTCCCTAGGGCGCTTCAAGCGGCCCGGGTTTTACCGTTTGAAGGTTCCGACGAGCTGCGCCTCACCTAGCACATGGCCCTTCATGGCATCCAAAAGCTGCTGCTTTGTGGCTCGCGGCTTCAGATCTGTCTTTCCGTTCAGGGCATAGAGCTTGAAGAAGTAGCGATGCGGCTTGCCCGGGGGAGGACACGGGCCGCCGTATCCAATCTTCTTGAAGTCGTTTAATCCTTGCACCCCTCCGGAGGGCAGTGTTTCGTGAGCGGGAATGCCTTCACGAAGCTCGTGAGTACCGGATGGAAGGTCATAGAGCACCCAATGGACCCACGTTCCCATGGGCGCATCTGGATCATCGGCGATCAGAGCAAAACCCTTTGTGCCTTGCGGTGGGTTGCTCCAAGTCAGTGGCGGAGAAACATCTGAGCCTTCACAAGTGTATTTCTTCGGAATTGGCTGATTATTTTCAAAAGCGGAGCTCTTTATTTCGAAAGCCATAGGCGGACCTCCAGAATCTCGGCATACTACGGCCGTGCCGGCCATTACGCAGAATGCCAGAAAAGGAATGACCCAAATTGCGGGTTGCGGATTTCGGATTGCGGACTTCAGAAATTTCGTTAGTGTGCTGTCAGAAACACTCAATTTTAACGAACGCTTTTTCATGACCTCCCCCCATCGGATTCAGCGCTTACGCCTCTTATTTTATAATAGGCGAGGGGACAGCACAGAGGTGAAGCGGGGGAGTGCTCACGATTGCAAAACCGTTTTGTGTCCCTGTCGGTTATGCGCCAGATTTGTACAGGCGGCCCTGTGTGGCCGCCCATTTTCCAATGAAGGCGCACGGGTTCGGGCGGCCACGCAGGGCCGCCCGTACAATCAAATTGATGTGGCTTAACACAAACCATCCGACGAGCCTTCGGATCGGGCTATTGCTTTTCGCTTCTTCAATTCTCCTCCTTTTTGGCAAGGCCGGTCTGGGCCTTGGTATCAAGACTGACCCCCTCGTGCCGATAAGATTCAACGAAGCAGCCGCCAGCGGGGGGCTGAATTTTGTTCTTGAAAACTACCCCACGCGCCAAAAGCACCTGATTGAAACGATGCCGGGCGGTGTCGCTGCCTTTGATTATGACGGAGATGGGCTCACAGACATTTACTTCACAAACGGAGCTGCTATTCCTTCGCTAGAAAAGGAATCGCCGAAATACTTCAACCGGCTGTTTCGCAATCAGGGTGGTATGAAATTTGTCGACGTCACGGATAAAGCTGGCGTAGCCGGCACCGGCTATTCTATGGGAGTGGCCGCTGGCGACTACGATAACGACGGTCACGTCGACCTATTCGTAGCGGGAGTGCGCCGCAACATCCTTTATCACAACACCGGCAGGGGAACTTTCGAAGATATAACAGCGCGGGCGGGAATAAAGAGCGACGTTTGGTCAGTGGCTGCCGGCTGGTTTGATTTCGATAACGACGGCCGGCTGGATCTGTTTGTGGTCAATTACGCCCAATGGTCGCCTGAATTCGATCGCTTCTGCGGCGACCAGAACAGAAACATCCGTGTCTATTGTCACCCAAAGTATTTCGAAGGATTACCCAACCGCCTTTATCGGAACCGGGGCGATGGAACGTTCGAGGATGTGTCCGAGAAGGCCGGAATCCTTCAACATGTCGGCCGTGGTATGAGCGTCGCGTTTGCCGACTACGATCAGGACGGATACATGGACGTGTTTGTCACCAACGACAACATGCCAAACTTTCTATTTCATAACCGGGGCAATGGTACGTTTGAAGAGGTGGGCCTCACAGCGGGCGCGGCATTGCTCGATCACGGCAAACCGGTCTCGAGCATGGGCGTGGACTTTCGCGATTACGACAACGACGGGCTGCCCGACATCAGCGTCACTGCGCTGGCGGGGGAGACATTCCCGCTTTTCCACAACGAAGGAAGGAGCTTGTTCCGGGACGCAACGTACTCCAGCCGGCTTGCAGCAATGAGTGTCAAATTGAGCGGTTGGAGCAACGGTTTTTTTGACTTCAACAACGACGGCTGGAAGGATCTCTTTACCGCCAACTCTCACGTCAACGATCGAATTGAGTCGTTCGAAGCGACAAAGTACAAACAGGCGAACGCGGTCTTCGCTAACATGGGAGATGGGACATTCCGAGACATGTCAACAGTTGCCGGGGAGAGCTTTCAAACAGCCAGAGCTCATCGCGGCAGCGCATTCGCAGACTTCAATAATGACGGCAGAATAGATGTCGTGGTCAGTGCGCTGGGCGAGCCGGCCGAGCTGTGGGAAAACATAAGCCCTCCGGAGTACCACTGGCTCGTCATCAAGCTGACTGGAAGCGCGAGCAACCGCGATGGCATCGGAGCACGCGTTCGGATTGGAAATCAAACCAACATTATGACATCGGCCGTGGGCTATGCTTCATCCAGTCATTCCGGCGTGCATTTTGGGTTAGGAAAAGCTGAGAAGGTGGACAAATTAGAGATATTTTGGCCCAGTGGGAAGGTTCAGGTTCTCAAGGATGTAAACACCAATCAAGAACTCCAGATCCGAGAAGGGAATCAGTGAACGCGCGGTCTTGAGCTCCAGCAAATCCGCGCCGCTCTGGAGAACGACTCGCGCAATGTCGGCTCTTGCATCAAGTCGGCTGCGAACCTGGTGGTGACTCGGTTCACCGCAGAGGCGCAGCGCGGCAAGCCCATTAGAACCCGATCACGACCACGTTCACGAGCCTACAGTGGCCAGGGCCACAACCAAAGGAAAAGCCGATCAGGGCTACATGAACCGGTCAACCCGCAGCCAGGGATGTAGAGGCCGGCGGTAAAACCCGAAGGGTTTACAGAGTATAGCCGCCATAAAATCATCCGCCGCTGAAGGCGTCGCAGAGCCTTAGCGCCACAGATATCGCCGGACGAAGCACTAAACGGGCTTGGTTTCAAATTTGCGAAAAATTCTTAGGCCCTTTCAGGGCGGATCGTTTTGGGGGGATGGCCCACCGGCGGCGTCGCCCGCAAAAGACGCGGGCTTTGCCGCCGGCTATATTCTGTAAACCCTTCGGGTTTCGGCGGGTGTGTGATCCCCGGCAAAATGTGGTTTAAAAAACCACATTTCACGGTCCGGTATCACGTCCACGCCTACGCAGACAACTAAATCATTTCCCGCTGAGGAAAAGTATTCGTTAGCTGATCAGATTCGCCGTTGTTCTCTCCCGCTCTCCCACTCTCCCGCTCTCCCGCTCTGCATTTTACGGCGGCGTGATCTGAATTTCCTGCTCCAGTTTCTGCTTCTGTACTTGCGCTGATTTTTGAATTTCCTGATATTTCTGCAGTGCTTGTTTCGCCAGCTCCTGCTGACCGGTACTCTGGTAAGCACGGGCCAACGGAGGCTGCCATCGTCATCCATTCCCAGAGCGGCCTTCAAGTGGGGGATTGCCTCTTCTGCCTGGCCAAGCTGCAGGTAGGCGCGGCCTAGCGCGGCTCGCGCCGGTAATAACTTCGGATCAAGTCGGACCGCGTCTTTCAAGAATGGAACACCTTCTTGCGTCTGTTGCGACTGGACCAGGCTGTCGCCATAAAGGAAACTCAAGGCGGCAGAATCCGGCTCTCGCTTCAAAAGGGTCTCCAGCAGCGCCCGGGCTCCCTGGTAATCCTTGTTCAGGTACAGCGCCTCACCCAGTTTCTTTTGAATATCCGAATTCTCAGGCGAAAGCTTCAGCGCTTCCTGCAGCTCGCGAATTGCGTCGGCATAGCGCCCCTGGTTGCGGTAAATCTCACCCATGAGCTCATGAGTTTCCGCCGAGGGTGCGAGATGAGACAACCGCGAAAGAAATTTTGGATTTTGAGCTGCAAATGCACGATGGAGTCGGCCGCCAATGGGCAGGAATGAACGCGCATTCGGGCGGGATAGAGCCGCGGATGAACGCGGGTAAACGCGGATCTAACAAGGACTGGAAATCTACGACCTGCTGACTTGATAACCTGCAGACCTCTGTCCACAGTCGGTTTCACTTCAACGCGCTTCAGCTCCTTGGCGCGTCTCCTTCAGCGTGCCAAGAAAGGTCAACAAATCGACTAGTTGCTGTTCGGTCATCGTCGAGGCCAAATCATCCGGCATTAGAGAAAAACGGCTCCGCCGCCGGGAAGTGATCTCCGAAGGCTTCAGACGCACTTCCTCATTGGCGTCGGTGAGCACCCTGACGCGCTGTGCGGTGTCTTCGATGATGATTCCAATCACCTGCCCCTGATCCCTGGTTTCCAAAATCCAAACTTGATACTCTGGTGCGATGCCGGCGCTGGGATTCAAAATAGAATCCAAAAGTCCTGCTCTGCCCAGCTTCGTTCCAATCGTAGTGAGATCCGGGCCCACCTTCTTGCGCCCGCCGACGCTGTGACAGGTAGCGCACTTTGGCCCGGCATTTGAGTTAAAGACCTGGCGGCCCCTCTCGGCATCTCCCTGGCGCCAAAGCAAGTCAACCAGAGGAAGCGGTTTTCTGTTTTTAGCGGCGGGTGCAGGCAGCAACTTGTTCGCGCGCTCCCGGATAGCAGCATTGCGGCTGCTGCCTACCACGCTCGCCGCGATAGTCCGCAGCTCGGGCGGGAGCTCGCTGCGCTGCTGCATGTCCAGCAGAAGATTCAAACCGCGCTCGGAGCGCCCCAATGCTTTGACACCCTCCGCCCGAACTTCATTAGGAGCCCGGCTCCGGATTAGGATCCTTAACTTGTTCAGCCAGGATTGAGAAGAGGCATCCAGCGATTGCGATTCAGAGCTGCGCGCCAGCGCTAGGCGTCCCATCGCGCGTACAGCCATGACACGAACAGTAAGCGGCCCGTTTTGAGATAGTTTTTCGACATCGGTCAAATACGCGCCGTCGCTTGTCTTGCCGAGCGCTTCAATTGCAGTTCCGCGAATTGCCTCCGGTATCGAGGCGGATTTTGCCAAAGTCAGAAGCTCCGGTCCGTATTCGGGATCTCCCAGATCGTCGGCTAACTGGAGAGCCTGGCCTTGAAGCGGTCCACCGTTGAGGCATTTTTTCACAGCAGCAATCACGGCGGGATTTTTTCGCAATTCAATCCACTCGCTGAATAAGCGATGGGAAAGATGCACGAAAGCTCTCTCAATCAGTTCGGGATCAGTGCCTTCTTTATTCAGCAACTCCGCCACCGCAATTCCGGCCCGGGACAACGGCATGGCCGCGAGCGCGTCCAGGGCTTCAGCCCGTTGCTGCCGGCTTAATCTCTCGTCATTAAGGCTGGAAACCAAATAGGAGAGCGCGTCGGAGGGCCGGAATTCCCAAAGCAGCTTTCCCAATTTTGAATTCCATTTCTCGGTAAAAATTTCTCGGAGCCGGGCGTATAATCGATTTTCTCGACCTCGAGCCGCAATTCCCAGAGCTTCCAAATACCAGCGGTCGGTACCGTCATACTGCCTGCACAGTTGCACTAGAGAGTCGACGGCTGCGTCCGAGTTGGCGTGTTGCAGGGCAATGGCGACCTCACGGCGCACCAGCGGCGACGGGTCATCAAGCAAAGGGTGAGTGACAACCACAGGATCTGCGCCGTAAAGCCGCAGTATCCGAAGGGCCAGAATTCGGAAATCAGGATTGCTGTCCTTCAATGCCTCATCGACGTAGTGTTTGCCGGCCTCGATTCCGCCGAGCAACCAGAGCGCCCTCGCTCTGGAAAATAGGTCGCCTTGCCTGACCGACTGTTCCAGTGCGGGGAGCGCGGCGGCCCCCTGCTCCTTCAATCTGAAGTAAGCCAGGTAGCGCACCGACTGCGCCGGAGACGACAACGCCGCGGCCAGGCCCTGGGCGCTTAGCAGATCTAGTGGCGGCAGCCTTGTCTTATACCCCGCCGGCGCCAAACGATAAATGCGTCCTCGGGTGGTGTCTTCCATCAAATGGCCCCCGACACCCGGGTCGTACCAGTCGCTGATGAATAGGGCGCCGTCGGGAGCAACGCATACATCGGAAGGGCGAAACCAGGTGTCCTGGGCCGTCACCGTATCTTCGATTTTTATGGCGTAACCCGCGCCGTGCGGCGAAGGGTAATAGGTATTGATCAGCCGTTTTCCCGCTTCAGCGTGAATCAACTGGCCTCGATATTTTTCCGGCAGCAGCTTCCCTTCATAAACCAGAAGACCACAAGGCGCTCCTGCTCCCGTGCGCGCAAGGTTAGGCACTACTCCCGGCAACTCGGAATGAAAGTGGGATCCTTTGTCTTCCTGCCATTTCCTTGCGCCCGGTCCCCAATAGCCGAAGTTGCCGCCTTCCATGACGTAGTTGACTCGCACCCAGGCGTTGCCATCGTCGTCGTTGTCGGTCTGCCAAATGTTTCCGAAGGGATCGACTGCCAGTTCGTAAGGGTTGCGGAAATTGTAGCCGACCACCGTCAGATCGGTGCCATCGGGATTGACGCGCAGAGAGCAGCCGGCGTAGTAAGGGCCGGACTTGGCGCTCACAAGATGCTTGCCGGACTTGTCGGTAATGTCAAATCCAGGATCACCGTTGTTAAGGTAATAGCGGCCGTCGGGTCCAAACACGACAGCATGAACGCCGTGATCATGATCGACGCCGCGCCAGCCGGTAAGCAAAACTTCTTTCTTGAGGATGCGATCGTCGTCATCCTTGGTGAATACGATCAAGTCTGGTGATTGCGACACGATCACTTTGTTTCCCAGAACCGCGATTCCCAGCGGAGAGCGCAGGCTCGGATCTTGCAAGAAGACCTTGACCTTATCGGCCTTTCCGTCACCATTAGTGTCTTCCAGGATGACGATCCGATCGCCATTCTTGCGAATGTCGGGTTTTCCCCAGAGCGTGCGGCGATAATTGACTGCTTCTGTGGCCCAAATCCGCCCGCGCGCATCGACGTCGATATTGGTTGGGTTGATCACGTCCGGCTCAGAGGCCCAGAGAGTGAGTTCCAGACCATCGGCGGCTTTCAGGCCCCGCAGCGTCTGCTGCGGTGTTTGCTGCGAAAGGAGGAGCTGGCCGAAGAGGGCCAGCAACGCAATAAGGGAAGTAAGGCAGGATGGGCGCCCAACAGGCAACAGCAATCGACACGCAGGTTTCATGATTTTTTTCAGTCTGGAAGCATGTTCTTACCACAAAATGGCGGGAGCAGTATAGTCGTGACCGAAAAAGAGATCTGGCGTTGGTCTCGATTGCCATTTACGAGTCAGAACCGCGCCCTATAATGTGTGAAAAATCTATCTGATCGTACGGGCGGCCCTGTGTGGCCGCCCGCCGCAACAGCTGGAGGATTGGCCAAACAAATTGCACAGTTTGCGCGGATACACTTCGGAATAGAGTCAAGAAAAATCCGCTGGATTCTGCAGCGGGCGACCACATAGGGTCGCCCGTACTGACTGAATCGATTTTCTTCACAGCTCCCCTCACAGTTGCGGTCTGTGGTGCCCTTAGGCCGCGATTAGCAGTGGGGAGAACAGGGCGCCGGTTAGAAAAGCTCCTTTATTTTCGCTTCTTCACGCGCTATATCAGGAGTGGTGAAACTTTGAAAACCAATCGGCCTCCTGCAGAATTCTCCTACGACCTTGCGCAGTTTATCCCCTATCGCAATCGCGAAGCGTGCGAGCGCGTGCGGCGCATCCCCAAAGACCAGATCTGTAACCATTCCAATCCGTCATTTCGGATTCGAATCATCGAAAATCCCGCCGACTTCTACTTTGAGTTTGCGCTTGATATTGTCTCGCGAATCCGTTCGGCTCATGAAGCGGGAAGGAAGTTTGTGGGAATTTTTCCGGTGGGGCCGATGCCGCAGTACGAAACCGCAGCACGGCTGATCAATGAACTG
>DASXTB010000077.1:0-4386 GCA_036505615.1 Acidobacteriota bacterium
GGTGTTTGAGGCTGGGGTGAATAGCTTGTCTGCATTCTGCGCGTACAGAGTTTTGCCGTTGGAAAGTGATACCACCTCGATACCCCAGAAGCCGCGAGCGAGGTCGGGTTGGGAAAGGATGGTGGCAATCCGCTTCTCGATGGCCCTTTGGGAAATAGCCTGAAGTTGTGTCGCCAGCAGCAGACAAAGGATCGTCAGGAGGTGGTGACGGGTACGGCACATTGCAGGCTGATTGTACCTTTTCCCGCGGCAGGCAGAGAAGAGTCCCATTTCGTGGCAAATAAGTGTGTCGCGCTGCACATACGAAGAAAACCCGAAGATAAACTAAACTACGGGGCGCTGCGTACGTCCAATACTCTCAGGTGTATTCCGGTCACTTTCGTGAACAGTGGGAGGAGAGGTTAAATTTCGCACGCATGTTCAGGAGCCACAATTGCAGCGTGCGACCCATTCTTCTGAATCTTCTAACCTTGGACCGCTCCACGCCGCGGCTCGCTGTTGTCAGCCTGTTTCTTTTTTGTTTCTCAGCTAGGATCGGTTTCGGTGCAGCTCAGCCAGACGCTGCGGAGGCGTTTTCTGCCCAACCAGCGGCTCAGATTGATCTTCTGCCGCTAGGGTTTGGCGGCCTGTCAGCGTCGGCTCGGCAAACGGCGAATGTCACGGTCGACTTCCTTGATATTCATCATGTGTTGCTTACCTTTAATCCAAAAAAGTTGTTCCGGCGGTTACCTGATTGTCCTCCGACTCATGACGACCGGGTGATCCACGCCATGGTTTTGGAAGTGCCGGGGGGAAGGGTTGTTCGGGAGACGGATTGGTATCTGCATGACGCGCGACGTTTTGTCTGGCCGATGGGTTCGGGTCGAGTCCTGTTGCGCAGGCTTAACAAGCTTTATGAAGTCGATTCAAGTCTTGCAGAAAAGCTGGCTTTCGACTCGCCGAAAGAACTTCTATGGGTATCGGTAACGCCCGACGGAAAACAGATCATCACCGAAACGAGCGAGGGGAGTCTGCCAGGCGGAGGCGAAACCAAGGGGCGAGTGAAGATTTCCTTTCTGGACGCCGATTCCTTGGCGGTGCAGAGAGTTATTCAGTCGCGGGATGCAGTCCGGTTGGAAGCGACGAGCTCGGGGTTCGCCGATGTCCGAAAAAAAGGCAACGCATGGCTGATTCGGTTTGGGCCTGTCAATATTGCGCGTATCAAGGGCGTGCCCAACATTCTCTATAGCAGCGTCAACACAATGCTCATCGGCCGCTGTTCGGTTTCGCGGAATGGCTACAACGTAAGCGCGTTCACCGTAACCGGGAACTCGCTGTGGCGGGAACGTTGGAGCGAGTGCCGCTACTCACCGGCAGTGAGACGGAGCGAAGATGGCAGCCGTTTTGCCTTCGGCACCATCGCCATCCCCGCGCGAACGAATCCTCCCGCAAGTGCGGGAGGCATTAATCCTGAAGAAGAGAACTTGGCGCAAACAATTCAAGTGTTCGACACGGCGAGCGGGAATTCTCTTCTCTCGCTGAGAGCGACACAAGCAGTTCTGGACGGACAGAATTTTTCGCTCTCTCCGGATGGGCGTCAATTGGCGGCCATAGTTGGAAGCGCGATGAAGATTTATTCATTGCGAGGGATGTCTGCCGGCGAACGAGCGAAATACATTGCGGTCAAATCCGATACCCCAGGTCTTTACGTTCCTGCCGCAAAGACCGACAAGGCTGCTGCAGAGGAGCCACTCTACGCTTCAGCCGCGGAGGAGGAGCCGGACGCGACTGAGCAGCAAAGTCCTGTGCCGAACTCTAGCTCCCCGACGCAGGGTACCGCCAAGCCTTCACCAGGAAAAGGTACTAGCTTGTCCGCCGGTGCGACCGCAATCCGGCCGACTAGCGGCGTAGACGCGTCCATGCTCACGCTTCGGAGCGTATCCCAGATCGTGGTCTTGGATGTGGTGATGACGGATTCCAAGGGCCACGTTGTGAAAGGGTTGCAGCAAGCGGATTTCATAGTAGCCGAAGACGGCAAGCCACAAAGAGTGAGCTATTTTTCCGAGCGCACTGGAGCACAATCGTCTCCGTCAACCTCACCGGCATCGCCACCGGCAGTGGAAACGCTTCCTGCGAATATCTTCTCAAACCAGTCGCAGCCGGTGGAACCTGGCTCGACAACCGTCGTGCTGCTCGATCTGCTTAATACACCACTCACAGATCAATCCCATGCTCAAGAGGAGCTGGTGAATTTTATTAAGGGCAAACCGAAGGATTCACAATTTGCCTTGTTTACGCTGGCTAACCGGCTGCAGATGATTCAAGGATTCACCCAGGATGGAAATGTGTTACTGGCCGCGGCGAATGGCAAGAAGGCTTCTTTGCGCCACAGGCCGCTAATGGATTCAGATACCGTCCTTCGCCCGTCGCTCGAGGCAGGAATGGCAACCGCGAAATTTCTCCCTAAACTCGACTTCTTTGTCCAATCACTTCAGCTGCAGGAATCCGAAGTTCGAGTTATGGATGCGGATCAAAGAGTGTCCGTAACTCTGGATGCGTTCGCGCATTTGGCGCGTTACCTTTCAGGAATTCCGGGCAGGAAAAACCTGGTGTGGCTGTCTGGATCATTCCCGCTGAGTATCTATCCTGGCTCCAGCGGGCAGACTCCATTCCTTCACGGGAGTATCTACGGGGAGAGCTTGAAAAAGGCGGCGAACCTGCTTGCCGAGGCGCACGTCGCTGTATATCCGGTGGCTGTAAAAGGACTGGCGACTGATCCGCTATTCAGCGCCGCCAGCAATGATCTTCTCGCACCGCTTTCCATGCAGGGGTCGACTCCAGCAACCCAGGGCACAGGTGGAGGCGGACCGAGAGGCCGAGTGGCTAACATGGCTGTGCCAATCGCGATGATGCAGAACCAGGCTGAGCAGTTCGCCTCGGCACAAGCGGGTGACCGCGCGACTATGAACCAACTTGCTGCCCAGACGGGCGGACAAGCCTTCTACAACACGAACAGCATTGCGAAAGCGATCAATACCGCCGCGGAGGAGGGCTCGAATTATTACGCGCTTTCCTATACTCCTCTCAATAAGAAGACTGATGGCGCTTTCAGAAAGGTGAAGGTTTCGCTGGCCGGGAAGAAATACCGCCTGGCGTATCGCAGCGGATATTATGCCGTGGATCCAAGAGCGCTTGCGAAGCCTTCCAAAGATTTGACTTCCAGCCTGGCCCGTGCGGCCATGCAACAAGGATCGCCGCAGTCGCGGCAAGTGGTATTCGGCGCGCGAGTGGTGCCGCTGGGCAAGCCGAGGATGATGAAAGACGCGCCAGGCCGCGCTAAGCCGTCAAAGCGGAAAAGAAAAGACATGGATCTGCCGGTAGAGGTGCAGCGCTATTCCATCGATTATGCCGTGATTCCTGCAGATCTGCGGTTCGCTCCGACCCTGGGGGGAACGTATCGCGATGTGTTGAACTTCATGATTACGGCGTTCGATGATGACGGGAACCTAGTTGCCAGCCAGGTAAGCCAAATGATTGCCGATCTGAAACCAGAGACCGTGCAGGACGTCCTGGTGGGCGGCTTGCGGCTGCACCAGGAAATTGATGTGCCGATCACAAGTATCGCCATGCGTTTAGGCGTCGAGGATACCGCCAACAGTCATCTTGGCACGTTGGAGATTTCATTGCCGGTCAAGCCTCCTCCAGATGCACCGACAGCTGAAGCACGGAAATCCTTACCCCCAATCGAACCGGACTGATTGTTGATTGTCGATTGATGATTGTCCACGGCGCGGATCCTTAGCGATTTTCTTAATTGTGCCTTCTGAAATCTACGCTGCATCGGTTTAGAATCGGGCTTATGCGGCCGGTTTTTGACTGGAACATCGGTTCCCGCAAGCTCGGACTTGGAAAACGCACATTGATTATGGGCGTGTTGAACGTCACCCCCGATTCCTTTTCTGATAGCGGACTGCATTTTGATCGCGATCGCGCCTTGGAACACGCGCTGAAAATGCTGCGAGAGGGCGCCGATATTATTGACATCGGAGGCGAATCTACGCGGCCGGGGGCAAAGGTCGTCTCTCCAAGTGCATCCGGTGCGAAAGAATCTGGCGCGAGTCTAACTCAAGTGCGACCGGCAGTCAGCGAGCAGGAAGAATTGGACCGGGTGATTCCGGTGATCTCGGCGCTGAAGCAGAAGCGGCCCGATGCTGTAATCTCGGTGGACACCTACAAAGCTAAAGTCGCGCGTGCGGCGGTAGAAGCAGGCGCAGAGATTGTGAATGATGTGAGCGGATTTCGCTGGGATCCACAAATGGCAAAGACGCTTGCGGAGTTGAAATGTGGCGCAGTGTTGATGCACGCGCGTGGACTTCCGGAAGAGTGGCGAACTTTGCCGCCGGCGTC
>DASXTB010000078.1:0-4573 GCA_036505615.1 Acidobacteriota bacterium
GCGCCCGCACTTCATCATGGTCCGCCAGGTACAAAATGCGCTCCCGCAACGCTGCGACATCGTTTTCCGGAACGATGAACCCATTCCGGCCGTGCTTTAGATAGCAAATTTCCGGCGGCTGGAGGCCCTCTTCGGTAACTACCGGAAGTCCCCAATAGAACGCCTGGTTCAGCCCCAAGCCCACGTGTCCGGGGATCGAGGAAATGTCCGCCATCTTAAAAATGCGGCTGATCTGTAGATTCTGCGGATCGTGGACTTCACCCAGATAGCGAGTGTTTTCAGAATTGATGCGGGACTTGAGTTCTTCTGGCATGCTGGAACCCACAATCACCAGTCCGAGGTCATCCCGCTTTAAGCCCCGGAACAAGTCTATCAGATGATCGATCTTTTTTCGGTTTCGCTCCTCGCCAATGCGGCCTACAAACAAGACGACCTTCTGGAAAGGGATGCCGAGGGATTCCTTGATTTCACCCTTGGACTCTTCGATCTGCGGAAACTCCTCAAAGTTAATCGTGTTATTGGCGATAAAGGCCTTGTGCCGCTGGCTCTCGGGCAGCAATTCCATCAGGTTGTCGGTATAGAGAATCAGCCCGTCACACAGGCGGTGAACATAATTGAACATCGCGTTGCGCACGGCGTTATTCGGGTCGTCCAAGTTGCGCGTTTTGGTCCACGAAATCATCGGAATCCGGCCCAGCTTGAGCCAATGGGTTAGCGGCCAGGTGATCCTGTCCTTGAGGTGCAGAAAGAGTATAACCACGTCGGGCCGCAATGAGCGGATGTGACGGCGGTAACGGAAGAAGTTGAACGCCATCTCCGTCAACGGGAAACGCGGTGGGATGCGATTCTGTTTCTGCAATTTATTCGTGATGACGCTAAAGTCCCATCCTTCCTCCCTGAACCGTGCCCAAAAGTAGTTGTAAACGGAAACCCGGTAATGCATCACGGTGTTAGAAACCAACAAAACCTTCTTCACCGGCTGTTAGACCGCGGTATTGTGACTTAACGTGGTTGCGTGGCCAGCAGACGGGACATCCGCCCATACGTGTGGTTCTTCGGCATCTGTTGCCTGGTTGGCGTCGCCACTGACGGAGACTTGCATTGCGTGACCCACCGGATTGATCGCAACGAGCAAGAAAAGAAACCAAAAGAACTCAGTCGGCCGCGCGAAGGAGGCCTCGGTCCAATTGCTCACGAGCACGCAAGCCAGCAGGGCGAGTCTCATTTGGCCGTACTCGAAACTTGTTTCGTTAAGGCGGCACGCACTTCGAAAAGCCGAGTAGATCACCAGCATTAGCAGCGCCAATCCCGTCACGCCAAGGTTGAGAAAAACCTCAAGGTAACCATTATGCGCCTGATTCGGCTTGAAATAAGTCTCATTCATCGCTAACTCCGTCTGAATTTTGTCCTGCATCTGCGGGGTAAAGAAGCTGTCAAAACCGCTGCCGAACCAAGGGTGCGCCATACCCTTTTTTAGCACAAGTGGCCAAAAGTCAGCCCGATCGGTCAAATTTACGTCTTTGTGCAGAACATCCTCAATGATATGGTCCGTCAGGGATCTGTGTCCAGTAAGGCGAGGCAGGACTTGGACGAATAGAAATAAAAGGACGAAAGGCGTCATCAGGGAAGCCAGCCGGAGGTGCCTTTTTCTGACATACTCGATGAGGTAGAAGACTCCCATAGCCAGCGCGAGCAGAACAATAGCCGTACTGCTGCGAGACAGCGAACCCGTGCTGCCGCCAAAGAGCAGGTAGAGGCTTACCACTAGGAGAGGGATTTCAAAGGGTATCCCGGCGACTCGCATATTCTTAGCCCATTCCGATTTGCGCCGCCTCATCGTCCAATGCCACAACAAGTAGGCGCTTGCTACGAAGCAGACCAAGCCAAACCAATTTTTATCAACATTCACACCTACCCATGCATCACCCTGCCCCCTGCCAAGGTCAGGGAAATACATGCTTAGAACCAGGGAGAGCGGAATCAGGACCACGATGGCGCGCCTGAGGACACAGAGGACCGCAACAAACGGATTCAGTTCAGTGAGTACGAGCAGCGCCATGGTCACATCCCCTACAGCCCGAAACCAACGTTTGAAGGCGACAGAGATATCGCTTGACCACAGGATGCTTAGAGTCATGTAGGCAAGAAATAAAAGTAGGAGACGGTTTTCTCGAAAGAGAACACTTACTTTCGCGTTTCTTTGCGTGAGAACTATGAGGCCGGCAATTGTGATGGCAGAAAGAATAATCTGATCGGCACACTGGATGTTTTCGCCCGGGAACCATTGACCGAACGAACGCGAGGCCACTCGCAACATCCAAAGGACAGGAAGCCAGATCGCGAAAGAGACGGTCGATTCCAACTTACCATCCTGGCAGAGGCAAACGATTGCCAGGCCAAGCGCAAAAACTAACGTGATATAGCTCATGCTGCTACTATTTGCGAAGCCGCCTCGCCTCTTCCCATCCTAGAATCGGTTTCCGCGGCAAGTTGATCCAGGAGCACTGCCAAAGCCTTGTACATTGTCGCTTGAGCCCAATGAAGCATTGGCGTCTTTGCCTTGCCCCACGGATAAATCCGGTAATAAAAATGACCATCCCTCCCCTGCATGTTTTCGATCGTCCACTGGGCAACATTGACCGCTAGCTCGAGGCATTCGGGATCCTCGGTGGAAAGAGCGGCTAGCAATTCAATGGACTGGGCAGCACACTGGCTATCCAGAGGGTAGCGACGGTTGTGGTAGTACTTCGGACAGCCGTCGTCCTCAATAAAGTGCCGCTTATAGTAGTCCAGCCCCGTGCGAAAGTTTGGACGCCACGCATCGTCTCCCGTGCTCTCCAGATAGGACTTGAGGCTGTCGAGGTTGTACCCGGTATGAAAGTTGTCGATCCAGTGATATTTGGGATTTTCCCCGTACTGCCACGCACCATCGGAAAGCTGACGCGAGCAACTGTATTCCATGGCGGAGCGGGCGACTTCGAGGTATTCACGGTTGCCGGTGTGTTTCGCGGTCCGGGCCAGCATGGCCGCGCCAAGCATGTTCGAGTTGTGAATCGAGCTCTGGACGTGCGCTAGGTAGCTGATGCAAACTCCCCGGTTGGTTTTTTCCCTCGGCAAATCCATGATCCAGCCGCAGACGCTATCGGCGATTTTAAGCCAGCGCTCGGTGCCCGTCAGTTCGTAGGCCTCGAGGTACGCGAATCCTATCAGGGCGGTCCAAACGATGATGGAATCTTCACTGGTGTATGAACCGCCACGGCTGGAGAAATCGAAATGATTGCTCCAGCTGTGCTTCGCGAATTTGCGAGCCTTGTGATGGTCGAGCCAGTCGAGACAGGCTTCGGCCTTTTGAAGGTATTCAGCGTTTCCGGTGGCTTTGTAGCGAACCAAATAGCCATGAGCCATGTATCCGCGACCTTTCGTCGAGTCCTTGGGTGTAATTCCCATGACGGGGCGCAGGTTGACGGGCGACTGGCGGACCAACTGCAAGAGGAGCCGCTCGCCTAATAAATTCCCGAAAGTGAGCGGTCGGAACCACGACGATAGGCCGTCGAACGGTTCGTAGCCACGGTAGTGATGCTCCTCGACCCATCGCTGGACGCGGTCAAGACTGGCCTCGACTAATCGCCGCGTTTCAGTGTGGTTGGCCATGGCTTGAGCGTTGAAAAATGGCGGCTCAAGGAAGGACGTAAAGGCCCCCCGCGATCAGCACGAAGTACACGCCAGCGTCGAGCGGACTTCCCTCCTCCACCGTAACAGCGCCCATGTGTAAACCGAAAAGGTTGAGCCATTCGGAAACGGTTCTGGTGGTAATGATCAGGATCCAGATGAGCGGGATCCAGAGTGCGCCATTACATTGGGTCTCTCGCGAATGTCTCTCCTGTAGAGGAAGACTTCGAAGAGGACTGTTAGAAACAGTGCGACGATCGGCGGAAGGTGCATCGGATGGAATCAGAGGGCAGAGGACAGAGGCTCCGCTAAATCGTTAAAAGGCTACAACCTTAAATCGTTGAAACATTAGACCATAAATGGTTAAAGGGTGAAAGTTACAGAAAAGTTGGAGAGTTAATGCGGCGCGAGATCAGAGGTTAGAGATTAAAGGCGAAGAACGACTCGATTCCAGCCACCCCTCCGGGCCAAGATTTTTCTGCCTAAGCGTGTTCGACTGCACGATGGCCTGCAAAAGGGGTGAAGGAAATTTTTGCAGCAGGATGTCGATATTGGGCATCACGCAGTGGCCGCCAATCTCGCCAGGGAAATATTTCACCGGCGGGAAAAATTTAATTTCATCGTAAAACGACACGACTTCGTCGTAATTAGCGCCAAGCTTCGTGCAATAGCGCTCGACCTCCTGTGCCCATGCGATCAGCAGCCCGAAATACGTCGTTTCGGTGAGTTTAGCAATTTCGCTCGCCTCTGGAGACGCGAGCACCTTGGTTTTCATCCCAACGCCCTCAAAATGTTCGATGGCGCGCTGGCCCGATTGCGGGTCGAGCGCTCCAATGAACTTTGTATAATGCAACATTTCCTCCTGCATTCGGACGTGCTTACCCCGAACCGGGCTGTGTACGAC
>DASXTB010000079.1:0-9335 GCA_036505615.1 Acidobacteriota bacterium
CGTGTACGGCCGGCGTTTGCAACGCTGCCGGGTGTTTCCGCCCCACCTCCTTTCGGAGGCAATCAGCGGACCGTGGTCATTCACGTCGATCCGGACCGTCTGCGCGGCTACCATATGCCGCCCGAAGAGGTGATCAAAGCGGTGGCTACTGGTAATGCCATTCTCCCCGCCGGTAATGTCCGAACCGGTGATATCAATCGCCTCGCGCCCACCAATTCCGTGGTTTCGGATATCCAGGAGCTGGCGTCGTTGCCAATTCGTGTCGGCTCCGGTCCGTCGGTTTTCTTGCGAGACATCGGTTCGGTCGAGAATAGCAGCGATGTTTTGACCGGCTACGCGCTCGTGAATGGACGGCGCACTGTCTACATACCTGTTACGAAGCGCGCCGACGCTTCCACCCTGGACGTCGTGAATCGTGTCAAGGCGGAACTTCCCAGAATGCAGTCGCTTATTCCCGAAGACATTAAAGTCAGTTTCGAATTCGACCAGTCCACCTATGTAAAGAACGCCATTCGGGGACTGATCATCGAGGGCGCGCTCGGGGCGCTCCTTACGGGACTGATGGTTTTTCTGTTTCTGAGGGATCTGCGCAGCTCTTTGATCGTGGTAATAACCATACCTTTTGCGTTGCTGGCTGCGCTGGTCGGGTTGTGGCTGGCCGGACAGACGGTAAACATTATGACGCTCGGCGGACTGGCTCTCGCCATCGGTATTCTAGTTGATGAGGCAACCGTCGCGATTGAGAACATCCATACCCACTTGGAGCGGAGAGAGCCACGCGCCCGCGCTGTGCTGGAAGCGGGGAGAGAGACGGTGACACCTCTCCTCTTGGCAATGCTGTCGGTGTTGGCCGTCTTTGTTCCATCCTTATTTATGGTCGGCATCACGCGCGCGTTGTTTGTTCCCCTGTCCCTGGCGGTCGGGTTTGCCATGTTGGCGTCTTATGTTTTGGCGACCACGCTCGTTCCGGTCATGGCGTCGTGGCTGCTGCGCGAAAAGCACGAAATCGATGTCAGTCAATCCTTTGTCCACAAGGTTCAAAGGAAATACCAACAGCGCATAGAACGTCTCCAGGGCTTCCGGCTGCCGGTTATCATTGGTTACATGCTTATCGCATTAGTGGGCATCTTTCTGATTGGGCGCCACCTCGGCACAGATATTTTCCCGTCGGTCGATACCGGTCAATTTCAGCTTCGGCTGCGGGCGCCAACAGGAACGCGCGTGGAACGGACTGAGGTAATCGCTCTTAAAGCTCTGGATATAATCCGCAACGAAGCGGGACCGGACAACGTGGCGACTACTCTTTCCTTTGTCGGCACCCAGCCGCCTAGCTATCCGATCAACACTATCTATTTGTGGACAAGCGGCCCGCATGAAGCAGTGTTGCTGGTTGCTCTGCGCCCAAATTCGGGAATTCATCTCGATCAGTTTAAGGAGCGGCTGCGCCAAAAACTGCCGGCGGCGCTACCCAACACAACCTTTTCCTTCGAAGCTGGTGACATTGTGAGCCAAATCATGAACTTTGGCGCGCCTACGCCGATTGAGGTGGCCATGAATGGACCTAATCTGGCCGCCAATCGGGCGTTTGCTGAAAAGGTCATGGCAGAAATGAAGCAAATTCCTTCACTGCGGGATCTGCAATTTGGCCAACCATTGGACTATCCGACCGTTAACATAAAGTTCGATCGCGAGAGGGTCGGTCAACTCGGCGTGACTGTGGATCAAGTGGGACGATCACTAGTGGCGGCAACATCTTCCAGCCGCTTTGTCCAGCCGAACTACTGGCGTGATCCCACCAGCGGAATTGCTTATCAGGTGCAGGTGGAAATTCCACAACATCAGATGAATTCCATCGAGGATGTGGAAACTGTGCCGGCCATGCCCAGTGGCGCATCGCGTCCTCTGGTAGGAGACGTTGCTCAAGTCAGCTACGGAACTATGCCCGGCGAGTATGATCGCTACAACCAGCAGCGAATGATCACCATTACCGCCAACACCGGAGGTAAGGATCTGGGTAGCATTGCCGACGAGGTTGCAGCCGCCGTCCGCCGTGCCGGTGAGCCGCCTCGTGGAGTGGCAGTCAACGTCCGCGGTCAAGTGCCGGCCATGAAGCAGACGCTCTCAGGTCTGCAAACAGGGCTTCTGCTGGCCGTTGTGGTAATTTTTCTTCTGTTGGCCGCAAATTTCGAGTCCCTTCGCTTGGCATTTATTGTTCTTTCCACGGCGCCGGCCGTTATCGTGGGTGTGGCAGTGGCGCTCTGGATTACACGAACTACGCTCAACGTGCAATCGTTCATGGGAGCGATCATGGCGATAGGAGTTTCCGTGGCCAACGCAATTTTGCTGGTCACCTTTGCCGAGAAAAGCCGCCGTGATGGCTTGCCCGCAGACCGGGCGGCGTTGGAAGGAGCCGGCAGCAGGCTCAGGCCGATTCTGATGACCAGCTTGGCGATGATTGCCGGCATGATTCCCATGGCGCTGGCCTTCGGAGAAGGAGGAGAGCAAACAGCCCCTCTCGGCCGGGCAGTCATCGGTGGCCTTGCGGCATCCACGATTGCTGTGCTCCTGGTCCTGCCGCTCATATTCGACATGGTGCAGCGCCGCGCCAGCCGTACCTCGGCGTCGCTGCATCCGGATGATGTAGGGGATAGGCCGGTGTGAAATCTCGCGCTTTCGACTATTTGGCACTGAACAGCCGACCACGTTCACGTTCACGAGCACGTCAACGTTCACGACTACGGCCAATCGAATCGTGAGCGATTGGATATTTTTCGTCCTCGTAGGCGTGACGTGTTCGTGAACGTGAACGTGGTCGTGATCGGCTTTTATTGGGTTGCGGCTTTGCCGCGCTGCGTCTCTGCGGTGAATTTGCAGGTACCAATTTTTGTGTTATAGGCAACCAGGTGCTTGAAAGGAAACCCGCAATGAGTAGCAAACAAGTTTTCTTCCGGTCAAACGTGTTACCCGCTGCAATTGCAGTCATCGCCTTCTGCCTTGCCGCTTGCACTGCGGCCAATTCTCAAAAGAAAGAGAATCGGCCTGCCGCTGCTCAGACGCCTACCGTTTTGGTGACTAGGGTCGTAACACAGGAATTGGATCGCGAAATTCGACTACCTGGAGAGCTACAGGCTTATCAAGACGTGGCACTTTATCCTAAAGTTCCCGGTTTTGTGGAATCGATCGCGGTTGACCGCGGTTCATGGGTCAAGCGAGGTCAGTTGCTCGTCCGCATGAGCGCCCCGGAGCTTGAAGCGCAGAAGAATGCCGCCGACGCGAGGGCTCGAGCCGCACATGCCCAACGCCTCGAATCCGAAGCTAAATTACGTGGCGTTCGGGAACAGCGCTTGGAAGCCGAAGCCAAGTTCGCTTCTGAGGAAGGAACCTATAAACGACTGAAGGCGGCTTCGGCCACGCCCGGCGTGGTTGCCGGCAACGATGTGGAAGTGGCAGAAAAAACCGTTGAGGCCGGCCGGGCGCGTGTCGGGCTTTTAGCAGAGAACGAACAGGCTGCTCAAGCCCAGGTGAGAGCGCTGGAGGAAGACGAGAAAGCTGCTAGAGAGTCTGCGTTATCAGTGCGCAATATTGAGGCCTACCTTCGCGTGACAGCGCCCTTTGATGGCATCATTACCGAGCGCAACGTCCACACTGGCAGCTTTGTTGGCCCGGCTTCAGGGGCTCCGTCCGTCCCCATGGTTCGAATCCAGGAAGTTTCGCGGCTCCGGCTTCTAATTCCGCTTCCTGAAACCGCGGTGTCAGGCATCATACAGGGAAGGTTAGTTAGCTTCAGCGTGCCCGCCTATCCCGGTCAAAAATTTAGTGGCGTCGTCCGGCGGATCGCCCATTCGTTGGACGCCAGGACCCGGACGATGGCCGTGGAACTGGACGTGGATAACCGATCCGGGCGGCTCGCTCCCGGGATGTTTCCGGAAGTCATGTTGCCGATGCACCAGCAACGCTCCTCTCTTTTTGTTCCACCGTCTGTGGTGGCGACCACGACGGAGCGCACATTCGTTATTCGTATTCACAACCAGGTGGCAGAGTGGGTGGATGTGAAACGCGGCTCGAACGTGGGCTCCCTGATTGAAGTCTTCGGAAACCTGAATGCGGGTGACTTGGTCGCCGTGCGGGGCACAGATGAATTACGCGCCGGCACACGAGTCACGGTGAAAGAAGCGTCCGGGGGGAGGAAGCAGTAGGCGCCTATGGCGCGCCTTGAGTTTGGAATTTTTGGGAGTGGAGAGACGGCCCGAGGGCCGTCTCAGCTTGGCAATTGAAATCGCGGAGAGACGGCCTGAGGTCCTTCTGAAGGAATTTTACATTTTGTGGGTAGAGACGGCCCTCAGGCCGTCTCTCCGTGTGGCGGCGAAGGCCGCGCTGCGCACCCTATGGCGCCCCAGGCCCCCCAAGGCATCACATTAGGAGTAGCCCATGAAATGGATTACCCGCGAGAAAGTAAAGGTGGATCGCGTCGCCTGCCCATGGCTGATCAAGAACTTCGTAGATCAAAATGCCGAGTTCGTTTTTTTGCCGCACCACACCGAATGGTCGAAGATCGACGAGGGCACGGTTTATGATGTTCCTGATTGCGAGCTGGGTCATCACGGAGAAGATGTTTCTTTTGACTCGATACTCAAGAAGTACAAGCTTACCGATCCGGCGCTCCTTTTGCTTGGCGAGATTGTGAGGGCTGCTGATTCCTATCCTAGTAATCCGCATCCGGCAGGTGAGGGGCTGCGGTGGATTGCACACGGATTCAGCGCTCTGGGACTGTCAGACCATGACATCTTGCAACGCGAATTTGGCGTCTACGATGCGCTCTACGCCGAATGCCAGAGACGCGTTCAAGCCAAAGGCAAGAAATGAACACCCGCGCTCTAAAAATCCACCGGTGTCGAGCGGAGTTGATCACCGCTCTGGCCAAAAATTAAATGCCCTACAACTGTGAGCCCTTATTGGAAAACGGGCGAAAACACAGGCTCGTCCCCACAGATGAAATCAATTTTTGCGAGTTTAAGTGCTCCTATTGGCGCGCAAGCTATCATGAAAGGTGTGAAACTTTAACTTGGAGACTGCAGCCATGAAGTTTCTTAAGTGCCTGTTTTTGATAGCGCTACTGCTCTTGGTCCCGAATTTTATCCTGGGGCAGGATCCGCAGGCGGCAGGCAGCGGCTCAGGCCAGACGACGACTGCCTCGGGGCAAAATGGCTCCGCGCAGCCGGATCCCCTCACGCCCGGGGGTAAATTCAAATACGCGCTTCACGATTCCATCCTTTCGCCCATGAGTTACGTCAAATCGGTCGCCAGCGCGGGGTACTCGGAGGCGGTTGATTCCGGCGGTGATCGCGGATTTGGTTGGGGGCCGGAGGGATTCGCGAAGCGATTTGGTGACAGAATGGGGGGCACTATTGTTCATGACTTCAGCGGGTATTGGATAACGGCGTCGCTCTTTCACCAGGACCCGCGATACTTTCCATCTCCCGACCGCCGAGTTGTCCATCGCATCCTTTATGCGGCGTCGCGCGTTTTCGTCACCCGCAGCGACAACGGGGATTCTCAGTTCAATATTTCCAATTTTGTCGGAATGGCGGCGAGCAACGCAGCCCAAATCGGCTGGACTCCCAATCAGGATTTCACCGCGCAGCGTTTCTCGCGGCGCATGGCCAAGTCCATCGGTATGAACATGGGCGCAAAGATCGTCAAAGAGTTCCTCACCAGGAAGAAGAACCCATGATTTTTGCCTGGCGGACTCGCCGGTCGGTTCGTCTGGGCGCCGTCGCGACAGCGCTTCTGCTTTTTGCGCCGCCGGCTCACGCCCAGCAACCGCAGGAAGCTATCCCCCAAAACCTAACGCAGGCCACCGCACCGGCGGCTGGCGTTTCGTCAGTCGAGTCGCTGACCTCGGGAAAACGATTCAAGATCGCTCTGGGCAACTCGGTATTATCGCCGACGGCTTATCTGCTGGCGGCGGGGGGCGCAGGGTACTCGATGGCCATAGACGAGGAGGGAGACCGCGGTTTCGGGATGGGAGGAATGGGATTTGCGCGCCGCTTCGGAGACCGCTTCGGCTCCACGGTGGTGTCCGAGCTGGCCGGCTCCTGGATTGCCGCATCGGCGCTGCATCAGGATCCTCGTTACCATCCCTCGCAGAAACCTGCCTTTGGCGGCCGAGTCGTGTATGCAGTAAGCCGGGTTTTCGTGACCCGGAATGAGGCAGGGAATTCCGAGTTTAACGCGTCCAATCTGATTGGCAACGCTGCAGGCGCGGGCGCCTCCATCGCCTGGCACCGGTCCCGCGATCGCACTGCCAGCAACTACTTTACTACCTTTGGCGCATATCTTGGATTCAATGCCGTCTCGAACTTGGCCAGGGAATTACTGAGTAAGCGCAAGCCTTGATTATGGAATATCGATTGTTCTCACGGATCTGGTGTCTGGTGGTTGTGTTGGCGTTGGTTGGCTGTGCGGCTCGGGAGAAATCAGCTTCGCAGCCCGCAAAACCCGCTAAGCAGCCGCACAGCCTGCGGGAGTTCAACGAGCACGTAATGAAATACGCCAAATTGCGGCAGCGCCTGGCCTCCAAGCTGCCCAAGCTTCCCGACAAAGCGACTGCCGAGCAAATGGCCGCACACCGCAAGGCGCTCGGCGACTTGATCCGAAAAGAGCGTGACGACGCCAAGCAGGGCGATATTTTCGAAACTGACAGCGGACTGCTTTTGGTCCGCACCGTCCAGCAGCATTTGGACGGTCCGGAGGGAGCCGAAATGAAGGCTGCCATCAGGGACCAGGCGCCTCGAACCGTGCCCCTGCGTGTCAACGATACCTATCCGGACAATGCGCCCAAATCTTTGATGCCGCCCGGGCTGCTGCTGCAACTTCCGCAGTTGCCCAAAGACGTGGAATACCGGTTTGTCGACCGCCACTTGATTCTCCTTGATGTGGAGGCTGGGCTGATTGTGGACTATACGCGAGATGTTCTCCATTAGTTTCGATTGACTCCGGGCTTTCGTATGCGTCGCTTCTATTTCTCTTTGATCTTGGCAGTCGCCGGTCTATGGGGACTGGCCCAGCAGATCTCACTCCCCAATAATCCCGACTCCCTGCATTTTGCCGTCATCGGCGATAGCGGAACAGGGGAGCGCGGACAGTACGAAGTTGGCGATCGGATGGTCGAATACCGGCAGAAGTTTTCTTACGACATGGTGCTGATGCTGGGCGACAACATCTACGGAGGCAAGAGTGCGCGCGATTACCAAAACAAGTTTGAGCTCCCGTACAAGAAGCTGCTCGATGCCGGTGTGAAGTTCTATGCGGCGCTGGGCAATCATGACGAGGCGAACTCCACGCGCTATAAGCTCTTCAATATGAGTGGAGCGCGCTTTTACACGTTCAAGGCGCCCAAGGGAGACGTTCGGTTCTTTGCCCTTGACAGCAACTACATGGACCAGGCCCAGTTGGCGTGGCTGGAGAAGGAACTGAAGAACTCCAACCAGAATTGGAAAATTTGCTTTTTCCACCATCCGCTTTATTCTTCCGGCGGTCGCCACGGCTCGGACGTGCAATTAAGAAGGGTATTAGAGCCGATCTTTGTGAAATACGGAGTGAATGTGGTGCTTTCAGGGCACGATCATTTCTACGAACGCATTAAACCCCAGTTGGGGATTTATTACTTTGTCTGCGGAGCGGCGGGCCAATTGGCCGTGGGAGACATTGACAGAACCAATCTGACAGCCAAGGGCTTTGACCGGGACAATCACTTCATGCTGATGGAAGTCGCGGGCGATGACCTCTCCTTCCAGACAATCTCGCGCACCGGTCAGACAGTAGACTCCGGAGTGCTTCACCGCCAAAAGAACAAGCCTCCGGAGGCGGCTCGAATTAGCGCCCCGCACAGAATCCCGCAACTGCGCGCCGCAGTGCCGACAGGCTACTAGCCGGGATGTCTGGTGAGCGCTTCCAAGGAAGGTCGTCATTTTCTGCCCCGGACTCTTGGGGCCACGTCGACTATGGCTTCTAATTTTTCGGTCACCGGCGGAAGGCAGAGGGTGGCGCTGCAGCTTTGATAGAACGCGTTGACCTTGAGTTTCTGTTTTCCAGGAGTTACTTTGGCGGAAACTTTCACCGGGATTTTGAAAGTGGCCGACGCGTCGTACCACTCGGTATTTATCCCGAAATTCTTGTCAAAGGCCGCTTGCGGCGGAGGGCCCTCGATTGTCCCGGCCAGCTCGAACGGCTGTCCGGCAGCCAGTGTGATGCGGGTGGGGATCGGCCCACCCGGCGGCTGCGTGGTCGAATAAAGATGCCAACCCGGCTTGATCTCCGCTTGTAGCAGCGCGGTAAATTTCACGCCCGGATTCACTGATTTTGCAGGTAAGCTCAATTTAAGGGACCAAGTGACAGGATTTTCGCCGGTTGCTAAAGAAATGCCGGAAAGCAGACACAAGATCAGTCCGGTGCACAAGCTCTTGAGTGACACACGGTAAAACCCGAAGGGCTTACAGAATATAGCCGGCGGAAAAGCCCACGCTTTTTGTGGGCGACGCCGCCGGTTGACCGCCCCACAAACCATCCGACGCTGAAAGCGTCGCAGAACCTCAGTGCCGGAGATAACGTGGGTGGATTGAAATGCCATGTGGCTGCAAACCGGCTCGCTCTCAAATTCGCGCGAAATATTCTTGCGCCCCTTCAGGGCGGATTGTTCTGGGGAGATGGCCACGGCGTCGCCCGCAAAAGACGCGAGCTTTGCCGCCGGCTATACTCTGTAAACCCTTCGGGTTTTGTAGGATGTGTGGTCCCCAGGCAAAAGTGGTTAAAAAAACAGATTTCCCGGTACGGTAACACGTCAACGACCACGAATTAGGTCCACGCGTCGTTAATCTCATTCAGAATTTTTCGTGTCATTTTCCGGAGGCCAGCTCTACCGGCTTCACTTGGACATAGGTTGCCTGAAGCACCTGCTTGCTTTTCTCGTTTTGAACAAATGCCACTATCGACAGCCTCTTGGGGTCGATGACGTTTTTCTTTTCGCTGAAGGTGATTTTGCCATGGCGTCCGTGTACTTCGTAGTCATCCAAATGCTCCTTCAGTTGGGCTGATATTTTATCCAGATCAAATTGATGCTCGACGGTCGAAGCTTGTGAAGCATCGAGAGCAAGACCGCCTGCTTGCGGGCCCGCCAGGCTGCGGACCACCATGGTATGAAAGCGGATGCCGTTCTCGCCGCTGTACCGGACCTCTTCCTCAACTAGTGCGATTTGCAATTTCAAATCAGGCCCGGCCGTCTTGACCGGCTCGACTGCAGCCCTGACTTTCACATGGGATCCCTGAAGCAACGCTTC
>DASXTB010000080.1:0-11901 GCA_036505615.1 Acidobacteriota bacterium
TCAACGTACTGATCCTGATTTTCGAAAAGAGGCCGCTCAAAATTACAAGGGCTGGACTATTCGATTCTGCGGCTATCCTCACCTTGATGGTACATGGGATGATTCATGCGAAATCAGGTCGGTCAACCGCATGCGCTTCGCTATTGGCGACTCCATTTTCAAGACAAAAGAAGAGGCCATTGCCAGCGCCATGACCAAGGGCAGGCAATGGGTTGATTCCCAAAACACCTTGAAGGGTCCCAGCCCCCGACTGAATGCCCACCCTGGACCCCCGACATCCTAGCTGTAGCTATAGGTAGCGAACGAGCTCGTGCCGCCGGTTAGGATCGCCGCGCCGCGCCCTTACGGTCGCGGCTCTGCGGGTGCTTGCAGTTGCGGCGTGTGGCCAGCTCATCGGGTGCACTTTTATGGCCAAAACTTGACCGATTTGCTCGAGACCTCCTCTGCCGGATCCCGATTAAATAAGGACATGGCTCTTGCGATTCCGTTTTCCCAGAGGCAGCGTATCGCTTCGATAGCCCGCTCCATGGCGGGCTCGACAAGAGGCGTTTCTTGAGAGGAGAAATCCGAAAGGACGAATTCGGCCATGTCCGCTCCCACGCCGCGGCCAATGCCAAAACGGAGCCGCGGCAATTGATCGGTCCCCATCTCAGCGACGATCGACTTCATGCCGTTATGGCCACCGGCGCTACCCGCGGCGCGCAGCCGAATTTTACCCAGCGGGAGATCCGCGTCATCGTAAACCATCAGAATGTTAGATAGCGCGATATCCCAACGCTCGACAACTTCGCGCACGGCCAGCCCGCTTCGATTCATGAAAGTCTGCGGCTTGATGAGAAGCGTATCCACACCACAAAACGAGAACCGGCAAAACTGCGAATAATGGGACACTTGTCGCACTTTCACTCCACCGGTTTCCGCAATCCGATCCACAATTAAAAAGCCGATATTGTGGCGATTGCCAGCATATCGGCTTTCCGGATTTCCTAATCCAACGAGAGCTTTCAAATCAGTAATTGGTCATGGGACTACGGTCATCGGTCATCGGTCAATAAGTCAGCAGGTCAGCAGGTCAGCAGGTCCGCAGGTCCCAAGGATCAACAGCTGGAAGTCGTGGTTCTTGACTCGCCGACTTGCCGACCTGTTGACTTGCAGACCCATAGCCCGACGATTACCGACGACTGATGACTGATGACTGATGACCGATGAGCACTCAAATCTGGATCAGAGTACGAACTACTTCTTCTCCTTTTCCTTTTCCTTCTCCTTCTCTTTTTCGCGCTCTTTTTCTTTGGGCGGTTCCTCACCTTCGATAGCTTCCTCCACCTTGCCCTTCTTGATCACTTCAGGTTCGGCGGGCACAGCCTCTTCGGTGGGTACGGGAGCAATCTCTTCTTCAGCTCGAGGCGGCAGCACGGTAAGCACTGTTTGATCCGGATCCTCTAAAATTTGAAACTTCGTCTTGTCGTAATCAATCTCGGCCACGCGGATGTGGTCGTTGATTTTCAGATGCTCCACGTTCACCTTGATGTTGGCCGGAACATCACCAGGCAGGCATTCCACTTCGATCTCGCGCTTTATGATGTCCATGATCCCACCGTCACTCTTCACGCCGGCGGACTCGCCTACGAGTTCAATGGGCACCTTGAATTTCATCTTCTTGTCCAGCGCGATGGTCAGCAGGTCGGCGTGCAGCAGGCGGCCCTTGACAGGATCGAGCTGATAGCTCTTGATCATCACAGTGAAAGTTGCAGCGTTCCCGATGATGACCTCAAAAATGCTGTTGTGCCCGCTCTGGGAGTGCAGAATCTCGGAAATCTTCTTGGGGTCGACGCTCACAGAGCGCGCCTCTTTGCCCTGGCCATAAATGACAGCCGGGATCATACCCTTTCGCCTCAAGCGGCCCGCATTGTTCTTTCCCCTCAAGTCGCGTTCTTCCGCCTGCAATTCAAACTGTGTTGCCATAATTTAAAGACTCCCTTAAATAAAAAGCTTACTCACTGAGGTTTCTTCATGAATGGACCGGATGGCTTCAGCCAGCAGCGGAGCCACACTAAGCACCTTGATCTTGGGTATGCACTTGGAACCATCCAGCGCGATAGTATTGGTTACAATCACTTCTTCCACATCGTTCTCCTGAATTAAAGCAATAGCCGGGCCGGACAACACTGCATGCGTCGCGCTGGCATAAACCTTCGCGGCGCCGCTCTCTTTGAGCGCTTCGGTGGACTTTACCAGCGTTCCACAAGTGTCAATCATATCGTCAACGAGCAGAATGTTCCGCCCTTCCACCTCGCCGATGATATGGAGTACTTCAGCGACATTCGCCTCCTTGCGGCGCTTGTCAATGATTGCCAGGTTTGCCTGCAGTCTCTTCCCAAAAGCGCGCGCCCGTTCCACACCACCAGCATCCGGAGCCACAACCGTGTCAATTTTCAGATCGCTTACGTAATCGATGATCACCGGGGCGGCAAACAAATGGTCTACGGGAATATTGAAAAAACCTTGTATCTGGCCCGCGTGCAAGTCCATGGTAAGCACGCGATTGGTGCCAGCCGCTTCCAGCAAGTCGGCCACTAGCTTGGAAGAGATAGGGACGCGTGGCTTGTCCTTCCTGTCCTGGCGCGCATATCCATAGTAGGGAAGCACGGCCGTGATGCGCCCTGCCGAGGCGCGCTTGAATGCGTCGATCATGATCAGCAACTCCATCAGGTTCGCATTTACCGGATGGGAAGTGGGCTGAATGATAAAAACATCGGCGCCGCGGACGTTCTCCAGAATTTGAACATGGATCTCACCATCGCTGAATTGAGTAAGCTTGGTCAACCCCAGCGGGCAATTCAGTTCCCGGCAGATCTCGTCACCCAGAGGCCTGTTCGCACTTCCAGAAAAAACCTTTAAGCTTCGCATCCTTCAATCGCCAAAGATGTCATCAACCATTCGTGATTAAAAACTCGTTAGCTATTCGGGACTCACCCTATTCCAGGGCTGCCTTGAGAGGGCCCGCAGGCCGTCTCTCCGCTCCCAAAATATCCAATCCCAACCCAACGACAATTGACTGATGACGAATGAGTGATGACTTAAACCGTCTTGGGGTTTGGCTGGGGCGGGAGGATTCGAACCTCCGAATGCAGGTGCCAAAGACCTGTGTCTTACCGCTTGACGACGCCCCAATATCTCAGTGTTCCGGCCACCGGAGGCACCGGCTCAATCGTTTCCGATACTGGCTGCGCGTCAGCAAGTGCGCCTGCCAGAATTTCCAGCCGGCTCCGACCCGAAGTTTCCTTTTGGGCCTTCCAAGGGCGAACAAAGTGGAGCCCGAGCCGCTCAGGTGCACCTTCCCGAAACCCTGTCCTGTCAAAAACTTCCTAGCTTCCACGATTCGCTTGTCCTTAAGAACAGTCCGTTCGAAGTCGTTCCTGAGAATCGTGCTAAGCTGATCAACCCTTTGATTTAACAGCGAATAGCAGAAATTTTCAATCGTAGCGTCCGGCATTTCTTTTGTCAACTTCAAGTTTGCGTATGCCCTCGCTGAAAGCATCTGAACTCCCGGATACAACAGCGTTACTGGAGCGGGAGGCAAGTCAGGCAGAGGCACAACTCGTTCTCCGTGATGAAATCCACAGGCAGTTCCTCCGGCCAAAAAAAAGGGGACATCGCTTCCCAGCCGGCCTCCCAAATGTGCCAGCGCGGCAAGGCTGTAGCCCGCGTCAAAAAGGTGGTTTAGCGCGAGCAAAGTCATCGCAGCGTTGCTTGAGCCTCCACCCAAGCCTGCTCCGATGGGGATTTTCTTTTCGATCCGAATCCGCACGCCGCGCCCCTTGGGGACCATCAGGGCAGCGGCGCGATAGGCGATATTGGCTTCCCCTCCAGGCGCATCATCCGCCGTGACCTCCACGCGCGGTTCCCGCAGCCGCTCAAAGTACATGATGTCATGCAGGGAAACGGTCTGCAGGACGGTTTCAATACGATGATAACCCCCCGGCTCCTTCTCCAGCACTCTCAGGTAGAGGTTGATTTTGGCGAAGGAAGGAACGCGAAGCATTCGTCCATTCTCCGTTGTCCGTAGTCACTAGTCCGTTGTCAGTTGCGGAGCACCAGCCTGATACAATGGACTGGATGTAATTTGAGGTCAGGCACTAGGCAACGGACGACGGACAACGGACGACGGACAAGGGACTACTTTTTCGTCAGCTTGTCCAGCTTCTTGATTTTCTCCTGGATTTTTTCGATGTCCTTCGGTTCCGTCGAATAAGTCAAAGAAATGCGATAGGCCAGCAACGCTTCTTGGTAATTGCCCAGCCGCTCATAAAGATCGCCCAAATGTTCATGAATCGTGGCGTCATTGCGCACGATTCTGGCGGCTTTGTTCAAATTCGCCTCGGCCGATTTCAGATCGTTCAACTTGAACTGCGCCCATCCGAGACTGTCTAGATAAGCGCCGTTGAAGGGATCCAGATCGACGGCTTTTTGGATGTACTTAAGCGCCTGATGCAGATTCTCTCCGCGGTCGGCCCACATATAACCCAGGTAATTCAGAACACCGGCATTGTCTGGATTTTTTTCCAGCAGTTTTTTGAAAACGTCTTCCGCCTTTTCAAATCTCTTTTCTCTCTCGTAGACGGCCGCCAGCTGGAAAAGAATCGCTTCATTTGCCGGATCTTCATTTGCCAACTGGTGCAGGTAGGCTTCGGCACGCTGGTAGGCCCGCTGGTCAAAAAACAGCTGAGCGCGGCTCAGTTTAATTTGAAGCTGGGTAAGCTTGTCCTGCTCGGACTTGGAAGCGGGCTGCTTGGCCAGCTCCAGGTCCAAAACCTTCAACCCTTCTTCCAGCCCTTTTTGTTGGGAGACGACCTGCGCTTCGGTGATCAGCAGGCTTTTGTCGTCGGCGAATTTTGTTCGTCCTTTGGAGATAATATCGGCCGCGTGAGTCCAATCCTTCTTCTGCCTGTAGGCGTCGGCCAGCAGCCAGTACGCCTGGGCACTGTCGGGAAACTCTCTTAGCACCTGCTGGAAAGTCGCGATGGCTGCATCGTACTGAGCATCCTCCCGTTGGATTGTTCCAATCTGGATCAAAGTGGGCAACCGCCCGCGCTGAGTGGCGGGATCCTTCCCTTCCCGCTCCAAAACCTTCTTCAACATGGACAGGGCTTCTTCCCGCTGCCCCGTCACCGCCAGAGTCCTTGCCAGGTAGAAGGTGACTTCCACATTTTCGGGATCGGCTTTCAGGGCGGAGCGGAAGGTGGCAATGGCCTCGCCGTATTTCTTCTGATCCCCCTGCGCCTTTCCCAGTTCCAGCAGGACCGACGAGTCAAACGGGTTTCGCTTGGCGAGCTCCTCGAGCATTTCCGTCGCGTCCTTGGATTTGCCTTTTTCGGCAAGCAAAGATGCAACGTGCCGCTTTGCCTCGGAATTATCAGGCTGTGATTTAAGAACTTCCTGGTAGCTCGCTAGCGCTTTTTCGTTGTCGCCGATCCGCTCATAGATAAATGCCTGGAGCATCAGCACCCGCGTGTTGCCGGGACTGTACTGCGTCAGGCGATTTAAGTTTTCCAGCGCAGGATTGAACTTCTGCTGCTCGACTTGCGACAACGCCAGCAGGAACAGGTCCTCCGGGCTTTCCGCCTGCCGATTTACCAATTTCTGCAGCGCCTGCTCGGCCTTGACAAACTGGTTGGAACGGACGTAAATGCGCCCCAGCGCGCCTAGTGCTGCCGAGTTCTCCGGGTCGGTTTTCAGTACCGTTTCATATTCGGCGACGGCATTCTCCTGAGCCTTGGGATCTTGCCGGGCCCGGGAATAAATATCAGCGATCAGTAAGTGCGCGTCGGCATTGCCCGGATCGATGCCCACCGCCTGCTTTGCCTTCTGCAGCGCGTCCTCGGTACGACCTAAGTCGGCCAAAGTGGCAGCGTATTCGGCAAGAATTTGGGCATTGCCTGGGTCCCCCTTCAGCGCGGCTTCGTACTCGGTTAGAGCGTCAGACGTGTCACCCGAAGCGTCGTAAAGACGGGCCAGCGTGAAGTGATAATAGGCGTCGGCTACTGAAGAAGGAGCAGGCTTTACAGGAGCGGAAACCTGGCTCTGAGCTTCCGCCTGAATTGCCGTCAGAAGGCCGAGGGAGAGCAACAGTATCGCATTTCGCATATCTGATTATGGCATGTACGCGCGCGGCGGGGCAAATTTCATAAAATTACCTTAATACTCGCGCGCTGAAACTGAAATTTACTGAATGGTTTGCGGCGGAACCACCGACAGCGTCGATAGGTCTGTGGTGAAGAAGAGTTCCAGCCCCACGATGGGAACGTCGGACTGAACGTGAATTCTGCCGCCAATCTGGGAAGTCAATCCCAAAAGCGACGCCACCACATCGCTGATCCGCGACTTCGCCGGCAAAGCGATTTTCTTAGTAGTTATCAGTGCGCCGCTTGGGTCAAAAACGTCAATGGTCACCTGGGCCGCCTGGGCATTCGGGTTCACCAGCGCCAACCCCGTAGCAAATCCGCCTCCCTGAGATATGTGGGCGAAGTGAAAATCGGTCCCGGAGCTCTTTGTCAGCGCAAAGGCTGACATGGCCGCGTCGTCAAAGAAAAGTTCGACTGCGCCGACAATGGGAGTGCCCGTGCTTGTCACGGTCAGCCACCCTGAAACTGGCTCGTTTCCTCTCAATTCAAACAGCTCAGCCAGATCAAGGACGGCCGAAGCTTTATCCGCCACCGTGACGGTCTTTGCCGCCGCCAGCGGTACGCCATCGTTTCCCATCAGCGTCAACGTAATGTCCGCATCCTGCCCCGAAACGTTCACCAGACTGACAACGGTCCTGAATCCTCCCAGAATAGCTACCTGAGGCGCCACCAAATTGGTGCCGTTGTCGTTCGCCGTCGAAGCTGGTGCAATCGCCGGCAGGACGCTCAATTCATGGACCGTTTCGTACAAAGCGAATGCGGCAACCGGAATGCTGCCGGTGATTACCAGGTGCGCTCCATCCAGGCCGGCCGCCTCGGGCAGCAAATCCGCGGCCCCGCTGTCCGAACTCTTCAACTTACGGGAGAGGACTGCCAGCCCAGGAAGCGAATCGGAAATAGTTCGCACTACATTGCCGCCATTGTCGACCAAATCGATGGTCACGGTCGCGGAATTAAAGTTCGGATTGACCACTACAAGTTCGGTAGAAAACTGATCGTTCTGGCGCACCACGGGCAATATCGTCACCAGTTCGCCGTGCGTGATCAGGTTGGCGCCGTCCAGCTTACCGCTGGCAGCGTCGCCGATTTCAAAGAATCCAATCAAACCCTGTTGGGAGCTGTCGATCGATATCCACCCGTCGATCGGGCTTTTTGCCGGATCACTTTGAAACAGCTCTGACGCAAGCAGCGCGGTCTGTTGTCCGGGAGCCAGATCCAGCGACTGAGGGTTGACCACTTCTACAACATCCGTAGTCTGGGGATCATCCTTAAAAGCCACTCCCCCAGTAGACAGGGCCTCTAATTTCAAATTAATGGGAGTAGTTCCCACGTTGGCAAGAGCCAACCCGGTGAAACGCGAGGGGTTGGAATAAAACCTTGCCGTTCCCAAGGCAAAAGTTCTAGTCACAAAGCTGATCGTGTTGGAGCCGAAATTCACAACCGCGACGCGCTGTTCGTCGGGTGCGAGGGCAACAAAAAAGGGGCTATCGGTAAAGGTCGCCGGATCCTTACCCACGTCAACATCCGCCACTACGGCGTTTGTCTGAAGATCGATGCGGTAAAGCAAATCTGCCGAGGAACCGGCGAGGAAAGCGGTTTTCGAATCGGCGGTGAAAACGATGTTGGTAGCTCTCGAGAGATCAGCCGCGGGAGGAGTTATGTCCGTAGCAGAATCCAGGTTGTCAACCGGCAGTAAAGTAATTCCAAATTCGCTCACCACGACGAAACGTGAGCCATCGGGTGTCAGGGCGGTGTAATTGGCATTAATGCCCACTTCCTTGCTCTTGATCACGTCCCCGGTCTTTGTGTCGAAGATGTAAACGACGTCGACGCCCAGAATACCCTTATTGGCATCGTCCCCGATGATCCCCTTTGTGTCATCCAGACTGAGGGCCACTCTATGCGTGGCCAGAAAATCATGCGGGTCCTTGGGGTTCATAGTGGCGCGAACCTGAAAAGTACTCACATCTATGATCGAGACCGAATCTTTCGTGGTGGAGAACTGCTGGTCGGCAACATTGACTGCAGTGAAAAACGTGCCGTCATGCGACATGGTCAATCCCACGGGACGGCTTCCCCCTGGGAGCTTCAATCGCGGGGTGATCTCGGAGCCATCAGCGACTTTGAACCGCACAATTTCGTCCGTTCCTGTTGAAGCGACAATTCCGGTCAGGCCATCGGCGGTGAAGATGATGTTGCTGGCCAGACTGAAATCGACTTTATCGAAGGCGACGGTTTTGACAGCCAGCGTCTCTACATCGATCAGCGAGATCCCGCCCACCAGCTTTGCGACGGGAACCTTGTCGGCCAGGTCGGTGTTAACAGTGATGACAGTCTTATGGTCAGGCGTCAGCGACATTTGCGAGGGAGTTTTTCCTACTGCCAGGCTGGCCAGAACTTGCATGCTATCCGTATCGAATACTACGAGGGAGTCCGATCCGGGAAAATTGACAAATCCTTTCTTCCCGTCGGCTGAAAAAAGCACTAGGGGCGAAAAAAAGTTGTCCGTGGCTACGCTGTTTGTGTCGAATTTAAGGGTCATACCGTTGGCATTGGGATCGAAAGTAGCGACCACTCGATCGGCATAAACCGGCACAAACAGCAACGCTGCCACTAGCAGTGATATTAAAAAAAGTTTCATGAAGACAGCATCCTCGGCAATTAAGCCAAACTACATATTATAAGCCGGCTAACTACTCTGTAGAACGTAAATCCTTCCCTGGGGTTCAGCTTTTTTGCGTGAATCTGATGGTCCGAACCACTTCCTTGCCCAAGAAGGTATTGATTCGCTTGCGAATGTCTTCCGAAAGGCGAGAGAGTTCTTCCATCCAACGCTCATCGGAAGTCCCAACCTGGAGCACGCCGTCCTGAAAACCGATGGGCAGCGAATGGGTGTTAATGCGCTCTCCCATAAGATTCTTCCATTGGCCTCTTAGGATTACCTCGACAACGACGGGCTGGTCGGAAAAGTCGCGCGCTAGTTTTGCCATGAAATTGCTGATTGGCTTCATGATATTGGAGTACTGATTTCAATGCCGGATTTTGGGCCAGTAGCGTTCAAACTCAAAATCCGGTGTCTGGCCCGGCGTATGGCACGTTGCGCAGACGGCGCTGCCACTGGCTAATCGCGTCTTGACCTGAGCCAGGTGTTGGCGACCCGGACCGTGACATGCTTCGCACTGCACATTTTGCATCTGCGGGGTTGCAAAGTTGTTATAGAAGCCTCCCGGTTTCCCAAAACCGGTGGTGTGGCAGGGGAGACAGCGGTTATCGTTTTGAGCATTTCTGACCGCCAGCGTGGCGACAGCGTGTGCATGCTGCGATTTTGACCAGACATCGAACGCGGCAGCATGGCAGGGCCGGCATTTTTCAGCGCCCACGAAGTCTCCCGATCCCACCGCCGCCTGGGCGGACTGGCGGGCGTAAACCTTTTGAAAGTCTGCCAGCTTGGATTGCAGAGAAGCAATTTTGGGCAGGATATCGCTCGCCTCAGGCGCGTCACCGGAAAGCGGAATGAAATCAGAAGCCAAGAATTTCAGCGTCCCGTCCTTAAACATCATCTCCATCTGGCCGAGATAACGGCCGCGTTCCACGGCCTGCGTTATCAGCGCATTGTTGACTTCTTCAGGCGGGTTCAATAGAAAACGGGTCTCGGCAAGGATCTCCAAACGGATTTCAGGGAAGCGCAGCGCCAACATTGCCGCCGTGGAACGGCTGATGTCCCCAAGAATGACGATAAAGTCGGATTTCGCTTTTAGCTCCGGCATCAACTCAACGAGCGCCGTCACCGGATCGACCCACGTGAAGTCGCTGCCTCGGAGTTGTTCTCCAGGATTGTCCGCCAATCCCACAAAAGCCAGGCGTAGAGTTCCATGGGGCCGCGAAACTGGGACCAGAGCGTAAGGAGGGGGCGCGGGCAGTTTCCTGCCCAGAATTTTGAAGTTAGCCGTTACAAACTGCGTACCCGGGGACGCCTCTGCGAGCTTCTGCCAGAGATGCAGATCGCCAACAGCAAGATTTATCACCGAAAGCTGAACGCGCGGCAGCGTCTGATACATGAAATCGTTGATCAATCCTTCCTCAGGCAACCGTTGGGAAAAATAATTTCCCGCATCCACATGAATCGTAAACGTACCCGGATGTTTCTTTTGATAAGATTCGATGTATCCGACCCGCCGGGCCAGACCCCCCGTAGGATGGGCCTTTCACCCGCACGGTTCATAATTGGCCAGGACGTTTCCGGTATAAAAAAAGGCGAGGTCGGCAGAGGGTGCTTTTTTCTCGGACTTCGCGGTTGTGCCGGAAGCAGGGCCCGCTGGCGCTGTCTGGCTTGATTGGATTGGCGCCGGAGGGGTGGCGCCGGCATTGGCTGTCGTTGCGGCAGCAGCAAGGCAGAGGCGGATAATGCCGGCCACCAGAGACAGACAAATGCACATCTTGATTTTTTCCGCGGAGCGCATCTGATTGAATTCTAGCACACGCAGCAGACTCACAAATCAGAGTCCGGTTTCGCCTGTCGCGAATGATCGTCGTATTGCGCTTGCTTCCAAAAGCCCGCGAAGACTTGAGATCCTCACCAAGTTTGGTTTTCTGACGGAAATCGTGGACAGCTCCTTTGACGAGTCCACGCTTCCCGGCAATCTTGATCCTAGGGCCCATGTCCTCTCGGCAGCGCGCGGCAAGGCCCTGGGCGCGGTTCACTCACTCCCTATCGTTGCCGGGGATACGATCGTGGTCATAGACAACGAAATCCTGGGAAAGCCGAAAAATGCGGAGGATAGTTCGCGGATGCTACACCGCTTGTCAGGTCGATGGCATCAGGTTTTCAGCGCCGTCGCTCTGAAATACGGCAGCAAGCTGGCCGCAGTGGCGGATCGCAGCGGCGTGCGTTTCAAGCTGTTGTCTGATCGGCAAATTCAAGATTACATCGCCACCGGCGAACCGATGGGAAAAGCGGGAGCCTATGCCATTCAGGGACTGGGGTCGCGGCACGTGGATGACTTCAGCGGATCGTACTGGAATATCGTAGGCTTCCCAATCGAAGCTTTCATGGAAATGTGGGAATCGTTCTTTGTGGCGAGCGCACTTGACTCTTAGGACGCGCTGTATTTCAATAGTGCGGATTTTGCTAGAAGCGCGAGGACGCTGCATTTTTGGGAACTATGGAACAAACGTTACTGTTGAATGCGACTTACGAACCGCTCCAGGTAATCAGCTGGAAAAAGGCTCTTACTTTGCTTTTTTCCGGCAAAGTGGAAGTGGTCGAAGAATATGAAAGGGAAATACATAGTGTCAGCTTTTCGATCAGGCTGCCTTCGGTTCTTAGGCTTCTGCGTTTCGTCAAGATAAGCGCCAAGCACCGCCGCGTCAAATTCTCCCGCGCCAATATTTACGCGCGCGACCATTATCGATGCCAGTACTGCGGAAGGAAATGCCGCACCGACGAGCTGACCTTCGATCACGTCACCCCGATTGTTCAGGGCGGAGGCAAGAGTTGGGAGAATATTGTCACCTGCTGCATCCGTTGCAATCACAGGAAAGGGGGACGAACTCCTGAGGAAGCGGGCTTGAGGCTGATACGCCATCCTGCAGTTCCCCACTGGGTCGCCACCAGAATTACGTTCTCGATCGGCTACCGCAGCGCACCTGAAAGCTGGCGCGACTACCTGTATTGGAACATCGAGCTCGATTCGGAATAATTCGCCACAGAAAGCCG
>DASXTB010000081.1:0-5211 GCA_036505615.1 Acidobacteriota bacterium
GCCGGGCAGCACCAGTCGTCCGCCGAGATCGATGACTTTGGTGGAGGAATCGCGATATGAACTGATGTCCTTCACCCTGCCTACGGCGAGGATTGTGCCGCCGCTGATAGCCACAGCCTCGGCCCAAGGCTGGCGCGAGTCGAGAGTATAGATACGCCCGTTGAGTAATATCGTGTTCGCGACATGCGGTTGGGGCGTCTGTGCTGCGCTCGCGCCCGCAGAAAGAATCGCAGAAATTAAAAGTAAGCTCCAAAGCCTTAAAAGAAGACGCGTTGTGTTCGACAAGCCACTCTCCCGTGTCCGCTCGACGGACTATTCCGTTAGAAGGTTGGCGGAGTATTTACCCACAGCAGCCAAGTTTCGCTGCGCCCCGGATTCTTCCAGCTATGCGGCGTGGCACTCTCGAAATAGAAACTATCCCCTGGTTTGAGACGATATTTTTCTTCTTCGAGCTCAATGTGCAACTCACCGCGCAGTACGTAAAGAAACTCTTCGCCTTCGTGAGCATATGACTCGCCACTGCCCGCTCTCGGGGCGAGACGAAATAAATGCGGCTCCATTACCGTGTTTCCCCACGCCAGCAGTTCCATGCGAACTCCCGGACCTGCCTCCAACACCTTCCGCTGTTCGGGAGAAACCAGGCGACTATTGGATTCCGTGGGATCATAAAAATCAAGAATATTGGTCTTGTAAAAACGCGCCAGCTTGCGCAGCGTGCTCACGGACGCGCTCATATGGGAGCGTTCAAGTGCGCTAAGAAACCCCACCGAGATGCCGGCAGCCTTTGCCACGCGGGCCAGAGAAAGTTTTCGATTCTTGCGCAATTGACGTAGACGAATGCCGATCGCGTTGGCAGCGCCGTTTGACGCGGGACGCACCAGGCCAGCCTGCTTAAGCATCTGCACAATGGCGGGAGCGTTCAATCCTCTGACTTGGCGCAGGAAACGGGCCCGCTTGAGCAGTTTTACATCTGCCCCCGTGTAGAGACGATATTTGCTCGCAGTGCGCCGAGGGCGAGTGAGTCCCAGCTTCTCCCAGGAACGGATTGCCGACGGAGAAACGCCAACCAGGCGAGCCACGTCTCCGATTTTCAAACAGGGATGCGGATTGGCGGACTTCATTTTTGGAACTGGCATTCTGCATACCATCGAAAGATGGTCACGAAGAACAATTTTTCCCTTGACAGTGTGATACCAGGTTCTCTAACCTTACGCGATTATAGCAAGGTTTGCGTTGGACGCAATACGTCATTTTTCAACCTAAACTTTCAGCGGTAAATTTGGAGGTCTTCATGCGATCCTCGACAATGCTCTGGGCGGCGCGCGTTCTGCTTGTCCTCTTTTGTCTGATGGGTTCGACCGTCATGCTTGCCCAAAGTACGGGGGGCAGGGTAGTCGGACGGGTTGCGGACCCAAGTGGTGCCGTTTTGGCCGGAGTAAAAGTGACATTGACCAACGAGGCGACGGGAGTCAGTCGTTCAGCGCAAACCAATTCCAGTGGCGACTACGTTTTCGTGGAAGTTCCGCCTGGAAACTATCGCGTGGAGTTCGAGCAGACGGGTTTCAAGAAGAATATCCAGAAAGAAGTGACGGTTGAAGTCAATGGTGTGGTCACGCTGAATTCAACTTTGCAGGTAGGTGCTGCGCAAGAGACGATAGAAGTCACTTCCGAAGCGCCGCTGGTTGACACTACCAGCACGCAGCTCGGCGCGGTGGTCAATGATCGGTCCGTTTCGCTCCTTCCTCTCGCTGAGCGCAATACTTATCAGTTCCTAAGCTTGCAGCCCGGCGTGCAATCGACTACGGGCGGCGATTTGTTCTACGGTTCCGATCGGGCAGGTGTAGTTTCGGTAAATGGCGGCCGTGGTCGTTCCAACAACTTCAGCGTCAACGGCGGAGATGCCAACGATCAATTCGCCAACTTGCCTGCCGTCCAGCCTACTCCCGACAGCATTCAGGAATTCCGGGTGTTGACTAACACCTTCGATGCGGAATATGGGCGTAATTCGGGGGCCATTGTCAACGTGGTCACGAAATCAGGCAGCAACGAATTTCACGGGAATGTTTACGAATTCTTCCGCAATAAATCACTGAACGCAAAAGGCTATTTCGACTCTGAGAAGCCCACCTTTATTCAGAACGAGTTTGGTGGGACCTTCGGTGGACCCGTCATCAAGGATCGCACTTTTTTCTTTGTGTCGTATGAAGGAGAACGCCAACGCAGAGGGATTTCGTCGGGAACAATTACTGTCCCCACCGAAGCGGAGCGCTTGGGTGATTTCTCGGCCGGAGACCCCTTTGCCGGCACACTGTCGAATTCGTTCGCTCTGAATCAACGGCCTGGCTGCGCGGCAGCCGTGGGTCAACCGATCGTAGATGGGATGCTATATTCAGACCTATTTCCCGGTAACCAGATTCCAATCGAGTGCATGGACCCAACCGCCGTGGACCTAATGAATCAGTTCATCCCACACGCTAACGTCGGGACGGATCTTTTTTCTTCGGTTCCGGTCCAGCGATTGCGCAACGACCAATTCACTTTCCGCTTCGATCACCACCTCAACAATAAACAGCAGTTGAGCGCGTACTACTATTTCAACGACGATAATTTGGGGAAACCATTCGCGAGATTCCAAGCCGGGGGCGCCAATGTGCCTGGATTCGGCGATCAGAGCCTCGACCGTTACCAGCAATGGAACCTGAGTCACAATTGGGCGGCAAGCAACACTCTGGTCAACGAATTCCGCTTCACTTATTTTCGCCAGGCCCAGGGAACCTTTCTTCACCCGCAGCACACTAATTTGGTTACTGACTCTTGCACGTCGGCGGTGCCGGCGGGAACCTGCTTCGCCGATCCTAACAATCCCCGGTTCGGGATCACGCCGAACCTCGGACCCAATCGCGAGGGTGTGCCCTTCATAGCAATTTCCGGCGGTCCTTCTCTCGGTAATAACTTTGAGGGAGAATTGCCTCAGATCGGAAACACGTTTCAATGGACAGATAATCTGACCAAGGTTAAGGGCGGCCACACCATGAAGTTCGGTGCAGATTTGCGCCGGCAGCGCTTCGACCAAACTCTGTACTTTGACATCAATGGCGATTACTCGTATTTCGGTGGTGGACCAAATGATCCTGGATACGCAAATCTATTCCCCAACTATTTGCTTGGTTTCCCCGATTCCTATTTGCAAGGTTCCGCACAGACCGAGAACGTCCGCAGCACTATCTTCGCCTTGTTCGGCCAGGACAGCTGGAAGATTAGGCGGAATGTAACTTTGAACTATGGATTACGATGGGAGCTTCAGACGCCGCTTACCGACATCGGCCATCGCGTCCAGACGTTCCGGCCGGGACAGAATTCCGCCATTTACCCTTGCCAGCTCTCGGCCAATAGCGTTGCAAACTTCCAGGGTCTTGGGATTGCTAATCCGGACTGCAACAACACGGGTGTCGTACCAACTGGCCTGGTTGTTCCCGGAGATACGGGAGTTCCTGCAGGATTGACTCAGACTTACTACAAGGCCTTCGCACCCCGGATCGGTATCGCATGGAGTCCAGGGGATTCTGGAAAAACCAGCATTCGCGCCGGCTGGGGATTGTTCTACAACCCGATCGAACAACTGGTACTCGAGCAGTTCAGCGCCGAGCCACCCTTCGGCGGAAGTTCGTTTGTTTCCAACACTCTATTCAACACACCGTTCTTAGGGCAGGACGAGGCTACGGTAAATCCTAATCCGTTCAATGGGATTCTTGATCCGCCGCGGGGCCAGCCGATCGACTGGTCGACCTTCCGTCCCATTCTGCTGTTCGGCCAGTTTCAACCCAATCTGCGCACGCAATATTCCGCGCAGTACAACCTTTCAATCCAGCGCGAGATCGGCAAAGGTACGGTGTTCCAAATCGGCTACGTCGGTTCACAGGGACATCGCTTACTGGCCACACATGATTTGAATTACGGCAATGCACAGACTTGTCTCGATCTGCAAAATATTTCTGATCAGACCCTAGACCCGAACCTGGCATGCGGCCAATTTTTCGCCGATAGCTCCTACTTCATCCCTGCTGGCGAGATTCCTATGGGTGTCACTCTTCACTTGCTGTACGGCTCAGTCCCGACCGTAACTGGTCCTAATCCAACTGACATCACCCTGGTGGGCTTACGCCGCTACAGTTCGCCATCGTGTGAGCCGACCACCGGAGCCGGCTGTCCGCCCGATGGCATCCCTGTTTTTTCCAGCGTATTTGCCCAAGACACGGTGGCAAATTCCAACTACAACTCGTTACAGACGAGCCTCGAGAAGCGTTTTGGCGAAGGACTGCAGTTGCAGCTTGCTTATACTTTCAGCAAATCAATCGACAATGCTTCTAGTTTCGAGAATATTTTAGATCCTCTTGATTTCAGACATAGCCGTTCGTTATCGCTGTTCGATTCTCGGCATCGTTTCGTGCTTAGCTATTACTGGGAACTCCCTATACCCAAGAAAGAGGGTTTCGCGGGAAAGCTCTTGAATGGATGGGCGCTTTCAGGGATTACCACTTTCCAAAGTGGTTTTCCGATTCGTATCCTTTCCTCGGATGATAACGAGCTCATGAACAGTTTTGATTTCGAATTGCCTGGACGTCCGGACCTTGTGGGCAAGTTCACTACTCGCGATCCCCATACCACCGGATGCGTGGCTGGTACTGGTACCTCATGTTCGCCTGCTGATCAGGTCCCCAACCAGTATTTCGACCCTAATGCTTTCGCGCCACAAGCCCTAGGTACTCTGGGCACGGCGCCACGGACCATCTGTTGCGGGCCAGGAATCAATAATTTCGATGTTTCCATACTCAAGAGCACGCCTTTGAGCGAAAGGATGCGGATGGAATTCCGCGCTGAGTTCTTCAACATCGCAAATCACTCGCAATTCTTCCAGCCGGATGGGAATATTTCCGATGGATCGGATTTCGGGCGTATTTCCCGGGCAAAGGACCCGAGACTGATTGAATTCGCGGCAAAGTTATTCTTTTAGTTGCTAGCACGGCCCAAGGCGCACTCTAATTTGCTTGGGCATAATCTAATGGCCGCATTCCGGCTTGAGAATCGGATAAGCAATGTACCCAGCTTTACAGCACGAACTTGATCTCTTCCAGCGCCGTACGCCCAAGTCGGCGGAGGCGCATAAACGTAACTTGAAACGAATTCCTCTTGGGGTGGCCAGCAACTACCGCG
>DASXTB010000082.1:0-6114 GCA_036505615.1 Acidobacteriota bacterium
GAAACCCCATCGACGCCAATCCCAGCAATGGGCCTTCAGATCCGAGTTTAGACTTAACCAAACGGACCTTCTTGCTGCTAATAGGATGCGCGAAAGCGTCGAGGGTCTGCCGGATCGTCCCTTCGACAAGATTGAAGCCACGGGAAATCCCGCCACTCACGACAATCAGTTCCGGGTCAAAGGCGGCGATCAAATTTGCGATTCCAAAACCCAAATAGACGGCAGTCTGCCGGACTACTTCCCGCGCTGCCTGTTCTCCGCGCTGGGCCCGTAGAAACACGGCCTTTGCATCGGCGTGGGTACCGGTCATTCTCACGTACCGAGCGGCCATCGCCGGTCCTGCCGCAGCTTCCTCCCACGTGAGCGGATTTTTTTCTTCTCCAAAAAGAGCGGGCAGCAAAAACCAACCCACCGCGCCGCCCACCGCATGGGCTCCGGAGACTACTTTGCCGGCGCTAAGCGCACCCAGGCCGATCCCCGTTCCCACAATCAGCAGCAGAAAATCGGCGCAGTTGGCCCCTTCTCCTTTCCAGGCCTCTCCCAGCAGCGCCGCGGTGCGGTCGCTCTCAATGAACAGCGGGACAGAAACTTTCGCCGCCAGCAGATGGCCGAGCGGGATCCAGTCCCACCCGGGTATGTTGGGCGCCCAAACTTTTTGCCGGCCGGAGTCCCAGATGCCCGGGACATCCAGCGCCCAGCCGACCACATTTCCGCCCATTCGCCGGGCGCTGACCTGGCGGTAGACCTGCACCAGCTGTTCAATCGAGGATTCCAAACTCGTACCCGAGATCGGCTCCTGGTGCAGAGCAGAAATTTTCCCCTCGCGCGATACCAGAGCAGAGGCCACTTTGGTGCCGCCAATGTCAGTAGCGACCATCCACTCCATGAGGCATCACTCGCTTCTAAGCAGTGAACTCGACGCGCGTTGTTTGTTTCTTAAGAACCAGAAATAAAAGGGCAGGCCTGAACAAACCGTAGCGACACCCCACAGTGAAGAAACCGGTCTTTCCCAAAATGTGTAAATCAATATCCAGCAGGAGACGGCGACAAACAGCCCGGGAATCCACGGATACCCGGGGACTAGCGAGCGATTCGCGGGAAGGAAGAGGGCGGCAACCGCCATCGCGCCGAAGAATACCAGCACAAATCCCGCGTACGTGATCAAACTCTCAAAGGTACCGGTCAGTATCAACGCGCAGGTCCAGATTCCTTGAAGGCAGATCGAATGAATAGGAGTGTCAAAGACCGGGTGCACCTGTGCGAATGAAGAGAAAAAATTTTTGTCGCGCGCCATGGCAAAGTAAACGCGGGGGCCCACAAAAGTCATAGCGCTGGCGGACGCGAGAATGGAAACTGCCATCATGGCGGCAAAGAAAGCCGCCATTCCAGGCCCGAGAAGTGCCGTCGCCGCTTTGGCGCCGATTCGGAGCACACCGGCCATTTCTCCCACCGGGAGCGCATACAGATAAAGCGCGTTGAGAGCGATGTACAAAACCGTAACAATTGCCGTGCCTGCGAGCAAAGCACGCGTGATGTTTTTTGCTGGATCCTTGATTTCCTCGGCAATATAAGCCGCCGCATTCCAACCGCTGTAACTATATAAGACGAAGATCAGAGAGACCGCGGCGCCTCCCAACCTCAAGCTGTGCGATTCGGCAAAGTGCGCCCAAGTTCCATGGCCGGCGATGAAACCGACTATTACGAACAGCAGAATACAACCAAGCTTGATCAGGATGATCCCGCCCTGCAGGGTGTTTCCCACTCGCCAGCTCACCGAGTGAAGAACAGTTAGTGCGATTGCCGCCAGACATGCGACCAACTGGTTGGTGCTAACAAAGGGAACCGAATTCAACAACGGCGACGAACGGGAGATACCGGGAAAGAAAAATCCGAGATATTCGGCAAAGCCGATGCAAGCGGCGGCTGTAGGAGCGGAAAAACCGACCCAGAAGGAAGCCCAACCGGAGAGAAAACCCCAGATTGGGCCATAATTCTGGCGCAGATAAACATACTCGGCGCCGGATTCCGGATGTTGTCTGGAGAGTCCCGCGTAACAAAGAGCTCCGCAAGCGGCAAGAATGCCTCCGATGGTCCAGAGCGCCAGGATAGCAAGAGAAGAAGGAACTGATACGGCCATGAAGCCAGTGGTAGTGAAGATACCGGAACCGATCATGTTGGCGATGACCACTCCGGTCGCCGGCATCCATCCATATTTTCGAAGCATTAGGGAATTGTAGCTCATTGACAGCAATCAGCCATCAGCTAGTTTGTCCGTTGTCAGGTAGTCCGTTGTCAGTAGTCCATTGTTCATTGGTGCCTCGGCGTCTTGGCGGCGCGCTTCACCGCAGTGACACCAAGAGACCATTCCGCAATCCGCATTCGGCAATCCGCATTCCGCAATCGCGAGAGGTTGCCGTTCTTGACAAAGCCCGAGGCCGCTTTTACTATGAGGCCTGGAGACCGCGCCAGCAGTGCATTGTGGAGGGATGACATGCCGTTGTACGAATATCGATGCAGCAAGTGTGGAGACACTTTCGAGGTGATGCAGAAAGTTTCCGATCCCCCTGTGGAAACGTGCCGCAAGTGTGGCGGTAAGACTGTCAAACTGCTTTCCAGTCCGGCCATTCAATTCAAGGGCGGCGGCTGGTACGTAACCGATTACTCTGGGAAGGGCGCGCCGAAAACTGATTCTACCGACTCAAAGTCCAAGGACCCGACAAAAGACTCTGGAACCAAAGATAAAGGCGATAGTTCGAAAAAGGAAGGCGATAGTTCGAAAAAAGGAGACGACACGCCAAGAGAGAAGGCTTCTTCTGGAGTTAGATGATCAGGAGGCAGGAGGCAGACGGCAGGGAGCAGGAAGCAGGACGCAGACAGCAGGAGGCAGGAGGCAGGAAGAGGAGGCAGGAAGCAGGAGGCAGACGGCAGGAGGCAGGAAGCGGGAGGCAGGAGGCAGGAGGCAGGAGGCAGGAAGCAGCAACAGCTCTCATTTGTCATTCGTTAAGTCATTCGTCATTGGTCATTGGCAGACGCAGGCGATTGTTCATTCCTCCAACTATCGAGCTGACGACTCGTGAATGACTAAATGATGAATGAGGGCTGTTGCTGCCTCCTGCCGTCAGCTTCCTGCCCCCGGCTTCCTGCCGTCTGCCTCCTGCTTCCTGCCTCCTGCCTCCTGCTTCCTGCCGTCTGCCTCCTGCTTCCTGCTTCCTGCCTCCTGCTTCCTGCCTCCTGCCGTCTGCCTCCTGCCTCCTGCTGTCTGCGGTCTGGCGCCTGTCTAGCGCTGCTTCACGGCGCGGTTTCGTGTCAGATTGAGCGTCTGTAGATATTCCCTAAAGGCTGGACCTAGATCGTCGCGCTTGAGCGCAAATTCCACGGTGGCCTTTAGAAACTCCAGCTTGTCTCCTGCGTCAAAGCGCTTTCCTTTAAACTTGAACCCATACACTGGTTCGGCTTCCATCAGCCGGCGTATGCCGTCGGTAAGCTGAATTTCTCCTCCCGTTCCAGGCCTGGTTTCTTCGAGCGCCTGAAAGATCGCCGGATTCAAAATATAACGGCCAATGACCGCCAGTCGTGACGGCGCTTCCCGGGGCGAGGGTTTTTCAACCATGTCGCGGATGCGGAACAACTGGCCGCCGTTGGCTGGGTCTTCCTCAGTCTGAATAATTCCATAACGACTCACGGCGGCCGGTTCCACTTCCATGACCGCCAGGATGGAGGCGCCGGTGGCGTTGTGTTTTTCGATCATCTGTTTCAAACATGGCACTTCAGAGTCAATAATGTCGTCGCCCAGAAGAACCGCAAACGGCTCTTCCCCCACCAGCGGCTTGGCCATCAACACAGCGTGTCCCAGGCCGAGCGCCTCCTTCTGCCGTACATAAGCCACATGGATTAATTCTGAGATCTGCTGCACTTGTCTGAGCAGCTCCGTCTTATTGCGCGAACTGAGAATCGATTCCAACTCATAGGACACATCGAAGTGATCTTCAATTGCGTTCTTCCCCCGACCAGTGACGATGATGATGTTATCCAGTCCGGATTCTACCGCCTCTTCCACGACGTACTGAATGATGGGCTTGTCAACCAGCGGAAGCATTTCCTTCGGCTGCGCCTTGGTAGCAGGCAAAAATCGCGTTCCCAATCCTGCCGCAGGAAAAACCGCTTTGCGAATCTTCGTTTTGTCAGTCATTTCAAAACTCTGTGAATTGACAAAGCGCGCATCATCGAGTTGAATGCACGATCTAACGTCAGGTGGCAAGGAATAGAACTTGGCCGCCGTAGAGAGTATAGCCTAAATGCTGGACAGAACTTTCATTCGTGAAAACCTGGATCGGGTGCGGAAGGCTTTGACTGACCGGGGCTCAGATTTTGATTTAGATAAATTCCTGAGGCTTGAGGAACTCGCTCGAAACCTCCGCAAAGAAGTGGAAGAGCATCGCGCCGCACGAAACAGACTCAACGAAAGAATTGCGCAGCTCGCCAAGCAGGGTGTTGACATCTCAAGCGAGCGAGCCCAAATGAAGGAGCGGGGAGATCTACTTACCCAGAAAGAACTGGAGCTGAAACAATGGGAAAATGAACTGGAGGAACTTCTCAAGATCATCCCAAACATCCCTCATCCCAGCGTGCCGGTCGGCAAAGACGAAACAGCCAACCAGCTCATCCGCAAAGTGGGTGAGCCGCGTCATTTTGATTTTGCTCCCAAGGATCATGTTGAAATCGGCACTGCCCTGGGAATTCTCGACCTGGAGCGCGCTGCCAAAATCACCGGCGCCCGTTTCGCACACTACTGGGGACTAGGGGCTCGGCTGGAGCGTGCCCTGATCAATTTCATGCTCGATGTGCACACGCGGGAACACGGCTACCGCGAAGTGCTGCCGCCCTTCATCGTCAATGATCAGACGTTGTTTGGAACCGGCCAGCTTCCGAAATTTGAAGCCGACCTCTTCAAGCTCCAAGAGTTTCGAGCCGAAGTGAGTGCAACAGGGCAGACGCCGTCTGGCGCGCGCAAGTACTATCTCATCCCGACGGCCGAAGTACCCGTGACCAATCTGTTTAGAGACGAGGTCGTGGAAAATGAAAAACTCCCGTTGAAGCTAGCTGCTTATACTCCATGCTTCCGCAGTGAGGCCGGGTCCTACGGGAAGGATGTGCGTGGATTGATCCGGCAGCACCAGTTCAACAAGGTCGAGTTGGTATGTTTCTCGCTGCCTGAGCAGTCCTACGACGAGCTGGAGAAATTGACCGGCGCGGCGGAAACGATTTTGAAGAAGCTGGGATTGCCTTACCAGGTGGTGGCGCTGAGCACGGGAGATCTGGGTTTTGCCGCGGCCAAGACTTACGATCTCGAAGTGTGGTTGCCGAGCCAGCAGCGGTACCGCGAAATATCCTCCTGCAGCAACTTCGAGGACTTCCAGGCTCGACGCGCCAACATTCGGTACCGCTCAGACGCAAAGTCAAAACCCCGGCTGCTTCATACCTTAAACGGCTCCGGGTTGGCTGTCGGACGAACCTGGCTGGCAATCCTCGAAAACTACCAGCAGGCGGATGGGTCCGTGAAAATCCCCGACGCGCTCGTGTCATATATGGCGGGCGAAACGGAAATCAGGTAAAGGAAAGGTCGAAAGTCCAAAGTCGAAGGTCGAAAGTCTAAGTCGAAAGTCTAAGTCGAAAGTCCAAAGTCCAAGGTCGAAGGTCGAAAATTCAAAGTCGAAAGTCCAAAAGCGCAGGTCGAAAGTTGAAGGTCGCTGTTCAACGGTCATCGGTAATGCTCGGCGGCAGTTTGACGGCAGACCGATGATTTAACAGGTGACCGATAATTGTGACCTGCGACCTTGGACTTTGGACTTTGGACTTTCGACCTTCGACTTTGGACTTTCGGCTCGACTTTGGACTTTCGACCTTCGACTTTCGACTTAGACTTTCGACTTTCGACCTTGGACTTTCGACCTTGGATTTTCGACTTACGATCAGCGCGCCCGCTCAATGTAACGGCCATCATTGGGGTCGACGCGGATTCGCTCTCCTTCCTTAATAAAGGGAGGGACTTGGACTACCATGCCTGTTTCCAGTTTTGCCGGCTTGGTGACATTGCTGATGGTGGCACCTTTCAGC
>DASXTB010000083.1:0-14731 GCA_036505615.1 Acidobacteriota bacterium
TGTATGACTGACCGTTATCGTGATGAGAGTTTTCGTTGGACAAACCACCCACTCGTGGACATGGGGATCGCCTCGCTCGTGGTGTTTGCAGGCCGGGAAAACCCCGAAGACCTCATTTTGAGTGATCTCGAAAGATTCGCCCGGTACGTGGAGCAAGCTTATTTCTCTCCTGAGCTCGGATCCTATTTAACTGTTCTTTTCACTACTAACTTCATTAATCCGAGTTTCAGCCCCGAGAAAAGAAACGCATTCGTAAAGGAAATCGTCAGGATTCATATTGCGAAGCCCGATCCAAGCCTTCCAGCCTGTGCTTATTGCGGTCGCGCCTCGGTGCGCCTTGCTCATCGGGACCTGGTCCCCATGTTGACGGGACGCGGGGCGGTTAATTTCTTTCCCGGTGGCGCCCCAGGCCTGGCGCTGTGTGGCAACTGTATCCTGGCGCTACAGGCACTCTCCCTAGGCGCCCCGATGTGCAGCGGGAGAGCTTTAATCGTTTCTTGCGATAATCCGACATTAACTCTACAGCTTGTAAAGCTATGGCAGCCGGAGATTCGCAAGCGCATTCAGCTTTCACAGCAGACCAACCAAAAGCTTCCGGTCGTGACCCGTCCTTTGACGCGGATTATTGAAGCGCTGGCCAAGATTGAGGCGGAACGCGAAGATGGGCCAAGTTCTTCGATTACGATCTATCACCTTTCGAACAGTGGGCAAGGTCCTCAGGCGGATATTTACTTTTTGCCTTCCTCGGTGGTGCGATTCGTACAGCGCGCGAACGCAGCGCGCTACTCCGCCATTTGGAAGGAGTTGGTGCGCCAAGCCTGGGAAATACCACCGAAGGCCAAGAAGGGTGGGACTATCAGTGTCGAGAGCGCTCCGGAACGCAACTATTTGTATGAAGACCTTTTTACTTTACCAGACCGCGCAGCTCGCTTTGTCCGGGCATATTTTCTGAGAAGAGCTACTCAATACAGCCAGGGTTCTGGTGATCCCCGACCTACGTATTCTGGTTGGAGGGATCCTATTCCAGGACTTTGGGATCTCACGAGAATGTTTCTACAGGAGGTGCTGGCAATGGATAGCGCACGTATCGAAGCAATTAGGAAATTAGCCGACATGCTCGCCGATGAAATCGTAACTGAAAACGACCGTCGACTTTGGTGGGCGCTGTACAGCGCTGATGCATACTTGAAAGGACGCCGAGCGATAATTCAGGCCAGCCATCGTCGGCTTAAACGAGGGCTTCCGCCCATTGTTTCTTTTGACGAGTTCCTGGAGGTTTTTGAAGAAGGAGAAGAACTACCCCGGGTTGATTGGCGGCTTGCCTGGGATCTGGTGCTGATTCGGACGATTGAGAGGCTCTATCACACCAAGTGGTTTGAGAAGAACCGCGATGTCCTTACAGATGAGGAGAAGGAACTCGAAACGGAGGAGGTCTCGTGATGGCATTTCTGAGTGGTTTGATGTTGATCGATGCACCGGCGTCAGCTCTGAATAATGCCGGCCGCGCTGAAGAAGCACGAACCGAGAACGCAATCGCGGTCAAGTTCATTCGGTCTCGCCAGGGAGCATTTCCTTACGTATCGGCACAGGCCTTTCGATATTGGCTACGCAGCACACTGGAGAAAACTCCCGAACTCCAGTGGAAGGCCGCCCCAATCTTCCGAGAGGCTAAGATTGCGTATACAGATGCCAACCCGATTGAGTACTGGGACGACGACCTCTTCGGCTATATGCGTGCCCCTTCCAAGAAGGCAGGAGCTGCGGAAAAACGCAAAGAAGATACAGCGCGTGCGGCAGAAACTCCCACCAGCACGGAGATTACGCGTGTCTCACCCTTCCGCGTCAGCACTTTGGTTTCGCTCGCCCCAGTGTCGATTACTTCTGACTTTGGGACTATGACACGTCACGAAGGGGACCCAGTTCCTCACGAACATCAGTTTTATCGTGCCGTTTTGAAGGGCTTGATTTCCCTGAATCTTCATACGGCAGGTACCTTCAGTTATTTGAACCGGACGGGATATCGCAACCTCGATGACAACCGCGTGGAGCTGGCGAAGAAAATTCAGCTGGAACATCTTGACGGTACTGAGAAGTCTTACCGTCTCCCGTTAGAGCAGCGAATTCAGAGGATTGCTGCCCTTTTGCGAGCCCTTGGTACCGTTTATGGAGGAGCCAAACTGGCACTACATTACACTGACGTCACGCCAGTTGTTTTTGTTGGGATGATTACAAAGGGCGGGAATAATCCCCTGCAGTACCTCATTGGTCCAGATGACAAGGGGCAGCCACAAGTGAAGGCCGATGCCGTACATCAGACTCTTGGAGTCTGGAGCGATCAAATCTTGTCGCGGCTCTATGTAGGATGGGTTCAGGGATTCTGCGACGCTGAAAGGGCTAGTCTCCAGAGTGAACTCGCAAAATTCAAAGCAGGGAAACAATCGCCGCAAACTTTTGACTTTATAATGGATCACCCGCGCAAGATGCTGGAACAGCTGGTCACTGATCTCAGCGACTCGAAAAATGCCGATTGGCTGAAGTGAGGCACCAATGAAGGCACTACGCGTCGAAATGGAAGGAACGGTGACTTCCTTTCGCTACCCGCACCTTCATGTGGGTCGACAACCGAGTTACCCGATGCCGCCCCCAGCCACGATTTACGGACATGTCTGTAGCGCATTGGGCGAGTGGGGATCCCCAAACTCTATACGTTTTGGCTATAGTTTTTTTCACAACGGCGCAGGCGACGATCTTGAACTGCTGCACATGGCTGCAGTCGGCACCGGGCGGATGGACAAAACCTGGGGGTACGTCAGAAATATTGAGGTCCAAACCAATGTTTTGCCGCGGGAAATCCTGCTCCATCCCAAACTAATTCTCTATCTGGATGCGTCCGACAAAACGGAATACTTATCCGGCGCGTTTCGGTCTCCCCAATACCCGGTTCTCCTGGGACGGTCCCAGGACTTGGCTGCGTATCGAACTGTTGAGATTGTTGAATTGGAGCATTCGGAATTTGGGTATTTCGAGAATACGCTTCTACCCTGGATGATGCGTGACCGAGTTCCCGGCGGCACAACTTTCCAGATGCCGAAGTTCATAGATCCTCAGTCTCGGCACTCCGTTATTTGGGAGAGGTACGTCGTTATAGAACGTCGTCTTTGGTGGCCCGGCAAAGGAATTAAACCGCCGAAAGGAGCTAAGTTGGCTTTGCCTCATGAGGGCGATGGCGCTGTTTGGGTCGACCCTCAATCGTCTACCTGGGGACAAGGCCATCGCATTGTGATGTGGCATTCATGGACTTAATTGCTGCAAGTGAATTGAGTCTCCGTTCTGTGTGGGCTAAAAGTGCACCACATGGCATCGAAGGCGAGAGTCTGGTTGAGCATACACACCATGTAATCGATAGGTTCGCGCAAATTGCCAATCGTTATTCCACGCTAGCCGAGCGGGTTTGTGACTCGCGCCTTTGGCATCGTACCTTTTGGTCCTGTTGGCTTCACGACCTGGGCAAGATCGCGCGGGGATTTCAAGCTTCTCTTCGCCCCGGCGGACAGCGTTGGACTCATCGACACGAAGTTTTATCGCTAGCGTTCCTGGGGTGTTTCTGCAAGCCAGAATGCGAGGATTACGCTTGGATTGCAGCTGGAATAGGTTCTCACCACAAAGATGCGCCTGTCATTCTCGAAGAACTATACAACCCGCGATTAGATCCCCGAGATTGGGGTTGCGACCTGCTCAGCAGCGAAGTCGACGAAAACACTTGGTTAGCCATCCAGGATTGGACGGCCACAAGCGCGCCTAAAAAAATAGAGCTCTTGAGTCTCCGGCATCTCGGTATTGAGATTCTATGTATGGACCTGAGAACACACTTACCAAAAGATGCGATTCCCGAGCTGCTTGTAGCAGGACTCGAATCATACTTGAAGCTCTGGAAGGGACTCAGGAGACTGCCAGTCACCGACCCTCGAAATCAGGCTGCAATCGCTCTTAGAGGCATCATTGTGCAGGCAGATCATTTGGCTTCTGCTCACTCTCCGCCGTTGGACCAGCCGTCTCTCCCCGAGCGGGACGACATTTTGTGCAGACTTAAGCTAACGGAGCAAGATCTATTCCCGCATCAAAACCATGCTGGCCGGATCCGGGGATCCGTTGTATTTTCGGCTCCAACTGGAAGCGGAAAAACCGAGGCGGCCCTCCTTTGGGCGCGCGGCCAGCAACAGTCGGACGCCATACCACGTACAGTAATCTTTCTATTGCCTTATCAAGCTAGCCTGAATGCGATGCGTCAGCGTCTCACTGACCTGCTCGGTATAGACGTTGCGCTAGTACACGCCAAAAGCTTGCAAGCGCTTTACCGTATTCTTATGGATCGAGGCTATGAGCAAGATGAAGCAGAAAGGCTCGCGCGGGAGGAAAACAATTTTGGGCGGCTCAATAAGCCGTCTATTCGTGTTTCGACTCTTTACCAGCTCCTAAAAGCCGCCTACCGGTTAAAGGGTTACGAGGCAATCTGGACATCGCTAACGGACTCCCTTGTTGTAGTTGATGAGATTCACGCGTACGAACCAGGCCGGCTTGGCCTTATGCTCGAACTTCTGTGTGAACTTATTTCGAGGTGGAACGTCAGGGTTTGCGCGATGACGGCCACCATGCCTTCCTGGCTGAAGAAGACTCTCGCGGCGTCTCTGTCTGCAGCTGAAGTTCCATCCGACCCGGAGCTCTTCCGGCAGTTTGCGCGTCACAGGATCGAAATCATTGAAGGCAACATTCTTGAGCGCAAGGTTTACGAGCTCACTTTAAATGAGCTCAGGGGAGGGAGGTCGATTCTGCTTGCTGCCAATACGGTAGGTACGGCACAGCGGCTTTACGAGATCCTCCGAGGTTACCTCCCAAAAGGCACATGCTTCTTGCTGCACAGTAGGTTTGCAATCGGGGACCGCCTACGAAAGGAGTCGGCTCTTCTGAGTCTAATGAATCCCGATAATAGTTTCCCTCGACCTGTCGTGGCAGTAACTACGCAGGTGGTAGAAGTCAGTTTGAATTTGGACTTTGACACGATTATCACTGAGCCAGCGCCCCTGGAAGCTTTGGTACAGCGTTTCGGCCGTATCAATCGCGCCCGCCGGAAAGGTGTCGTTCCGGTTCGAGTTCTAACGAAGTCGCTGCGCGATGACAAGATCTATGACCCCGAATTAAAGTCGCGAGCCCTATCTTTGCTTACCGAAAATGCTGGCAGGGTCCTCGACGAGGGCCATGTCAGCGACTGGCTGGATAAAGTATATGAGGGCGACCTCGAGCAGGGGTGGATGGAGGAAATTGAGAGGAATCGACAAGAGTTTCGCGAAAGTTGTCTGGCCTCTCTGCGGGCCTTTGAGACCGACGATGCTTTGGAAGAACAATTCGACAGCCTGTTCCAAGGCACTGAGGTGCTCCCGCTTTCTAGGATTGATGAGTATTGTCGGCTAAAGCAAAAATCGATCCTTCAAGCAGCACAGTTGCTTATTCCGGTCTCATGGGAACATGTCCAGCGTCGCCGCGACAAATTCTCCTGGAACCCGGAATTGAAGATCAGGACGGCTGATTTTCCCTACGATTCTGAATATGGCCTTCAGCTTTCTTAGTACGTGAATCGTTTACGGATACGAGGATGGGTTGTGTGAATGGATGTGATGAAGAGGAATTCGTTAATTAAATCGGTCACGATGAAGCGCTTAGAAAAGCACCAATGAGCCGATTACCGTTCATATCCGAACTACACGATATTGGAAAAATGATGGATGTCGAATGTCTGCGGCTAACCGGAAAAATGTCAAAGCGTCAAAAGGTCCACGACATTGACCTGAAAGCACTCGGGGTTCCCCCGCCCACAAATCCCAGCTGGTGGGCTGTGTGGTCGGAGGAACTTGGAGCCGAGCAGTCATTTGACAGCTTGAATTGCGCTGCGAGTGTCGAAGAAAAGGCTCTCATACTGCTGACTAAGATCGCTGATGGAACGGCGGCATCGGTAAGTCGAATCGAGCTGCGAGACTCGAAGGCGGAGGCTCTCCGCCACCCTGTACAGCCGCTCTGGCGGCCAAGCTTAAGCAGAGGCGCAGTAGAGAAAGAAACAGATTGGGCAGCATTTAGAAAGAGTGACGACTTACGAGATATGATCGCTTTCTTCGATCAATGTCAGTCGCCTTCCGATTTTTTTGAACGGTTCCATGATTCACTCAGTCTGACACCCGAGGACAAATCAGCGCCTGGGAACTTTATCCCGCTGCGGGTTCACTTGGATCTCATGGGCAAGATATTCAGGGTGATCAATCAATACGCGTCCCTCGACCAAAGCAATCCCGCTAAACCACAAATCCTTTATGATGGACAACCGGTCTCTACCTTGCGCGCGGCTGTCGGAGGTTTGCTTGGTACGAAGGACGAGCATGTCGCCGGTAAATGGGTTTTCCGTATTGTCAAATGCTACGTACGTTTCTCTCCGACTATTGTCCGCCTGCAAGATCTAAATATTTTTGAACTTCGACGCCGACGGATCGAGGAGGTCGTCAAAAATCAGAACGCTCTGGGTAATGTTGAGACTCAGCCTTACGCAGTTCTTTTTCACACTGACGACTTCCTTTGTCTCTTTTTACCAAAAGAAAACCATCTCTCGCTTCGGAGTATCTTGCGACCTCTTTGGGAGAAAGACCTGTGGATCGAGTATGAAGAGCTGGAAGCCGAATTTAATCTCCTGACAAGCGCGGGAGAGCGTACGTATAAATCTCTTCAGCAGAAATATCAAACCACGGGGGCCAGGCGATTCATAAAGCTGAGGTATAACGTGGTCGGGCCAGATCTTAATCCTGCGATCAACCCGCCACTATGTGACCTCTGCCAGCAACGTCCGGGTCAAGAATACATTAAGGACCAAGTTAGGGAATGGCTCTGCGGGTGTTGCCGAGAAATCCGACAGATGGGCGAACCAGCGGGCGTATATGCGAAGTGGGAAGAGGAACGATTTGCCGCCGCTTGGCTTAAGGTCTCGCTCGACCAAGAGCTTTTACTTTCCTGTCTTCAGAGACTGTTTGAAGCATACGTGGAGAACGGACCTGGGATGAACCAAGTAAGCACTGAGGATAAGCAACGCCTTAAGCAAGGCTTCCGTCCGTTGGCGGCCCAGATGGAATTTGTTCGGGAATATGACGAATTTCTTCACGAGTTAGGTGAGTCCCTGAGAAGCCTGCGGGGACCTAGCGGAGAGCCATTCTTGAGTGAGGGTTTAAGCCTACTCTTTCCTATTAATCGGTACCGTGAACTTGCCATTATCCAGTTGCGGGACTCCGCAATTCTGGGAACCGTCCTGGATGCCTTCGCCGAGCGGCTCCGTTTCCGCTTTCCGGAATGCCTGGAGGATTGTCCGATCCGCTTGTCGCTCAGCGTGGGCAATCCCAAGCACCCAATAAATGAGCACTGGGATTTCTTTTCGCGACCGCAAGAGGCTGGAATGGCACTCTGTCTCCAACAGCCTGGTATACGGGAGATCGCAATGACTATTGCGCAGTATACAGCTCTGCGGGAGAAAATTGTCGGCGAACATCTCGCCCATTTCCTTCACAGGTTAACGGGCCTTGAACAAAAGGCGGGCGAGTTGAACGCGCTCGCCGAGGCATTGAAACGGCGACAACGCTTTCCACAGATCCACGAACTGATGATATTCCACCGGCTTGGTCTCCGTAAGATTTTAGACTTTCATCGGCTGATCGGCCCTAGCGCGCGACAGGCGGAGAAACTGCATGCCTGAAACACGATCTGCACTGCCGGCGTTTATTCACCTGCATCTCATAACTCGCTCTGTGATCGTAGGTGAACGTGTTAAGAAGGCGACCTTCCGCCCCTGTGTCGAAACTCTTCCTACTTCTACTTTGATGGGTTGTTTTCTTGAGTACTTCGGCCTGAAAGAAACCGTCGCGATTGGCCTCTTTGAAGCGGGAACTTACCGCAAGGAAATCTTTACCTATGCGCCCTTCGATGCTTCTCTTGCAACGCCAAAGCTGCCATTGACAGTGGAGTATCTCGCACCGGCACTGGGGCGACAAGAGATCGAAGCTGATGTCTACGTCGCCGCGACTTCGGAAGCGGAGACCGTCTTTTCGTCGAAGGGAAGTCCGTGGCCGATTAAGCTAGGCGCCATGAAGTCCAAAGGATTCGGCGATTGCTTCCTTGAGTACGTCGAAAAGGTTAGGCCAACGCGGCAGACAGGTTATTTGCGCGGGCATCTTAGAGAGACTGATGCTCCTTCCTTCGGAGTAGACCTTCCACAGGACTTAATTCGGCCTCGTTTTGGCTATTTGTTCCGGCCGGACTCATATAGGCTCGGTGGTCGATACGAGCGAGCATTCTTTGCTGAAACGATTCTGACCGGGCCGGATTTCTTAATTGGAGACGAGTACGCCTATGATCGTTAGCCCCATTGAATGGGCGACACGGCGGGCGCTCAACGACCGACGGATTTTCTGGATGCCACAGGAGCTCATTGACCGGTCAAACTGGGCTCAGTTTCGGAAAGCTCTTCAACTGAATGACAAGAGCACGATTAACTCACTGCTGGATTCAACAGAAAAGCTTCTCGCCACCAAGATCAATAATGAGCGAGACGGCAGCAAAAAGAGGCATCTAGAAGATGCTAGAGAACTACTGACCGGACTTAGGACTTGCGTCAATGAAAATTCAGTATCCGTATTAACTTTGACCGAACAACTCGATACCTTTGGCCCACTCCGATCGAATCTTCCCAACATGGAAGATTTTGGAAAGGTTATCGAAAACTACGGCCGTGCAACAGCGGAGCAATTCTTTCTTTACAAAATTCAAAAGGAAAAGGAGAGGCGCAGACGTGAGGGTTTGATCGCGCTTTGGGAGGTGGCCAAGGAGCTCTATGAGAAACGCATCGATCCCCTGGAGATCGCCTTCTTTGTTCGAAAGATTGAATCCTTGCCACAGATTGTGGAGGTGCTGAAATGCCGGCCATCGAAAATTTGACTAAATTACCGAACACCACTCAACTTGGCACCCAGATGGTATTTGTTTTTCCGATCAGCATTAAGGTAGCCGACGACTCATTTCTGCACATTGGAGGAACATCCTCGCCACTAACTGAAAAAAAACAACCTGTATTCAGTGTGGACGGTCGACCTGTTATCCCAGCTTCATCGTTTAAGGGCGCATTGCGGCAGCAGGTCGAGAATCTATTAATTCAAAAGAGGGACCGGCTAGCACAACTTCTCGGGCTAACAGGCAGCCAAACTGAACTGCTGAAACCATCCATCCCAGCTCCAAGACCATCCAAGGCGGAGCAAGAGCTCTTTGGAAGAGGCTACCGAAAGGAGCCGTCGGAGATCAAGGTTGAGGATGATCGGGTTAAAGTGCCCATTAATGGTTTGTGTCCAGTGTCTTACTTTTTCGGCGCTACTGGCTTGGAGGGATATTTGTACATTCCAAATTTTTTCCCAGGGCCAGCCGAATGGCGAATTGACCAGACTCGCATCCGTATCGATAGGAAGTCGCAAACGGCGGCACCCGGGGCGATCGTGACGGGGGAACAAGTTAAACCTGGTTCGGTATTCAAAGGCGAGATCCGAATTCTCGCGGAACGGCATGGAGCGAGTTTTGGTCGCTGTCGGACGATTGGCGGCACAAAAGTGGACCTCTGGCTGGACAATTGGGCGGAATCTGATGACGAGAAGAGAGCACTGTTGCTTATCAACGAGGTCTTAATTCCTTCCCTAAACAATATTGCTCTTCTCGGAGGACAAAAGAGTCTTGGAGGGGGCCGGATAACCATTTCCTACTCGGCAGGTTCATCATAGGTGATCATGACAAAACACAAAATCCCACCCGACCTCCCAATCTGGATTGACGCACGCAAAAGGCATCATCTCTCGCATGCTCAAATCCAGATGGCCAGAGAGTTGGGGATGAATCCCAAGCGGTTTGGGAAGCTGGACAATCATCGGCAGGAGCCCTGGAAGATGCCTCTGCCGCAGTTTATCGAGCATCTCTATTTCGAGCACTTCGGGAAAGCCAGACCGGATCGGGCCGTCTCCATCGAGGAACGCGCCGCGGAGATCTCTCGAAAGAAAGTGGAAAAGAAAGCGCTCAAGCAAGCAAGACGACAATCGGAACTCAAGCCCAATTCCAGCGGCGTTCCGGAATCCGAGGAAACCAGCGACGACATCAGACCTAATGATTCGTGAACCTCGTTCCAATAAGTTACGGAAGGTTGAAGGCGGAAGGCAGAAGGCGGAAGGCAGAAGGCGGAAGGCAGGAGGCAGAAGGCAGAAGGCAGAAAAACGATGAACAACATTCTGCGCAAGCCGAGCAATCCGGCAGAGTGGCTCCGCAGAGCGCGTAGTAACTTAATCCAAGCTAAAGCGGGTCGAAATTTCTCAGGCATTCTGTACGAATTTGTATATGCAGCATCTTGAATTCGGTGCAGAAATGGAAAAGTTCAAAAACTTATGACGAGGGATACCGGATTCGTCGCTGAACGTGATCTGCAGATTGCTAGACATTTTGTTGAGCGACTGAAGGAGGAAATCAGACCTCATATTTTCGATATAACCCTTTATGGCTCGCGCGCCCGGGGCGATGCTGAACAAGAGTCAGATCTCGATCTCTTCGTCGCCTTGAAGGTTGACGACCCAGAGGAGATGATCAAGCAGACTGCCAGGCGAATTGCGTGCGACCTGACGCTCGAGTACGGAATTTTAGTGTCTGCTTTTGTAGCCGATCGGCAATTCCTTCAGCAGCACCAGGGCTACGCCTTACTTGAAGCTGTTGAGGAAGAGGGCATCCCGCTGTGAGCCCTGAGGAACTTAAGTCGCTCATGAGCAGAGCGCGCAGGAGTCTTCGAAGCGCGCGCATGCTTTTAGAGAATGGAGACCACGACTTTGCCATGTCGCGGGCGTATTATGCAATCTTCCACGCGGCCACCGCAGTGCTGCTTTCCCAAGGAGTCAGACGATCGAAACATTCTGCTGCCATCGCCGCCTTTGGGCAACAGTTGGTGAAGCCAGGAAGGTTCACAGCCGAGCAGCAGCAGCTTCTGCAGACAGCCTTCGAGGATCGCAGCGAGTCAGACTATGAGGGTGTTTTCCCGTCCCGTGCAAAAGTAGAGACACGCTTAGCTGAGGCGGGGGAGTTTGTGAACGCGGCCACGGAGTTCCTCCGAAGCGCGGGATTCGATGTATCGGAAACGAAATCTTGAGTTGTGATTGGGCAGAACGTACTTGAGGATCCAGTTTGGAAGATTACTGCGTTTGTCCAGGAACTGAAAAATGGGGTACTTTTGTTACTGCAGCAGGTTAGTCGACCGTCTCACGCAGGAGATGGCTAGCAGTGGAGTAGAAGGCGGCGTGAAGTAGCTGCTACAAATATCATGCCAATCGACGAAGGCAGCGCGGCTAAGCTCGATAGCGGTTTGTCGGCTGTGATCCAAGACGAACGGCAGGCGTGGGGACAGTACAACCTGTTCACGGGACGGTTGGAACCGATGGCTGGCGCGAAGCGTCCTGAAACGGGGTGGTTATTTGATCCAGATTGGAATTTAGTTCTGCCTGGCAACATCGCCGGGCGAGAGATCCTCATCGATAATGGCCTTTCGCTTTCCTTTCCTGCTCGCGGTTCCTACCTTGAAGCGCTACCTCCAGTGATTGGGCCGAGGCCGCGCCCCAAGGACACACCATCAGTTGTAAAAACCGAGGATTGCGCGCAGTTGATCGTTTCCGGCTTCGGCGCCTACCTCGGTAAGAAAAGCGAACGGCTTCAAGTCAAGCTGTCGGGGAAAATGCTCTACGAGTTCCCCCTGTTTCGCATCAGTGAGGTGGTTGTCGCGTCTCGCGGCGTTTCGATCTCGTCCGATCTGATCAAGGAATTCAGCGAGCGCGGAATCCGGCTCAGTTTCATGGAATCCTCAGGACGCCCCTACGCCATACTCTCCTCTCCCATTTTAAACGCGACGGTGGAGTCACGTCGCGAGCAGTTGCTTGCGTACAACGATGCGCGCGGCCTTGAGTTTGCGCGCATGGTGGTGCGGGGAAAGATTCGCAACCAGCGCCATCTTCTGCTTTATTTTGGCAAGTATCTGAGGCAAACGAATCCGGCACGTTTTGAGTTGATTTACGAAGTCGCACGTAGGCTGCGTGCTCTCGAACTCCAAGTAAGGAAAATTGATGGTGTTTCGATTGACGAAAAGCGTCAGGAATTGATGGGCCTTGAGGGCGTTTCGGGGCGCATCTACTGGAAGGCCGTCAAAGAGATCATCGAGGGCAAAGTTGAATTCATGGGCCGCGTTCATCAAGGCGCAGGCGACGCTGCCAATGCGTTGCTCAACTACGGCTACGGCATTTTATATGCCCATGTATGGGGCGCCGTTATCAATGCCGGCCTGGAACCATTTGCCGGTTTTTTACATGTAGATCGGCCCGGCAAGCCTTCGTTGGTTCTGGACCTGGTAGAGGAGTTTCGCCAACCGGTGGTAGACCGCACGGTGATTGCATTTGTGAACCTCGGCCAATCAATTGGCATGAGTGACGGCCTGCTGGATGAAGAAACGCGTAAAATCATTGGTCAGAAGATTCTTGAGAGACTGACCAGCATTGAGCCTTTTCGGGGTGAACGTTTTCAGATCCGTTCGATTATTCAGATGCAGGCTCGATCGCTGGTCAGTTTTCTGAGAGGAAAATCAAAATACAGGCCCTTCAGTTTTCGCTGGTAGAAGGCCAGCAGAAGAGCCGGCAATGTGCGGGCGTTGACCGTTGAGTGCTGAGCCCGCGGCGCAAGAGATGGAACTGAATACACTCGTCATTTACGACGTAGAAGACGACTGGGCGCGACATCGAGTGTCGGAGGCTTGCAAGGATTTTGGACTGGAGAGGATCCAGTACAGTTGTTTCCGCGGCCTGCTCTCGCGAAACAAACGTGAAGAGCTCTACGAGCGAATGCGAAAAATTCAGCGGGACTGGGAGATCCGTTGGCGGAGGGATTTTCCAGAACTGCGCATCCGATTACGTGACTACATGGATACTCCTGACGAGAAGGCCGAAGGGCGATGGGAGCCGGCCTTCAAAATCCTCATTCAGCCTTTATGTGCGAAGGATTTGAACGCGGCGATCTATGCTTATCTGTTCATAGAGGTACCGGCTTTGACCGCGGTGCGAGATTTGGTCAAGGGCGAGGCCTCGCATGAGAAGAAAGCTGATGAAGCTGACGGCTCGTGATCTCTCTGATGGGGCTGAGCGGTGATTGAAATCAGCGAAGGACTAGTTCAGCAGGAGCTGATTCCGCTGCGCGTAAACGACTTGAAGCAGTTCGAATACTGCCCGCGCATTGTTTTTTATAACACGGTAATGCCGGTAGAACGAAAGACTACAGTAAAGATGGATCGGGGTAAGAAGGAGGAATTTAGGCTCGATGCTCTTGAAAAACGGAGAAGTCTGCAGCGGTATCAGCTTGGTTCAGGCGAGCGTCGTTTTCACCTCTGGCTGGAATCTCCAGAATTCGGGTTGAGCGGCAAGCTTGATCTTTTGATCGTTTCGCCCTCGGGTTACTTCCCGGTCGATTTCAAATACAGTCGCGGTCGACCTCATCGAAATCATCTGGTTCAGCTTGCAGGATATGCCGTGCTGGTTGAAGAGAGATTTGGGACAGATGTCGACACAGGTTTCATTTACCTGGCACCACTTCAGGAAGTGGTCAAGATCAGCATCACTCGCAGGCTAAAAGACGAGACTATCGGAGTTCTCGGTCAAATTCGGGAGATGGTTCACGAAGGGATTTTACCTGCGCCTACACCGGTTCGGAGCCGCTGTGTGGATTGTGAATTTCGAAATTACTGTGGGGATATTTTTTAGATGTTCACGACGACCTGCTGGCAGTGTGAAATTTCGCAAACCTCTGGGGTTTTGGTGCAGTTCAGGTATTTGTGTAAAAATCTTAGAGACCACGAGTCTAATCTGTTGATAACATTCAGCCTGGCGAGCGGATGAATTACCTTCCCCGATGAAGAGGGGACTGAAAGGGTGATCGAAGAGGCGGAACACCAGGTGCGGACGCTGATGAATTACCTTCCCCGATGAAGAGGGGACTGAAAGAAAAAAGGCGCACACTGAAACAGAACAATCATTCTGATGAATTACCTTCCCCGATGAAGAGGGGACTGAAAGAAGCGCTTCACGAATCAGCTGAACATCCTCATCCGGCGATGAATTACCTTCCCCGATGAAGAGGGGACTGAAAGGAAGATCGGGCCGGCTCATCTTGAGGTCCGACCGGCGATGAATTACCTTCCCCGATGAAGAGGGGACTGAAAGGAGGATTGCGCAAATTTCAGGCGCGGCTTCATTGAGATGAATTACCTTCCCCGATGAAGAGGGGACTGAAAGGGATCTGCTCTGGTGCAAATGGAAGGCGAAGCACATCGATGAATTACCTTCCCCGATGAAGAGGGGACTGAAAGTGGAATTCTCTGACCATGGCCGGGGACACTTCACTCGATGAATTACCTTCCCCGATGAAGAGGGGACTGAAAGGGAATTTCCAGACATGGGTTCTTTTCAGTAGGTTGCGATGAATTACCTTCCCCGATGAAGAGGGGACTGAAAGTTGCTGGAAATAAGCAGGATCACTGTGTGATTATCGATGAATTACCTTCCCCGATGAAGAGGGGACTGAAAGGACAAGGGCTGGTCCCGCAGTG
>DASXTB010000084.1:0-9580 GCA_036505615.1 Acidobacteriota bacterium
TTCACCCCGAGATGGCCGCAATAATTCTGGTGCTGCCAACACCGTTCATAACTGAGGGAGACATCCACGGAAATTATCGGCTCGATCTGCCCCCGGGCCAATATCGGCTTACTGCATGGTCGGAGCGATCACAATCGGCGACTACTGAAATCAAGGTCGCCGGCGGCGCTGTCAGCGTTCCTGATTTGGTTCTGGACGAATCAGAATTTGTTGGAATGCCCCACAAGAACAAATTCGGCCAGGACTATCCCGGTACCATTTACGATCCGCTAAAAGGCGAGAAGAACAAGCATTGAGATTATGGTTTTTTAAAATATAGTTGTAGTCTGAGGCCCGCAGGGCCGGCATTGAGTAGGCCCGGCCGTAACCCGGATTATTCATAAACTTTCACCGCGGAGGACGCAGAGCCGCAAAGATTTGGTTTAGACGCCGAAGGCGTCGAAGAGTATAGGCGGGGGCAGAGCCCGCCTCAGGCGGGCGACGCCCCCGGTCGACTTCCCCAATATCGACCTGCGCACCCTGTAGGGGTGCAACAAAATTTCCCGATGATTGACCCGAGCCGGTCTTCCCCCAAAAAAATACATCCGCGATTCGTGTGGCACTCCTTCAGGGTGCATACCCTTGATGGGTGTCGCAAACCGGGGGCGCCGCGCAAAAAGCGCGCTCTGCCCCCGGCTATACTCTATGACGCCTTCGGCGTCTGCGTCTGCGGCTTGCATCCTCGCTGCCTAGATTGGGTTGCGGCCCTGCAGCGCTAGGTCCTCTGCGGTGAAAGTTTATGAATAATCCGGGGTAAGGCCGGGATCATGATTCAAAAAGAACCGGAGCGCTGAAGGCGCGGCATTCGATCTTGGCAACATTTAGTGGAAGAGAGAGTCGTCCTCGGCTCAATGACGCGCCTTCGGCGCTCTGATCCTATTTATCTTTGTAATCCCGCCCTGACGGGCGGGCCTACCCAATGGCGGCCCTGCGGGCTTCAGACTACACGTTATATTTTAAAAACCATAAAAAGCGTGGACTACCCATAGGGGACGGCTGAAATTTCTACGGAGTGTCGCACTCGGCGATCAGCTTCTTGTACACTTCGCGCGCGTGGTCGTACGCTTTCCGGGCCTCTGCCAGTTCAGCCGCCGATATCTTTGGGGCTTTCTGTGTCCAGCACTGGTTGACCGCCGCAAGACACCATTCGGCGCTTCTGCGTGACGCTCGGATGGGTTTGTTTGCCACGATCGCAAAGATAGGGTTGGTGTGCGCCGAAGGCAAGACGCGGAGAGCAATCCAACTACTCTGTGTGAGAGGGAAGTCAAACTGCAACGGGTAAACCTTGCCGTCAGCCAGGACCTTCTTGGTGGCCACCGATTTTCCATTGACCACCAACTCAACGGGAACTTCCCGGCTGTTGCCGCTGCGGGCACGCTCAATGTCCCAGTAGGGTTTCCGGTCTAAAGGAAGGTTGCGGATCTCCGGATGCGGGGCGGGATCCAGATAAGCTGCCACTTTGACTTCAGCTCGCGCGTTCCCCGAGGTGCTTAACTGGATTTCGCTATGTTTTGTTCCCGCTTCCATTCCGTTCACTTTGAAATCCATCAAGTGCGTCCTGCCGTCGGATACATAACTGCGCCCGTCGCGGATAGAATCCAGCCAGGCGCGGTAAGTCAAGGGGCCTTCCACGCGGGCGTAAGCGCGCCCCTGACCCACGCGATCGTCGGTAATGCAGGGAAAATCAGTCTCGCCGCTGATTCGAGTCCGGAACCCGACGTTGAGAGTGTGATACCAGATGTTCATCTCCCAAAGGTAAGGCGTATCGGCGGCAGAGATGAAATCGACACTGTCAGGATGTGCCACGTCTGCGATGTACTCGTTTGCGCCGATGCCATCAAACCCCGGGATTTCGTAGTTGGGAAGATCGTTACCCTTCACCTCCAGGCCCCAGCCTGAATGGGCGAATCCGACTACCGCGCCTTGCGACCTGGCCCAGCGCAGCAAGGGCAAGTCCCAGGTCGGCCACTCCTCGATCCGCTTGGCGCCCGGATAGTCCTGCTCTTTGAGTCCAAGAAAGACCAGATGACCTGCATGGCTGGATGGAAATCCAGAGACTTCCAGATCGTAGTGGATTAGTTGATCCGGTGTGGAAAGCGGGTTGTCCTGCCCGCTGAAGAATTGCTTCTGGTAATAGTAGCAGGGACCCCAGGTGAGGACGCATCCCACATTGAGCGCTTCTCCCTGAATTTGACTCCACATGTCTTTGGGCAAGACTCCTTGAGTCGGATTCTGGTAGTGAGAGCAGCCGGCGGCGTGAATGTGATGATCTCCGGAATACCAGCCGAGCTTAGACGGATCAATCCATCTCTTCAGTTGGAAGGACAGCTCCGCGGGGCCCTTCTCAGCCACAGAGAACTCCCGTGTCTGCGCCAGATACTCAGGGCCGCGCGAGCAGGTCACAGTATACGAGCCGTCGGGCAGGCGGACTGTCTCCCCGTCGGCACGATAAACCTGTGGTTGAAAAGGGAAGTCTGGCGCCAGGCGCTTCGATGGATTGGGGTAGATTCGAGTGAGCCGATCGCGGAATACAAAGGAAGCGACAGCCGGTTTCCCGTTCTCGTCTCGCACTCGAAGCGTGACCGCGCGCGCAGGAAGCGCGTCAAAGAGGATCAAAACATCATTGCGAAATCCAATGTCCTGTGTTCCCTGCCCGACTGAGAAACTGAGTTGTGCGGAGCGCTCCCCTTTATCGCGGCTGGATACTTGCAGTATTTGATACTCCAGGCCAAGGCCCGAGAGGCGCTCGCGCATGGGCGGTCTGTTATAGATGGAGATATCGGCCCATCGCTCGGAAACGTCGGCGAATGTCAGAACAGAGGATGGTTCCGGGTCGCCTCTAGAAGGAACGTAGACGCGGCCGCTGTTGGGGCTCTGCACCGAAAGCGGAGCGGTCACTCCGGCCTGGTTTAAGATCTTAACCAGGAAAAGCCGTGTTCCACCCTCAACCAGTTCAGGTTTGGCAGCTCCCTGGTTTACTTTAACTCGGCTCTCGGGATTAATCTCAACCACTGCGAGTGCATACTTGTCGAGAATTTCCTGCAGCTGCGAGACGGCCGCTTTTTCATCTGGATTTGCAACTGCTTCGTTTATCCGCTGATGATCAGCAATTGAAAGAGGCTGGCCCAGGTAATCCAACGCAGCCTCGATCTGCCGCACTTGCTGCGCCAGCGGTTGAAGAGGGACGGAAACCGAGGGCATCGGGTGATGGTGCTCCTGGATCGGCTTCTCGGCCACAGCCACATGCAGCCGGCTGGCGACGAAGAGGACTGAAATGACGGTTAAGATCAGAACAAATAGTCGTCGCAGATTCATAAGACAACTCCCTCAATGGAAACGCGAGAAAATCCGAAATCCGCATTCGGAAATCCGCAATCAGCTACGTTTTCTGCTCTTTGGACGGAAGCAGTCCGGCCAGAGCGTAACCAATGGCTGACACCACGATTGCTATCAGGCCGTTAACAACGAGGCCGACCAGCCGGATACTAACCGCCCGGCGTCCTCCGACGTAGGCAGGGACATTCAGTGCTTCAGGATAATTAAAGTACGTGTGAGTGTGCAGCAAGTATGAGCCTACGGTCCCGAGCAAGATCAGAATCTGGCTGGTCAAGCCAATAAGCAGACCGACCAGCATGGCGCCGCCAATTCCGTACCCCTTGTATTTTTTTGAAAGCGCTCCCCAAATCAGTGCCAGATGGGTCTGAAGAATGACCATGGAAAAGACGCGATTGGCGGTCTCGTAAGGAACGCCTCTGGTTCCCATGACGAGCCTGCCCACAAATGAAATCAAAAGCAGAACAATCGGAAAAAGTATAAATCGAAGCTTATCCGCCATCGCGTCTCCTGGAGTTTGGGAAGTGGGCGCATCATACCACAACGCGGCAGCGCCGCGACGAAAACGTGGGCGAGTAATTTTGGCCGCGAATGAACGCTAATCGGCGCCACCAGCGCTCAGCTCTGAGCTTTCAGCCTTCAGCAATCAGCTTTCAGCTACCAGCGGTCGGTAGCTGAAAGGACCACTACCTGAGAGCTGATCACGGAGAGCTGATACCGTTCATTCGCGGCCATATTCCTAGGCTTCGATAGGCAGATGTTTTTCCTTCCAGGCCTTCCAACCGCCATCCATGGAAATCGCCCGCTTGTAACCCATCTGACGGAGTGCGTCGGCAGCCAGCGCTGATCGAAAACCACCCCCGCAATACAGGATCAGCTCCTGGTTTTTGTCCGGGAATCTCGATTCGACATCGCGCTCGATGACCCCCTTGCCTAGGTGGATTGCGTCCTTCACATGCCCCTGCTGCCACTCGTTGTCTTCTCTGACATCGATAATTGTCAGCTTATCACCAGCCTGAAGGCGACGAGCAACTTCGTCTGCGTTTGTCTGCTTGATACGGGCCTTGGCCTCGTTGACAAGTTTCAAGAATGCTTCAGCGTGTTGCATTGGGTACCTCCCAGTTAGTTGTCAGTTCCCAGTTCCCAGTTCCCAGCCAATCTAGTACCTAACACCCAAGACCTAAGACCCAACATCACCCCCAACACCCGCTTTTTTCAGAAGCTTTTCCTCAGTTTAACGTACAGCCGGGTATTGTCGCGATATTGACCCAAGAAATCATCACTATTGCCACCCAGAATCAAGATGCCCGCCTCTGCTTTCCAGGCCTGTGAAACCTGATACTGATAAGCAGGCTGCAGAAGGAAGCCATGGCCGGAAAAACGAATTATAGTCGTGACGCGAAAGCTGCTCCAGGGATTGATGGTTCGTTCAACCCTCCCCAGCAGAGAATGACCCAGGCCTCGATCCGGAAAACGAAACCTTCCAGCCTGAGAATTGGATTGGGAATGACCGAAAGAGCTATCGCCCAATATTTCACCCAGCAGGAACCATTCACCGTAGTGCTTGTCGGCGCCCAGAGCGTATTGCATATAATTGCGGTCATCTACCAGGGCGGAATCGTTCTCCTTGCTCTCCGGGCGAAAAAATGCCATTTCTCCCCGCACGCCTATCCCGTGGGGGGTAGCGGCAAAATCGCCGCCCATTACCTCAAGTCTTCGAAAGCTCCTGGCTAGATCCACTGTGACGGGTCGAGAAGGCGACGGGAGCGGCGTGAAGTTGGAGAGAGTCGGTGTAAAGGCAGCAAGGTCGTTCCATCCCTTGAAGTAAGAAAGCGAATAGTCCCAGCCTTGCTGCGTCCGGTCCCAACGGGCCGCGAATTGGGAGTTTGCAAACGTGCTGGGTGGAAGGCGGACGCTCGATCGAAAAGCAACGGGAAATGTGGGAAGCCCCTGAGGTAAAGGAAACCAGCGGCCATGCAGTAGAGGCAACCGCGTAGGAGTAAACAATGGAGTCCAAACGAGGTCCAAACTGGAGGAACCGAAGTATCGTCGAACCCGGACAGCGGTCGTGCCTAGCCTCTCATTGTCGATCAGGTCCAGGTAGTCAAAGGAAGTTACATTGTCCGTCGGATTCCAGCCGTCGGCACGGCCCCATATTATCTGTTGCTTGCCGATGCGCAGATCCAAATTTCCCACCGGTACGTCCAGATACAACTCGCTGAACCCCAGGGCAGGTCTCTGATCCGTTCTATCTGACAGGCTCGCCGATCGACGGTCTATCTGATGCCGGCTGTCGATCCACAACTCAGGTGTTGCCGTGCAGGAAAAGTGTTTTAGCTTGAAATGCGTTTTCCACTGAACGTGGCTGTCTCCTTCTGCACGTGAGTCCTCCTGGTGCGGGACCCGGAAGTATAAATAACCGCGGTTTTCCCAAAACCCCTGGAACTCCCAGCGGGCCGGCTGACCATTTGTGTAAGCAGCGGTAAGGAGTATGAACAGTGGAAATTTAAGTCTCAAGCTCTTGAAGATTATTTACCAAAAACGTTGAATTTTGTTTATCGTTCTTTCTGCCTTCTGCGTTCCGCCTTCTGCCTTCGCTAACCTATTGAAACGAAGTTCGCCATGAATAATCCGTCTAAAACTCTTCGCGCAATGCGCGAAGCGTAAACAAATCGTCGGAAAACGGCCTGTTGTACTCCACGTCAGCGAGGCGAATTACGGTGCGGCTCCCGCGCTTCACGTCTTTCATTTCCAACTCGCGCGCCGTCCATACGTCTTGAATCCTTTCCAGACTGCGATATGCCATTATCTTCGCCAGTTCATTGTTTTTGTAGAATTCAGCCATTGCCAGCGTGAAATTGTCGCGATTCACCCACACGTAAAAATAGGAATACTGCGACTTCGTTTCCAGTTTCGGAATGGCTTTGATCTTATAACAGTCCTGGTTTTCCAGTTTCTCGGCTCCTACAAGCTGGTATTCGCTGTCATCGACATCTCGCAACTCCATGTCCTCGTACGAGAAATCTGTGCCAAGAAAGCGGACCGATCTGTCCTGCGGAGCAATGCGCCGTTCGCGCTTGATAGCAGGGGTATAGAGCCACTGATCAGAGGGGCCTCTTCCGTGGCCGATGATAAGCAGTCCCACTCCCTTTACCTCCGGGGGACTGGTGAAGCGAACCAAAATCTTGCTGTCGCCGCCAAAACCCTTGCGCCGGGACCGCCATGATTTTTTCAGCATTTTACCGTTGCGGTCGTACACTTCGAGACTTCCGTTGTGTTGGTCGCTGGAAGTGCGGACCTGACGGTCGACTTTCTGCATAATTTCGTAGGCGGAATCGGGATAAGCCGAGGAGGACCCGGTGAGCCACAAACACACTAAGACAACAATAGAAATAAATCTCGTTTGGTCCCGCTTATTCATAACCGAGCGCATCAATCAGCGGCAATCTGATGGCAGTCTGGGCCGGGTACCAGGCGGCCAATACGCCCACTAGCATCATGGTCGGAAACAAGAGCAGCGCTGTCCTCCAGTCAAAGTAATAAGGGATCCACCATCCCGAGAAGGTTAATGCGAGGGTCCGATTGCTGAAATAACCCAGATAGGCTCCCGCCATTGTCCCCAAAACTGTAGCGATCAGAGCGATGCAGCAGGCCTCAAGAAGGATGAGCTTTCGAATTTGATACTGCAGTCCCCCGATCACTTTGAGAATTCCGATATCCCGCCTCCGGTCGGATATGGAAATAAATAGCGTGTTAATGATCCCCAGCACCGCCACGCTGATGGCCACGATGATTTGAACCGAGGTGAGCGCGAAGAACTGGTCGATAAGGGCCAGGATCTTGCGGCGAAATTCATCATTGGTGAAGACGAAAAGCCTTTCTTGTCCGACAAACCTGGAGAGGATCTCTCGCTTTACTTCCTCCGGTCGCGCTCCCGGCGCCAGCATCAGATCGAATGTATCCACGGTATCGTCTTTCCAAAGGCGTATGTAATTCTGCCGATCCATGGCAAGCGAGCCTTTATCGGAAGAGTAGTCCTCCATGACCCCCACCACGCGCAGGGAGGCCGTTCCCGAAGGGGTATCCAGCTCCAGCGCGTCACCCAGGTGGACTTTGTAAAGGATGGAGAAATTCTCCGAAACGATCACGGTGTTCTGATCTGCCAGCGCTCTGGGAATAATCTCTTTGTCGCCCTCTTTGAGGATGAACCTGGCGCGGCGGAAGAATTGGGGCATTTCGATGCTGAAAATAAGAATCGGGTTTCCACGATAATCATGGTTTATCAGGCGAACGGAATCGACTTGGCGGACACCCGGAATCCCTGCCAGCGCGGACTTCATGGAAGCCGGAAAGTGAACGACGCGGGAAGCTAGATTCTCGCTGCTAGTTACAAACATCTGAGCGTTAACAGTCTGCGTCATCCAGTTCAGCATCGATTGCTTAATGCTGGCGGTGAAGGTGCTGTTGGATACCACAAAAGCCAGGCTGAACAGTAGCGCTGCAACCGTTGAAGATGTGCGCCGCGGCGCTTGAATGAGGCTATCACACGCCAAGGTTCCTTCCACGCCAAACAGCCGACTCAGCGGAGCGCGCAACGCCAGTGATAGCCAGTGCGCCATGGAGGGAACGAGCAGAGCAAGCCCGATGAAAACCAGCGCGAATTGCACGTATTCAGCAATCCTGGAGTGATGCAGAGGGAAGAGCGTCAACAGCAGAGCCAAAAGCAGAATGGCCACGGCAAAAATACGGCGCCACCGGGATTCTCCCGCAAGCAGAGTCTGATGCTTACCCTTTTGCAGAGCCAGCGCCGGGTCGACTGTGGCGGCTGCCCGGGCGGGAATAAAAGCCCCCAGAAGGGAAGCGCAAATCCCGAGCATGAGAGCGGCACCGATGAACAACGGTTCCGTTCGAATGCTTGTGGTGTGGACACTCACATTGTAAGAACCCTGGATAACCCGATCCATGAATGAAATTACCGCCCATGCGCCCGCCCAGCCCAGCAACGCCCCCGCTGCCGACCCCACGACTCCCAGCAGAAGTGCCTCCACTAGAAACAGATTTTGGACCTGCCGTCGGGTAGCGCCCAAGGCGCGCAGGATGCCGATGTCCTTGCGGCGTCGGGTGACAGCCACCGCGAATGAGTTGAAAATCAGAAAGACGCCGACCAGCATCGCAATCAAACTGCTGATAAACAGTCCTAGCGTAAAGGCGGAAGTCAGGTTTTCGATCTGCTTGCCGCGTTGGTCCGGTGTCTGAATTTTGAATCCCGCGGGCAATTTTTTCTGCAGTCTCCTCCGTACGTCTTCTATCTCTTGGCCGGGAGAGAGGGCGATATCAATGCGGTCGAATTTCTGTCCGCGGTTCAGCATGAATTGCGCAGCATAGATATCCATCACAGCGATATTGCCGCCGAAAGCAGAGGCGAGGTGGCCCGGAGAAATCAGGCCCCGAACGACAAAACGCTTTCGGCCCAGTGCAGCATCCAGTTCGATGGTGCTTCCTAGCTTCAGACTGTTGCGCTGGGCAAAATCTCTAGTCAGGCAAATAGAGTCGGGCTGGGCTAGAAAGACGAGCGGGTCTTCGATTTCCGTCTGGGATTCGTCTTCGATATGGTAATCCCGCAAGCGGTTGTCACCAGTGAAGTCAACACCCAGGATCAGAAGGTTCCCCTCGCCTCGAATTTGTGTCTGCACAACTGCTTCCACCACGGGAACGGCGAATTCGACGCCCTCGGTCGATTGCACCTGTTCGAGGAAGGGTTCCGGCATACCGACGTCTCCTCCCACGACCTGCAACTGCGCTTTGCCCGCAATCTTATCGATAGTCTTTCTAAATTCCTCTTGAAGCGACTGGTTGGCGGTTCTCATCGCAAAAAAAACGGCCACGCCCAGAATAATTCCAAAGGTGGTGAGCAGGTTCTTCAGCCAGTGGATTCGAAACTGTTGAATGCTGATAAGCCAGAGAGCCATACAAGTGGCAAGTTAGAAGTTACCAGTTACAAGTCACACAAGATGCCATTTGGCTGGGCCTGCGCCAAATTGCGACGCCGGGAACACGGGGACCAAGGGCTTTCAAAATTGGCGGTAAATCCTTTGGCGTAAATCTTATCGATAAAGAATCATTAAATTCCCCGTGTTCCCAGTGTCCCCGGTGGTTCATAGTTTTTAGACGCTCACAAAAAAAACACGCGTGCACAAGCTCTTCACTC
>DASXTB010000085.1:0-7457 GCA_036505615.1 Acidobacteriota bacterium
AATTTGGAGTCGGTCAAGACCTACGAAGGAACGCACGACATACATACGTTGATCCTGGGACAGGAAATCACCGGAATCCCCGCGTTTGAGTAGAAGTCCGCCGCAGGCGGGCGAGGCGCCGCCAAGCGGCGCCATTGGAGAGACGCCCCGTGGGGCGTCTCCTGCACGATGAAAGATTGCGCGCGAGACGGCCCACCGGCCGTCTCTCCAAAATGTCCAAACCCGAGAGCCCGCCGCAGACGGGGCGGTCAGAATGTGGCCCAGGGCTGCGCTGCGCAGTCCTCTAGAGTTTCTACACTTTCTAAGATCGCGTAGCGGACTAGCGCTCGGGACGGACCCTGGGACGGCCGATCAGGCTACTGAAACCAGCCCGGCCCGTTTTTAGGGGCGGGCGGCAGAATAAAGCCCAGGGCGGAGCTTGCGTAGCCCTGGGCTTTATTCTGCCTCATGTTTCAGTAAGAAGAGGCGGAATCCGAGATTGGAAGTTTTTGGTTGTTGCGGGCGGTTTTTCGCCTTATATTGCTGCGAGGTACGGTCGGGTAGTTTCTTCGCCGTCGGTAACAACATGATTATCCACCGCCTCACCTATTTCCAGGGCTGCCAGCCAAGGATCTCGGCCCTGAAACGAAAATCTAAAGGAAATTTAATAAATAACATATTTGGTCTTATCCAAGATGGCACTTTAATGGGAGGTGTTATGTCGAGAATAGTTGTCTCTTGTAGATGGGTCCTTGTTCTTGTTTTGACCGTGCTGATTGCGCCGGTGGCCTTGGGCCAGACTCCTACGGGCTCGATTTCGGGCACTATCACAGATCCCTCCAAAGCAGTATTGCCCGGAGCTCAAATCACTATCACGGAGAAAGCGACAGGCAAGACGGTTTCGCTCGTTTCCAATGACCTGGGGCAATACTCAGTCTCGCTGCTCCTGCCTGGAATTTACAGCGTCAAAGTGGAGTTGCCGGCCTTTGCCACGGAGGTGCTGGACAATCTGGTGGTTTCAGCAGGTCAAGTGGCCAACGGCAGCGTTCAATTGCAGGTCGGACGTCCCGAGCAGACGGTAGAGGTGATCGCCAGTTCGGTACAAGTCGACACCGTGAGGCAAACTGTAGACACGATCATCAACGCCGCACAGATCAGTCAATTGCCGCTGAACGGGCGCAATTTTCTGGATTTGGCCGCGCTCGCGCCGGGTGTCATCATTCGCGATGGCGAATCGATAGACCCAACGAAAGCCACTGCCTATCGAACGGTGGGGATGCTGGGGCGTTCGGGAACCGGGACAAGAGTACAGATAGACGGCATCGATGTCACGGATGAAACCGTTGGCACAACGACGGCAAATATATCTGCCGAGGCGGTGCAGGAATTTCAGCTTAGCCAGTCTTCATTGGACCTTTCCACCTCGCTCACTTCTTCAGGCGCTGTCAGCATTATTACCAAATCCGGAGGCAACGATATCCACGGCGGCGCGTTCTATCAGTTCCGCAATCAAGACATGGGAGCGCGCCTGAATTTCAATCCGAATGTCGAGCCCTTCCACCGTCACCAGGCCGGTTATTCAGTAGGTGGACCTTTCTTCAAGGACAAACTGTTTTGGTCCTCCACCGGCGAGCGCACCTGGCAGGAATCGGTAAACGTATTGGATGTGCCGGAGTTTCCACAATTGACGACCACCACCGGATTTCCAGTCGATATTCGTTTGGCTCACGAGCGTTTGGATTGGAACGTAAGTCCGGCCGTGCGCCTTCTTTACAGTTTTAGCCACGATCAAAACCTGGCCACTGGGGGAAACGGCGCATCCCCGTTCCAGAACGTCGACTGGACCAACGTGCACACCGTCGGCTTGGATATTTCAAAGCCGCATTGGACGAATTCCTATCGTTTTGGATACGTCAACTTCAACAATCGAATCGAATCGCAGGAACTGAAGCTGAAATTCCCGCGCACCTCCTTTGGACTTCCCTATTTCCTGGGTGTAGGGCCTTTTGGTCTTGGTCCAAATGGTCTGGCTCCGCAGGCAACGTATCAAGATAACTATCAGAACAAGTGGGATGGAAGTTATGTTTGGCGCCAGCACACGTTCCGTTACGGTATCGAAGTCAACCGCATCATTCTTGGAGGTTTTGCCAACTTTGCAGGGCCGCTCTCCATAGGCGGCACATATGATGCATCAACAATCGAACAAGTGAGGAAGCGGGGTGGCAATTTGCAGGATCCGCTGGAATATCCGTTGGAAGGCTTCTCGACGGGGCCGAATTCCGGTTTTTTTACCATCGCGCCGGCCCATAATTTGCCTTACGGCGGAAAATATAACACTCGTTTTGCCTGGTACGCCGGAGACAGTTGGAAAGCACGCCGCAACCTGACCTTTAATTTTGGAACGCGATGGGAATACGACTCCGGCTATTTCAATGATGAATCAAAGATCAAACGTCCGGCCATTTTGGACGTCTGGATCAAAGGCGCGTCGAACACTCCGAAGTTTCCCAAGAATAAATTTGGCCCTTCCTTTGGCTTTGCTTGGGATCCCACTAGTCAGGGCAAGATGTCTATCCGCGGTGGCGCCTATCTGGCGTACGAGATGAACATCTTCAATAACCTGCTGTTTGACCAGTATCAGTTGATCCCGCCAGGCATTGGGCCGGACAGTTATGACATCTCCTCGGTTACAGGCCCTGACGGAACGCCGATCAACATCGACGGTAAACATCCAGATGGCAACTATGAGGATCTGATCGGACAGCCCATCCGTAACGTAGTGGATTATATTGGCCAGATCCATGTCGCGCTCAACAACGCTTACACCAATTACAAATTCAACCCCAGCGGAAAAAGCCTGTTCGAGATTACTAATGGTGGAGGGGCGCTTTTTGGCGGGATGGTGCCCGGCGATCAGTTCAAGATTCCCTATGCTCTCCAGTTCAATATCGGATTCCAGAGAGAACTCCGGCCTGGCACGGTTTTGACCGTTGACTATGTGCGCAATCACGGCATCGGCCTGCCGTTTTTCTTGAAAGACTTCGAACGCCGGCGTGCTGCCAGTACGCTGAATGTAGCCGCGGCGCGTGCCAGGGTAAACAGCGTGCTGGGCGGCTTGACTGTCGACCAGTGGCTCGCCGCTAATCCAACCAGGACCATTAGCGCCTTTGGATTGATCAGCGACTCGATCTATCAAGGAATCACGCCCAATGCAGCGACTCCCATTAACTTCACTCGGGCGCGCTTCATGGCTCCCGGGGGATTCACTTTATATCAGGGGCTCCTGGTGCAACTGCGGGGCGACTTGAGACACTGGGGTCCGATAACAGGCGGAGGCTATACCGTCGGCTACGCTCTCAGCCGTAGCCAGGTGAGCGCCGGCGTCAATCGCGCCGAGTTTCTGGCTGGACCCTTGGACAACGACAATCCCAACAATCACGACACTTTCGGCCCCAATGGTCTCGATCGAACGAGCAATTTGAGAATTGGATCGCGCCTGGAGGTTCTGGGAGGAATTCACCTGAGTAGTATCTGGGCTTTCCAAACCGCTCCGCCCATCACTCTGACGGTACCCAATTTGGGTGGCGCAATCTCCGGGACGCAGGGTTTCTTCGGTACGGATATTAACGGTGACGGAGGTGCCGGAACCACGCCGCGAGGTGATATTCTGCCCGGTATGCGATTAGGCCAATATGGCCGCAGCGTGAAGAGCTTTTCCGAGCTGAACAAGATTATTCAGGCCTTCAATGCCAACTATGCGGGCAAGCTGACGCCCCACGGACAAGCGCTGGTTGCTGCGGGCCTTTTTACCGAAGCGCAGTTGCGTAAGCTGGGCGCGGTGATCCCCACGATCCCGCTTATTCCAGAGGGCAACCCCAATCCATTTCACAATTTGTTCTTCACAGATCTGCGGATTTCGCGGCCCATTAACGTGGACAAGAATCATGAAACCTGGAAATTGGAACCGTTCTTCGATGTGTTCAATCTGTTCAACCACGCCCCGGTTGGAACTTATGGTGGGCTGACGGGGAGGTTCGGCGCCTTAAATTTCGACTATCAGAATGCTCCGGCAGGGCGTAAAGCGACTGATCTTGACGAAGCGCGCGGTCGTATCACCAACACACGGCTTTTGCAGCTCGGCTTCCGTGTGCATTGGTAGTATCGCGGTAAAACGTCAGAGCCCCGCACGTGAGAACGTGTGGAAAAATCTAATTGGTTGTAGGGGCGGCCCTGCGTGGCCGCCCGGACGTGTGCGCCCTTATTTGGAAAACGGGCGACCACACAGGGTCGCCCGTACAGAGGTGGTTGCGCCGGGCTCGACGCCAGAGCCTTTCCCCGCGCCTACGGCGCGCCATCGAGAGACGGCCCACCGGGCCGTCTCTACAAAATGTCCAATCCCCGAGCCCCGCACGTTCGTACGGGGTCCATCCAAATTAACAATCAACGAGGCTATCCCGTCATGTAGCCGTGATCGGCTTTTGGTTCGGTTGTGGCCCTGGCCACTGCACGCTCGTTTTTACGAGCCTACGGAAAACTCCATACTAGCGCCGGCCTCTTTGCCGGAAAGCTTGTCTTTGATCCGGACAACCAGCCGGTAGCTCCCCGGATCAAGCAGTTTCAGATTCACGCCTGAAGCGAAGACGGCGCGCCTGAGCGAAGCCGATTGCATGGAAGCGCCCGACGGATCCGAAAAGCGCTTCACTTGTTTTCCGTTTTTCAGCACGTAGTAGGTAACCGAAAGAGAGGGCTGCTGTGCCTTTTCATCGGTTTGGAAGTTGTAAGCCTGGAAATAGAGCTTCATCACCTCGCCGGCGCGAAAGTGAGTATCCAGTCTGGGAACGACGCGCAAGTCTCCAAGTTCGAACGGTCGTGGCGTGTCGGCCAGTGTCTGCACCGGAGAAATTTCTTCGGCAAGAATCAGGGGGCTGAGCGAAAGCGCGGTGGGCGGCCGCGGTATCTCCAGGCGCTCTTCCTGCGTTGCGGTGCGCTCGGTACTTGTCTCCCGGACAACTAGACTCAACTTGTAAGTGCCGGGCGGCAAAGTAATCGGCCTTTGGTAAAGCAGCAATCCGCCTGATTCCCCGCCTGGCTTGACCGAAGCGTCAAACTCCTGCAGGGACCGGCCGCTGATATTCTGGATGCGCCCGTAGATTTGAATCTCCCTCGGTTGCGACCGGTCGCCTGCTGCTTGTTCATTCGCCGGACGCTGGGTGTTGACGGGCACGGATACCGGGGAAATTCTGTCATCCAACTCTACGTTCAATAGAGCCACCGCTGAACTGTTGTCCATGCGAATGTAATCGGGCCGCACTCGAATGGGGAGCTGCTGGTAAGTGATATGAGTGGTGACCAGCGCGCGCAGGTTTTCAAATCGGAGCGGTTGGGGACGATCCAACTTTCCCAGCAGCGCCAGCTTCTCGAAAGGAAGATCCTTGGCCGCACCCGGGTAAGTAGTGGCCAGGCCGCGGCGTGTGTTGCGCAGCCAGCGGCTCTCCATTCCCAGTTGTTCGTACTCGGTCTTGCCGCCGCCGACGTAGAACAACATGTCTTTTTCCTGGGGATCAATCGTCAGCCGGTATTCGTTGCTGAGCGTGGTATCTACAAATTCCAGCTCTATATCGGGCCCTACTCCTTCGATATCCCGGTAACGCCAGATCTCAAATGGAAAAGTCTTGGTGATCCCTCCGCCCTCGCTCATGGGGCGGACATAGGTCTCTCCGGAGCTTGAGCGTTGAACCGAATCGGGCTGGCCAAAGCGTATATAGATCCGGCCCCGGTCGGTTTTCCAACCGGGCACGCCTGAATGAAAGTGATCGTTGACGTATGCCAGTCGCCGGTAGTGTTCTTCTTTGAATTCGTTGACCGCGGTGGAAGGGTCCGGATCGCGGCGCAGCCAAAACTGCTCAATGAAATTTTCCCTTTCCTCCGGGGTCACGAGCTTCAGGAAAGTTTCCCGTTCCTCGGGCGTGATGATGTAGACCACATCCTCGTTCAACCATTTCTTGAAGTATTTCTCCAGCTCTTCGGAGGGCTTGTTTTGAGCGAAGCCGAATGTGGAGATAATCAGGAGCAGAAACAGGGCGCCAATACATAGCGTCCGGGCCGCGACCGTGAGGGAGCGTAGGGAGAATCGGGCGGGCTTGCTGCCAAGCTGAATCGGCGCTGGGTTGCAGCTTCTCAAAACGAGAGAGCTCATGTTTGAGCTAGTCTGACTCACGGCACCTCTCATGTAACCCAAATTCTCCCCACGCTCGCTGACGCTCGCGGCTCCGGCCCTGACTGCGTTCGACTTGGACCTGCTGAATTGCTGACCTGTTGACCTGCGGACCAGGGCAGGATTCCGCATTCGACATCCCGCATTCGTCATTCGCCGTTCAATACTCCAGCTTGCCATTAAAAACCATTTCCTTAGGCTTGAACACCACGGTAAATGAATACTGGTCGCGCAGATTGGCAACCAGCCGGACATTGCCGCTGGCTTGGGTGATGAACGGCTCACCGTTCACGTTGCGGGGAAAAACAAACTGGGCGCCCAGGCCCTTATTGCCGGGAGGGTAATATTCGGAGACGAAGTTCTTGGCGCCGTCGGATGCGCGCACCAGGTAGGTGTTGTTCTTCAAGTCTCCGATCGCCATGGCTGCGAACAGCGAAAAGAGTTCGCCTTTGTACTTTTGTTCGTTGGTTTCAAAGTCGATGCCGATAACAATGTGATCGGCAAAAGTGCTTTCCACAAACCGCTTCAGGTCCTGCTCCTGCTCTGGGCTGGCGGCCCCGGCCTTCTGCGCGCGCAGCAGCGTGAGCCGGCTGATGGCCATCCGTACTGGCTTGGCGGAAATCCATCGAATACGGAAATGTCTGTAGACCTCACGGTTGATGCTGCGATCATCTCCAGGCGCCGCCGTGCGGGGAGTCGGCTGGTAGAACATCTGGCTGGTATCGGCGATGGTGTGAGTCTCTCCCCAGGGCGAACTGTTTAGCACCTGCTGCGCTTCCTTCTCATTCCATTCCGTGTAGGGCTTCGATTCCCAGAATTTCGCGGCCAATAAAAAACTCACCGCCAGGAATGCGAAGAACGCGAGGCTGCGACAACGAAAGTTATTACTCATTGGTCATCAGTCATCGGTCATCAGTAAGAAGATTATGTCAGAAACCTGGGGGAGACGGCATCTTTCATTCCACATTCCGAATTCTACATTCGGCATTCGAATCATTCCGCATTCGCATCAATCCGCATTCGCATCAATCCGCAATCCGAAATCCGCAATGGAATCATTCCGCATTCCAAATTCCGCAATCCGCAATCAGATCACTCCGCATTCGACAAATCCGCAATCCGCAATAAAAAAGGCCCCGCCAGAACGACGGGGCCTCAGCTCCAGAAGCGGAGCTAGAAGTTAAATCGCGCTACCAACTGGATCATCCTCCCGCCGGGATCGTTCGTGGTGGAAAGATCCTGATAGGCGAAGCCGGTCTGCCCG
>DASXTB010000086.1:0-27764 GCA_036505615.1 Acidobacteriota bacterium
AACGAGAGGAGGATCAGCGAGATCTTCTGCATAAAATTTCGTGAATGGAAAGATATCAGCGGGATAGCGAAAGTTGGGCAGAGTGGCCAGGGCGAGGCAATGCAGAGCGCCAACCGAGCTCTCGAGCATCCCGCCCACCCAGCAAGGGATCGAGGCGGTTTGGAAAAGGTCGTGTATCCTAAGTGCCCAAGTCAGGCCCCCTACGCGACCCGGCTTAATGTTAACCCACCGGCAAGCGCCCAGAGCGATCGCCTGGCGAGCATGGTCGAGTGATCGGATACTTTCATCAAGACAAATGGGGGTTTTGATCCTCTGCTGCAACTCCGCGTGGTCGTTAAGGTCATCAAATCCCAGCGGCTGCTCAAACATGGCCATGCGCAGCGCGTCCAAATTTTCGAACATGGGAGTATCAGAAAGTCGATAGCCACTGTTACAGTCGATATGAAAGGTTGCTTCCGGGAAAGCTTCTCGCACCCTTTGCAGCACAGGTAGATCCCAGCCTGGCGCGTACTTGAGCTTGACCCGGGGAGCATTTGACTCGATGGCCTCTCCCACCAGCTGCAAAAGTTCTTCGACAGAACTCCTGATTCCAAAATCGTCTCCCGCCTCCACGCTGCAGCGTTCGCCTCCAAGCACCCGATAAAGAGGCTGCCCGAGTGATTTTGCATGAAGATCCCACCACGCGGTATCCAGCGCAGCTTTTGCGAAATAGTTCCCTTTAAACATCTGCAACTTCTCCTGCAAGTGATCTCCGGAGACAATATCCTGGCCGACGAGCTGTGGGCTCAACCAGTCTCGCAGAACCACGAAAACCGCTCCGGCAAATTCTGGACTGTAGCAGGGCGCGGCGAGGGGGCTGCTTTCCCCCCAGCCTTCGATTCCGGAGCTACACATTCTCACCAGCACCGATTCGACGGCTGTGTCCTTCCCGTAGGCTGTCAACCAGGGATCAACCAGCGGCATTCTGACGTGGTAAAGTTCGATTTGTTCAACTTCCATCTTTGGAGAGGGTAACGGCCGAGAAAATTCCTCAACTCGATTCGGCGCTCCGCAAGACTCAGATTGTACATCGGCTCCGGTCAGTGTCATATCAAGAATATACAGATAACAATTTACTAATATATGCATAATAAACGGCATAAACGGCGGATTTTAAGAATGTCTGATCGAGGCCAGCCACAGTCAGGAGGGTTCTTTCCTGGCAAACCTTACATCAACCGTGGTATCAGCGAGCAGACGAATACGACCATGTCCCTAAAACAGCCGGGCGAGTTCGGGAGATACTTAAATAAGAAGCAAGAGAAAACCTAAGAGAATCAGTACAAGGCTGGAACGATAAGTGGAATTATGAGATCGATCGTAAAACTAGTTGCTCTGTGCCGGATCTCGATGTGGACTATTATCGGACTGACACCGTTTTCCTCATTTTTGATTCAGTGGTCCAGGGGGCCGGACCTTCCGCTCCCACGGGGTGGCTACTATGCAGCCTGGTATAGCGGTGGTTTGGTCATCGCGGGCGGAACTTACTGGAAGGAAGGAAAGAAATACTGGACCGATCAGGGGCACTTTTACGGTCCCGTCGCCAACAAGTGGTCACAATGGATCGCTTTGCCGAGAGCGCTTGCGTACGGCGAGATGGTGGAAGTGAACGGAAACCTGTACCTTCTGGGGGGCTCTGACGAAAAAAAGATTTATCGAGATATCTACCGATTGACCGGAAACCGCTGGGTCCATGCCGGGGAAATGCCGGCTGCTTTGGTCTACTTTGCAGCAGTGCCTCTAATGCAAAGGATCTATGTTCTCGGGGGGAATCTCGACGTCAATGACCTTACCACCGGGAGCACTCAGGCTTGGTACTTCGACTTAATAGAGAAAAAGTGGCAAACGATTGATCCAGTACCGGGTCCTCCTCGCCTAATTCACGCCGGGGCTGCACTCGGAAAATCAATCTATATCTTCGGCGGTGCGAGCCAAAAAAAAGGCGAGCCTTTAAAGAACCTCGATGACGCTTGCCGCTTTGATACAGACTCTGGCCGCTGGACCCGGTTGAACCGTACGCCTGTGGCTGCGCGAGCGTGGTGGGCTATGCCTGTCGGGGAGGATAGCATCTATTTATTCGGTGGGTATTCTGAGCAGTTCCTCGACCATGTGTATCGTTACGACGTTGAACGTGACAACTATGAGAAGATCGCTAACCTTCCCTTACCTTTGGCGGACATCAAATTTTTTCATCACGATGGAATCTTTTACGGCGCCGGTGGCGAAGACCAAAAGGCTTCCCGCTTTAGCGGCACACTGATCGGTCGTCTCAAAGAATCAAAGCTGACCCGCTGAGCATGTCTCAACTGGTGGATCCCGTCCAGAGGACAACAAGCCAGACTAAGGTAATTATTTTCATGTCTGAATCTCTCAAGACTTTTCTGAATTTTTTCGTCAAATTTTAAATCTGTTGGAAAAAAATCATAAATCTTGAAAATTGAGTTCAACATTTATACTTTAATGCTCAAACGCGGTTGCGGTTCGAATATGAGGAACGATGCAGATAGCAACTAACAGCGTTCCCTTTCGAGAAAAACAGCGTGAAGAACTATTCGACCTGCTGGCCGAGTTAGTGTCGATCCCCAGCGTCAATCCCAACTACCAGGACGGTACAGGAGAGCGGGCCATTACGGAGTTCATCGCAGACTATCTGAATCGTCTCGATATCCGGGTCGAGCTCCAGGAGTTAGTTCCGGGTCGGCCCAACGTCGTCGCAACTCTTCCGGGGCGCGATGCGCAACGGATTCTGCTATTGGAAGCTCATGTGGATACGGCCTCAGTTGAAGGAATGGCAATTCCCCCTTTCCGGCCGGACATCGCCGATGGCGTGATGTATGGCAGAGGATCCTGTGATACGAAAGCCGGGTTGGCCGGTATGCTTTACGCGCTGAGGCAAGTGAGAGAATCGGGAAGGCCGGCTACGGCCACAATTATATTGGCCGCGACCGTAGACGAGGAATACGCCTTTGGCGGAGTGGCTCTCCTAGTCCGCTCCGGAATCCGCGCGGACGCGGCTGTCGTCGCCGAGCCAACCGATCTGGACGTTGTGGTCGCCCACAAGGGTTGCCTGCGCTGGCGGATCCGGACTTTGGGCCGGGCGGCCCACAGTGCCAAGGTCCACCTGGGAATCAATGCGATCGTAAAGATGAGCGGCATCATTCAGGAAATAGAGACGCGACTAGTCCCTCGCTATCGCAAGACGGAACATCCGCTGCTGGGCTCTCCAACTGTTAATGTCGGCTTAATCTCCGGAGGTGTCATGGTCAATACCGTCCCTGATTCATCCGTGATCGAGGTCGACCGGCGGCTTCTGCCGGGTGAGGATCGGGAAAGCGTCTGGGCTGAGTTTTCCGAGCTGCTCGACCGCCTCAAAGCAAATGACCCAGATCTGTCTGCGATGATGGAGCCGCCCATGCTGGAGGTTCACGCCATGGAAACGCCAGTAGGAGGAAAGATAGTGCAAATCGCCCGACAGGCATCGGACCGGGTTTTGGGCAGGGCACGGATCTCGGGTGTGCCCTATGGAACTGACGCCAGCGAGCTGAACCGGGCTGGTATACAGAGTATCGTTCTCGGGCCAGGAAACATCGATCAAGCGCACAGTGCTGTTGAATATGTGAACCTTGAGCAGGTTGTTCAGGCATGCCGAATTTATGGCGAGATAATGAGGGCTTTTTGAAAAGGGCAGGACGCAATCACTCAGCTTGTGAGTAGGTCCGATTTTCTTCCGTAATCCAGAGCTTGCTCCAGGAACAGGCAGAGTCCTTTTAGCCGAAACCGGATCATTTATTGACTTATAATATATCTATAAAATACACTGAACTTATGCCCTACACTCCGTACGACATTCTTCTTGAACGAATAGTACTTGGAGATTATCCACCGGGCGCAAGCCTGAATGAGCAGGAAATCGCTCGGGACCTTCGATTGAGCAGAACCCCGGTTCGTGAGGCATTTACGCGCCTGAAATTGGAGGGACTAGTGAAGATCATCCCAAGGGGAGGGATTTTTGTTGCTGAAGCATCGGTCCAAAAGATCAGGGAAATCACCGAAGTGCGATTAGTCCTGGAAGAAAGCCTCGCTCAGCGAGCGGTGGAATATCGGACTGAGCCCTTGTTGGGCGAATTCAGAGGCTGGCTTCAGGCACTGGAACCCGTCTGGCACCGTCTCACCCCTAAGGAGTGGATGCAGCGAGACGCAGAGTTTCACCGATTCATGGATCGAGCAGCAGCAAATGAGACTCTCGCTACGCACCTCGCTTTGCTTCGTCGCCAGGCAGTTCTTTTCTGGGGCCAGTCCGTAGACGGACGTGCTTCTCTGTCAGAAATAATCAATGATTTCAAACAAGCCCTGGAAGCGCTGGCGCACAGAAACGCTGAGCAGTGTGGACAAGTACTCCGACGACACGTTCTAGACCATGTGGAACGAATTCAGAAATACATGAAGCCTGAGCCCATCAAGGTGGCTGCGCAGGAGCACCGCTAAACAATGGGTCTTCTGCCTTCCGGCCCGGCGTCTCACTCGCGTTTGGCCAGTGACAATAGCAGACCTCTTGTTCTGGTTTTGGCCGAATGCAACGGGGGCGATGTCGAGAAGGTTACATTTGAACTTCTCGGGGATGCTCGCAAAATAGCCACTCTCCTGAATGGCCTGGTCGAACTCGTGTTAGTCACCTCCCCGATGAATTCTGCAAATGCATTCCGTAGTTTGCGTCCCTATTTGCGTGAACGCCTGCATGTAGTCGAGCATCCCCGGCTGGAAAGATACTCCACGAGCACTTACTTGCAGGCGCTTGAGTCCCTAATGAAGCATCTAAACCCCCGAATTATCATGCTGGGGGCAACTGCCAATGGCCGCGATCTTGGTCCCCGTCTTGCGGCACGTCTCAGCATGGGATATGTGCCTCATTGTCTGACGTTTAAGGGCGGAGTAGAAGACAGACTAGAGATTACGCGGGTGACCTATGGTGGGCGCGTCCACGTTCAAGCAGTTTGGCCCGCCGAAATACCGCTGATCGTCACCATGAAGCCGGGCGTCGCAGATGCGCCCAGCCGTGAAGGATCTCCTGCAGAGCTGACTGTGCAACATCACGCAGTCGAACTTCATAGTGACAGAGTACGTGTAATCCAACAGCTGCCGGCAGATCCAAAGACTCAAGATATTCGCGAGGCGCAACGAATCGTGTCAGGCGGACGTGGTGTCGGCGGCACCGAAGGTTTCGCTGTGATTCAGGAGTTGGCCGACGCTTTAAACGCAGCCGTAGGGGCCAGTCGCGTCGTGGTCGATTTGGGCTGGATTGAGTATGCCCGTCAGGTTGGGCAGACTGGAAAGACCGTGGCGCCGAAACTCTATATGGCCGTGGGGATTTCTGGAGCCAGTCATCACCTAATGGGAATGCGCAGTTCCGAGAGAATTGTGGCAGTGAATATTGACAAACAGGCACCTATTTTTTCCTTGAGTCATCTAGGGGTAGTTGGAGACCTGCATCAGGTGCTGCCGAGGCTAACAGAGCTCATCCGAAAGCATAAAGCGGAAGCGAAAAAGTCTGCGGAAAAAAACGAGAGCGTTGAGGTCTGAGGGAAGAATCAGAGTGGAAGAGATTACGCGTCAGATCAATTGGAATGTTCTTCCCTGGATGGAAGTGGTGCTCTATGTGGGTGCATTTTCAGGATTGATCGTTGCGGCCTGGCGCCTCAGCAAACGATATCGCGTTTGGAAGCTCGGGCGACCGGCAGATAGAGAAGTGTCCCTTGGGCGGTCCGTCGCGAACATTGTTGGATGGATCGCCGGTCGCGGGAAAATGGCGCGCGACCATTATGCAGCAAGCATGCATTTTCTAATTCTCTGGGGTTTTATCGTCCTTTTTATAGGAACAACTCTGGTATTCCTCGAGCATCAAACTCCTCTTCACTTCTTCTATGGGACTTTCTATCTCGTATCCTCCTTTGTGATTGATTTGGGAGGTGCGGCTTTTCTGGTAGGCCTGGGCATGGCTGTTTATAGGCGCTATGTTCGAAAGAGCGCGCGCTTGAAGTCCTCGCCGTGGATCGACGCCATGTTGGCCCTGATGATTGCGATAGGAGTGACGGGCTTCCTCGTGGAGGCCTGGCGAATCGCAGTAAATCTGCCGCAGTTTGAAAAAGCCTCGATTATAGGATATCCGCTGGCTCTCGCGTTACGAGCGGCGGGTTTTCAAGCCCAAAGGCTAACGCTCTTTCACCGAGTCACCTGGATAATCCACGCCATCTTGTCCATCACCTTTTTCGGTTTTGCGACGGTTTATTTTTTTCGCCACACGTTGGTCTCCCTTTTGAGCGTGGCTCTTCGTCCTGAGCGCCCTGCAGGAGCATTACGTCCTTACGAAATCTCTTCTGAAAATCCGCCGTCGGGCACTGTGCCTGATATTTCATGGAAAGATTTATTGGACGCCGACGCCTGCACTACTTGTGGCCGCTGCACATCGGTTTGTCCTGCCACAGCGGCAGGCAAGGCACTCGACCCACGTGCGATCGTTCTAAAACTGTCCGACTTGGTCAGCCGGCAAGCCACTCTTGCTGGAGGCACTTTGCCCTCAGCGCTGGACACAATCTCAGATCAGGAACTCTGGGATTGTACTACCTGCGGGGCTTGCGTTTATGAATGCCCGGTAGACATCGAGGTTTTCGACAAAATCATCGATTTGAGGCGGCAGCTTGTCGACATGGGAAGAGTTTCTCCGGCTGCGCGCGCCAGCTTGGAGGGCCTACAGACGCGCCAAAATCCGTGGGATTACCATCCAGACCAGCGGCTGACTTGGAGTGAATCACTCCGGTTACCACGTGTCGCTGACGGCCACAAGCCTGAGTGGATCTATTGGATAGGATGTGCCGGAGCGTTTGAACCGGCCGCCCAGTCTATCAGTCGCTCCATGATTGAAATACTGCGTCAGACCAAGGTTGATTTTGCAGTTCTTGGAAGCGAAGAGCGCTGCACAGGGGATCCGGCGCGTCGCCTTGGAGAGGAAGCGCTATTTCAGCAGTTTAGGAAGAAGAATCTGGAGACGTTACGCCGGCACGGCGTGCGGAAAATTGTCACTCATTGTCCCCACTGCATGAACACTTTCAAGAATGAGTATCAGTCGGGAGACTGCAGTTCGAGCAAGTTCGAGGTACTTCATCACTCTCAACTGTTGAGCCGACTGATAGCGGAAGGGAAAATTCGTCTCAGCCGCTCGCCTGCCGAACGGGTCGTGACTTTTCACGATCCCTGCTATTTGGGGCGGCATAACGGAGAATACGATGCACCGCGAAGAGTCGTCGACAGCGTACCCGGGATTGAGCGGGTAGAAATGAAGCGCTCCCGTGGACAATCGTTTTGCTGTGGCGGAGGTGGCGGGCAGATGTGGCTCGAGAGCAGCGGGCGCCAGCGTGTCGAAGGTCTGCGGCTGGCTGAGGCAATGCAGACCGGGGCTAACCTCGTTGCCACTGCATGCCCGTTTTGCAAGGTCATGCTGGAGACGGCAAGCGTCACCGCCGGGCATCAGGATCAGGTTAGGGTCAGGGATATCTCGGAATTGGTGAGCGAGGCAATGGAACGATGAAACTTGCAGTCTGTGTCAAAGAGGTGCTGGATAGCAGACTTCCCCTTCAAGTGTTCCCGGATAGCGGTCAGATCGTGCAACTCGGAACCGAACCGATCAAATTGATCAACCCTGCCGACCGGGCCGCCCTGGAAATTGCGCTGAACATTAGGAGCCAGCAGCCTGGCAGCCGAGTGGAAGTTTTCAGCGTGTGCGACGCGGTCCAGGAAGGAGCCCTGTACTTCGCTCTTGCGCGGGGGGCGGATGTCGTGGAACGGCTGGCACCCATTGCTGAACACATCGGCCCTCCGTCGACTGCTTTGCTACTGGCAGCTCGCATGTCCGGTGCAAAATTCGACTTGATTTGCTGTGGAGATGAGACTCTAGACAACTCTTCGGCCATGGTAGGGCCGCTCATCGCAGAACTCTTGGACCTTCCCCAGGTAACGTCGGCCGGCCGGTTGAGGGAATGCAGCAAGGGAAAGCTCATCGTTGAGCGGAAGCTGGATAGAGGTCATGGGGAACTCGTCGAGGTAGAGCTGCCGGCAGTGTTGACCTTTAAGGTTGAAGCTGCCGAATCACAATACGTCTCCTTCCGTCGACTGGAGCAAGCTCGTGGTAAAGATATTCCAGTTTGGCACGCTGATCTCGATTTGCCGGCGAGAAAACTCCCCCAGTGGCCCAGTTCAGAGAAAAAGCTTCCTCCCCGAGCTCGAGTCAAAAAGAAGTTCATGCCGGACGCGAGTTTGTCGGCCGCCGAACGAGTCAAGATGATTATGGCGGGCGGGATGCAACCTCAACAATCAGGTCAGAATTCGGCGGTTCTGGAGGGTAACCCAGACTACCTGAGTGAGCAGCTCTTCCGCTTTCTCAAGCATCATGAGTTCATCTGAGCCGCCGTCCGGACTTATAGCTCGAAGTTAGATAGAAGGAGCAATGCCATGCCCAATCAATTTGAATACCTCTTTTCCCCTATACAGATTAGAAGCAAGACAGTGAAGAACCGTATCGTCTCCACCGCCCATGTTACCGTCTTCACCGAGAATGGAATGCCCGCCGAACGAGAACGCCGTTACTACGTGGAGAAAGCCAAAGGGGGAGCCGGACTGCTGATCTGTTTCGGTTCCTCTAGCATCCACCCCACGTCTCCTGCTCTGGACTGGAAAGTAGTCGAAATGTACGACGATCGTGTCATCCCGTATTTGCAGCGCTTCGCCGATAGCATGCACGAATACGGCGCGGTAGTCTTCGCACAGATTACTCATCGCGGTCGCCGCGGTCATTCCAATCTCAGCTGGCAGCGATTGGTGGGCCCCTCTCCTGTCAAGGAACCGAATCATAGAGAGGTCCCTGGGGTATTGAGGCGCGAAGATATAGAAATGGTTGTTCAAGCTTTCGCCGATGCGGCCGTCCGGGTCAAGAAGGGCGGCTTCGACGGAGTAGAGCTTTCCGCAGCCCACTGTCATCTCATTGATCAATTTTGGGGACCAAACTGCAATTTTCGTAACGACGAGTTCGGAGGGGATTTAGAGGGTCGAATGCGTTTTGGGTTTATGGTGATTGAACGTGTTCGGGAAGCGGTCGGCGACGACTTTGTCGTCGGGATCCGAATCACCGGTGACGATTTTGTAGAAGGAGGTCTGAATAACCAGATCATGTGCGAAATCGCCCAGCGAATCAGCGCCCATGGGATGATTGACTATTTCAATGTAATCGGGGGCAGTGGTGAGACTCTGCCCGCTGAGGCTGCCTGCGTTCCATCGATGAATTTTCCTCTGGCTTGTTTTAGCTATCTCTCAGGTAATATCCGCGAGGTAGTCAATCAGCCAGTGATTGCGGTCGGACGGATTAATGACCCGGTAGTTGCGGAGCGAGTATTGGCGGAAGGACAAGGTGATCTCGTCGCCATGACGCGAGCTCTGATCGCAGATCCCTACCTACCGATGAAGGCTCGGGAGGGTCGACTGGACGACATCCGCCAGTGCATGGGCTACAACGAAGGGTGTATCGATCGCCAGTACATGGGTATACCCATCGGCTGTGTTCAGAATCCGGTCATTGGTTATGAGGCAGAGTGGGCCGACCTGCCGAAAGCCGCGGCGATTAAACGGGTGGTTGTGGTCGGCGGCGGGCCGGCGGGCATGGAAGCGGCTCGGGTCGCTCGACTGCGCGGTCACGACGTCGTCCTTTTCGAAAAGAGCGACCGACTTGGTGGACAACTTAAAATTGCCAAGCTGGCGCCCAAGCGCACCGACTATGATGGCGTTGGCCGGTGGCTGGAAATTCAGATTCGCAAGCTGGGAGTCGATATTCGCTTGGGAGCGGAGGCCACAGTGCAGATGGTACTGAACGAAAACCCTGATGCTGTGCTTGTGGCCACCGGCGCTGTGCCCCTGGTACCCCCGATACCCGGTTTAAGCGAATGTCAATATGCCGTTTCAGCCTGGGATGTCCTGCTGGGTAAAATCCCACCGGGCAATCGTGTGTTGGTAATAGATGACCAGGGGGGGCAAGAAAGCACGGCGGCGGCGGAGTTTTTGCTTGATCAAAAGAGAGTTGTCGAGATCATCACACCACATTATTCGGTAGGTGAGGATATCGGTCCCACCAATAAGCCTCCGGTCTACGCCCGACTCTACGCAAAAGGTTGCAAGATGCAAGCTACTTGGGAACTACGGGCGATAGAAAATGGCACGATTCGCCTCCGCAATTATTACGGCGGCAACGAAATTGAACGGACTGATGTGGACGTTCTCGTTTACTCGTTTGGGGGACGTTCCGTAGACGAACTGGCTCTCGCCTTAGAGGGACAGGTGACCGAGTTTTACAACGTGGGAGATAGTTATGCTCCCAGATCCTTGCACCATGCCATCGTGGAGGCCCACAAGTACGCCCGGCAGATTTAAGAAAGAGTGTAGCGATTGCAAAGAGCCCGAGTAAAAGATGGTTGACAGTCGTAGCGATTTTGACATCCTGCGTTCCCATTTAGAAATCCACGCTAATGACCACTTGTATCTTAATGGCCAGGAGATGATTCTTCTCCCACGACATTTCTTCCGCTACATTCTTCGCGAGGTACAAGCTGTTGCCGGTACCGAAGCATTCCGCAGGATCTTCGAAAAGGCTGGTCATGACGGTGCGGTCACCTTTTGTCGGCGGTTTCGTGAGGTCCATGGCTGTACGCCGGAGGAGGCGGTGAGGGGTTACTTGAAGGAGATGAGCCTGCGCGGCTGGGGGCGCTTCAGCATTCTCCGCCTGGAGCCTGAGAGAGGTTATCTGGACGTGTTGTTGCAAAATTCGGCGCTGGCGGCTGAAGGAGAACTACCGTCTGGACACATCATTTGGGAAGCCTCGATGGCAGGGGCACTGGGCTTCTTACGCGATTGCATGGGAAAGCCTTTCGATAAACCGCCCACGGCACGAAGCGAGGAACTTCCGTCTGCTAACAAAGTTGGAGAAGGCTGTCGAATCATCGTGGGTCCTGAGCCGGTCTGAGAGACGCATCAATGAAACATAGTGCGACAGCAGTTGAATTGCATCGACGCTCCATCATCATCGACGGCTTAAATATCAGCCGTTGGAGTGACGCGGAGGTGTATCGCCATCTTCACCAGGGGGGCGTCACGGCCATCAATGCCAGTCTGGCTGTATGGGAAGGGACAAAACAGACCATGCAAAGTATCGGTTGCTTCTACCGGGACTTTGACACCTATCATAAGTTGATCCGGCCAGTGACCTGCATTGAAGATATTCATGCTGCCAAACGGGAAGATCGTGTCGGCATTATTTTCGGCTTCCAAAACTCGTCTCCCATCGAAGACGACCTGAATCTGGTGGAAGTGTTTTACCGACTGGGCGTGCGTGTGATTCAGATAACCTACAACGACTTGAACTACGCAGGGGCGGGTTGCTATGAACGCAACGACGTCGGGCTCAGCCAATTCGGAGTCGACCTAGTAAAGGAAATGAACCGTCTGGGAATGGTCATCGACCTCTCGCATGTCGGGTATCGAACCACAATGGAAGCCATTGAAGTTTCTGAGCAGCCGGTCTGGTTTAGCCATGCGAACCCGATGGCCTTGCGCGAGCACTGCCGCAACAAGACCGACGAGCAGGTGAAATCTTTGGTGGACAAAGGAGGAGTTGTTGGGGCCAACATCTTTCCACCCTTTTTGAAGAGGGAATATGATTCCACCCTGGAAGACTTCCTCGATGTGATTGACCATTGGGTGCAGGTAGCCGGTATCGATCAAGTCGCGATCGGGCTCGACTTCACAGAAAATCAATCTGAGGAATGGTTTCACTGGCTGATGGCCGGCAAGCGCAAAGATTCGACTGTTTATCCTCTTACTCTGCCTTTGAAGCTGCCGACTGATATTACTCGTTCTGATGAGTGGCCGAATATCACCGCGGGCTTGCTCCAGCGCGCCTATTCGGAAGAAGACGTCCAAAAGATTTGCGGCCTCAATGTACTGCGGCTGTTTGAAAAGGTGTGGAAGGGATGAGCCTGGCTGCAGAAATTCTTGAGTTGGCCTGACCAGACGAGTTATTCTTGAAGTAAAATCGTCAATTCCTCAGACCTCTTTCATGCAATCATTCTGCAGAAGCGTGATTAGTTTCTCCATCCTTTCCAAAAATCAAACAATCATTCCAATTTTGATTTATTCGGTAAAATCGACTATATTCAAAAAATTGGATGAGTGGGCACGAACGCCGAGTACGACAATGAGATGAAAGCCGATCAACGGATACGAAAAAAAGCGACAATGTTCGATGTGGCCAGGCGAGCTGGCGCTAGCATCTCAAGTGTCTCTCGTGTAATCAATGACTACCCTGGTGTTCACCCTGAACTGGTCTCGCGCGTTCAGAAGGCTATCGCAGAACTTAACTATCTTCCGGGCTCCCGAAAGCGGCGGCTACAGGAATCTTGCAAGCGCGTTATCTATTTCATTTTGACTAACCGAGCACTTCACATCCCTTTTCACTCAAAAGTCTTGCAAGCGATAGAGAATTTGTGCAGCCAAAAAGAGGATCTCCTGTTATTTCGGACTTTTCGGTACACGCCTCAGACTCTACCAGAGGATTTAAACATATCTCAGTTTTTGGAGATCCCATTCCCAGACAAAAGCGTAACGCCAGTTCTTGGAGTGATCCTCACCGGCCTCACTTATCCGAATTTACTGAGTGCTCTGGAAGAGGCGGGAATCTCTTTTGTGCTTCTGGGCAATAACTACGGTGGCCCGGAACTTCGGGGCGATGCTGTGGCGTTTGATGGATATCGGGGAGCCTATGATGCCACACGTTACTTGATTGATCTTGGCCACAGCAACATTTTGTTTGTTGGCGATCCCGGACTTAGTTGGTTCTCAGGCCTCTATAAAGGCTACCTCCAAGCTATGAACGAGAGCGACCTGAAGCCGGTTGCCCAGACCAAAACTCTTTCCGATAGCTTCTATTCCAACGGCTACCTGAGTGTGGAAGTGGCCTTCGAGCAGTCGAATGAGATCACCGCCATTTTTGCCGGTTATGATGAAACTGCTTTAGGAGCCTGGAAGGCCCTCAACGACCGCGGTTTGACTGTGCCGCGCGATATCAGCCTTGTGGGCTACGACGATGAGGATTATGCCGCGTTTACCGTTCCTCCTTTAACTACGGTGCGGATTGATGTCGATGCCATTGGGCGCGAACTCATTAGCCAGCTTTATAAGAAGCTTTCAGAACCCTCGATAAAACTGCCCGTAGTCACGCTCTGTACCACTCTTGTGAAACGCGGCACGTGCAGGCCGCTGAAGACAATTTCTGAAGCGACCCGGTAGCCACTTTCTCGCGCGAATCCAGCAGCCACATGTGCCCGTACGCACTCAAGCCTCCGGCATCTCAGAAACGGGGAATCGTGTTGTTAATGCTCTGGGCGCTTTCACTAGCTGCGAGCGTCGCATGTGAGCGCCGACCGCCAGTGGAGAAAAAGGTCTTACACTTAGGCATTCTGGGTCCCTTTACCGGTCCTTCGGCGCGTATAGGTGCAGAATTCAGAGGTTCGGTACTAATGGCATTTGACGCGATCAATTACAAAATTGGAGATTACGCGGTCGATTTAATTTGGATTGATTCTCAGTCGGACCCGCAAAAGGCGACCACTGCTTACGAAGAAGCCGTAATTCGCAAGAGGATTGACGCTGGCTGTCTCAATTGGCACAGCTCGGTCGCCGTTGCAGTCATGGAGCTCACAGCTCGATACAGGATACCGCATTTCTTCGGAATGGCCGGCACAGGCGTGGTAAACGAAAAGTATAATTCCGACCTTGCAAAGTACAGTTACTGGATGGGGAAAGGTTGGCCGATGCCGTCGAAACTGACAGTTTCGTATGTAAGCGTGCTGGAAGAGGCGATCAAACGGGGGGTGTGGACGCCAAAGAGCAAGAAGGCCGCTATTTGGGGCGAGGACACGGATTGGGGTAGGGCATTTGGCGCTGCCATCCGCGATCAGCTCAAGAACCGAGCATGGACGATCGCGGCCGAAGAGTATTTCCCGTTGAGCGAAACCGATTACTATCCGCTGCTGCACAAGTTCAAGAATGCAGACATAGCCCTGCTTGCTGGTACCAGCACCTCCCCGCCCGGTATTTCCGCCTTCATCAAGCAGGCAAAAGAAGTGGGCGTAAGAGCGTTAATTGTTGCTGATGGCTTGGGGTGGGTGGGTGAATGGTATAGCCTCACGGGCGATTCGTCCAACTATGTGCTCGACCAGATTCCAGGCTGGATGTCAACAAAGGCGAAGCAGTTCGCCGCGAACTTCGAGAAAAGGTGGAATCTAAAGCCGAGCCCGACGGCGGCAGGATTGTCATACGACTACACGAACTTCTTCATCAATATCGCGAACCAAGCGCTGAAGGAATACGGAAAGGTTGACAAAGATACGTTGTACAAAGTGGGCCGCGAAGAGCTAATGACCGGCAAGCTTACTTACGCGGATGGTGTCGTAATGAAAGAATATAAGTACGTTCGGGAGACCGCGCCCGATCCAGTGGTGGGGGAAGGCGAATACATTTTTCCCGTCAGGCAGTATTTGAATGGTCAAGACAAAATCGTTTGGCCGGAGGCATGGAAAGAAGCAGAGCTGCAAATACCCAGATAGGTCAGCCTTCGTAATTTTGCCTACCTCCCTCATTCTAGTCGGTAGGCTCTGATAAGCACAGATGGACCCGATTCGAAGCCATGCATCTTCGCTTTTAGAGCATCGATCTGGAGGATTCAGTCCTGACGGGCTCACGATGGGGTGAACTGAATCGATGAAATGCTCCTTAAAATTGAAAACGTAAGCAAAGCATTTGGTGGTTTGAGTGCGCTTAGACAAGTTTCCTTGAGTGTCTCTGATGGCGAAATCCTCGGTTTGATCGGACCCAATGGTGCCGGCAAAACAACGCTCCTCAATGTAATCGCTGGAGTGCATAGGCCAAATATGGGTACGGTGTGGTTCGCTGATGAAGACGTGACCGGTCTCAGGCCCGACGTCCTTTGCAAGAGAGGTCTGTCTCGTACTTTCCAAATTCCGCAAGCCTTCCCAGAAATGACTGCTCTTGAAAGTGCGATGGTATCTGCGGTCTTCGGGAGTCGGTCTGGTAACAGGGCTGACTCTGAGAAACGCGCCCGCCAATCACTAGACCTTGTAGAGTTTCCCTTACCCGTGGATACTTTCGCCAAGCAGTTGAACACCGCTCAACTGAAACGGCTTGACCTGGCCCGCGCTCTGGCTAATCAGCCAAAGCTTTTATTGCTTGACGAGGTCGGCGCCGGGTTGACGTCAAGCGAGCTATTGGATTTGATGCAGTTATTGCGCGTAATTCGCCGCCGGGATGTAACGCTGATCGTTGTGGAACATTTGATGCCCTTAATTATGCAACTATGCGATCAGGTAGTGGTCATGCAGGCCGGCCAAAAAATTGCAGAGGGTACGCCCGAGCAAATCACACGTGACCGCAATGTGGTGAACTCTTACCTGGGTGATCAATATCTCGTTGAATGAGAAGATTCACTTGCCATGAATCGAAATTTACTGGAAGTGAAGAAGGTGAATGCGGGCTACGGTTTCCTTCAAATTCTGCGGGACGTGTCGTTCAACGTTTTGGAAGGTGAATTCGTAGCCCTCCTGGGGCCCAATGGCTCCGGCAAGACGACGACACTCCGTACTATAACCGGCCTGATCCGACCCACAGGCGGCACAATCAATTTCGAGGGCCAGTCTATCGGCGGCTGCAAGACCAACGAAATCACCCGCAGAGGGATCAGTTTCATTTCCGAAGATTCAAATCTGTTCTTAGCGATGTCGGTCCATGAAAATCTGCTGCTCGGGGCCCATTCTACGGGTACGAAAAGCCAAGTAGCCGGCTGGCTTGAATCTGTCTTTGATCTTTTCCCCGGCTTGCGCGACCGTCGCACCCAACTTGCAGGCACCTTGAGCGGCGGTCAACGCAAGATGTTGGGAATCGGCCGTGGACTAATGTCAAAGCCTCGCCTTTTGCTGGTCGACGAACCGTCGCTTGGTTTGGCGCCAAACTTAATTCCTCAAGTTTTTGCAGCTCTAAGAAGTCTAAATCAGTCTGGTTTGGCAATTCTCTTAGTCGAGCAAAATGTAAAGACAACACTACAGATTGCGAAGCGCGGCTACGTTTTGGAACAGGGTTACATCGCACTTCAAGGCGCCAGCACTGATCTACTGGAGACTGCATACGTTCAGAAAAGCTATCTTGGCAAGTAATAACCCCGATGGATCTTCAAGCGCTGTGGGGATTGCTTCTGACAGGGTTAATGCGGGGGTCAGTGTACGCCCTGATGGCCGTAGGGTTGTCGCTTATCTTTGGCGTTATGAACGTCCCGCAATTTGCCCACGGGGAATTTTACATGCTGGGCGCCTACGTTGCTTATTTCACCTTCCATAAATTTGGGCTTAATCCTCTTTTGACCATTATCGTTGCTGCTCTAAGCGGTTTCCTGGCAGGCGCTTTGATGGAAAAAGCTGTCCTTTTTCCCCTGCATCGCCGTCAGAAAGAACAATGGGTGATGAATACGTTTCTCCTAACGGTTGGAATTTCGTTTGTGATGCAAAACGGGGCTCAAGCGCTGTGGGGCTCAAATTATCTCGGCATCACCCATTACTGGCAGGGTTCCATCCAACTTACAAAAGATATGGCAATTCCGTTCGATCGAGCTATTAGCTTTATTATTGCCATCGTCGCCATTCTCGCATTTTGGCTATTTCTTGGCCGCACTCGCATGGGTCGCGCCATTCGTGCTGCTGCGCAGGATGAGACCGGAGCGATGCTGGTCGGGATTGATTTAGACAGGGTTCGAACACTGACCTTTGCGCTCGGCGCCATGCTCGCCGCAATTGCCGGCGCTAGTTTGCTTTCGATGAACCCCGCCCATCCGACCATGGGCAGGGAGCCTCTGTACAAATCATGGGTTGTCGTCATTGTTGGTGGTTTGGGGAACATTGGTGCAGCGATTCCTGCAGGTTTTCTTGTGGGGATGCTGGAGACTCTCACTTCTTACTTCCTGGGAGCGAGCTGGCAGAACGTAGTCAGCCTCTCAATCATTATCGTGATTCTCTTGTTCAAACCGAACGGCATCTTTGCCAGTGAAGTAAAAGGGATCTGGGAGAGGTAGCTCTCAAGAGACGATATTATTCTCTCCATCTAAGGACGGACTGATTTGCTGATGGTTTCAAAAGCGATTTGCTTTTTCGGTCCAATCGTCATCGGTTTCGCAGTTCTCGCTGCCGGGCCGTTGCTGATTAGAGACGAATACCTGCTGAACCTGATGGTGGTGAGTTTGTATTTTGGAACGCAGGCAATGGCCTTTGACTTCACAGCCGGCTTCATAGGAATCATCAACTTCGGATTTGCGGCATTCCTCGGATTGGGCGCATACATTTCGGCTCTGCTAGCGGTGAAACTTGGTATCAGTCCGTGGTTAGGGATCTGGTGCGGAGCCACAGGAGCGGGCCTGCTGGGCTGGTTAACCGGAATGCTCACATTGCGTCTGCGCGGAATCTTCGCGGCGGTAATGGCATGGTTTGTCGGCTTGACTTTGCTTGCTCTAGCAGCAGCTTTGGTCCCTCTGACGCGTGGCTATTTGGGCCTGAACGTGCCGCTGTTTCTGGATACGTCGAGCCGCCGCCCTTTCTTTTACATATTACTTAGCATTACAGCTTTTACCTATATCGTCCTGCGTGGCACTACCGGGTCTCGGATTGGACTCGCCTTCCGCGCCATCGGACAGAACATGGAAGTTGCGCGCGCGTCGGGAGTCGACCCGCGTAAGTATCGCGTGTTAAATTTTGCGCTCTCTTGTTTTTTTTCCGGACTATTAGGCGGTTTTTACGCGCATTTTATCGGAATTCTGACTCCGGACATCATGGACACAAAGCACACAGTCGAGGTGCTCGCTCTGGCTTATGTTGGGGGACGGGGCAGTCTATGGGGTGGGCTTCTCGCGGCATTCTTGATCATACCGCTGTTCGAATATCTCAAGCCTCTGTTTGAAATCCGACTGGTGATTTACGGGCTGCTGTTAATCTGTTTTGTTATTTTTTGTCCCGGTGGCCTGGCGGCCCTGCTGCGGCGTCGGGGTGTGTGGCGTAGATAGCCCTTTCTGATAGCTCGCGCGCACGAGAAGAGAGTGAGCGGGAGACCACTCAAGCTTTATGGAACGCTCGTTCTTCGCCGCTCGCGACGCAATGCCCGTTCCGATCGTGCATCCTCACCGGTGGTTCGATGAGCACGCAGCCAGGCTCGACAATTTTCGTCGTGACCCATTACTACATCAGCCGCCAAAATCGCGTTTTTTATTTCCTCTTCCAGCGGGTTGGTGATTGCGCAGGTCATACCCGTGGCGACTGCCATGGCTAGAAAAATCGCATTGAGCGTGGGCCGATTCGGCAGGCCAAATGAGATGTTCGAGGCCCCGCAAACTGTGTTCACGCCCAACTCTTCACGCACGCGCCGCACGATCTTAGACAGCGTTACCCATGCGTAGCGAACCGCGCCGATTGGCATTGCCAGGGGATCAATGATCACATCCTCGCGTGGAATTCCGTAAGCGCCAGCCCTCTCGACAATCTTTCTTGCCACTTGGAAGCGCCGATCGGAATCCTCGGAAATACCTGTTTCGTCATTGGTAATACCAATGACTGCCGCACCATACTGTTTGACCAGCGGTAAAACGGTCTCGAGCCGCTCATCCTCACCGGTCACTGAATTGACCAATGGCTTCCCATTATAGATAGCTAGCCCGCGCTCTAAGGCGGCCACGATGGATGAGTCGATGCTGAGCGGCACGTCCGTGACGGACTGCACGACGCGGATGGATTCAGCGAGGATTTCCGGCTCATCGGCGAGCGGGATACCGGCATTGACGTCCAGCATGTGAGCACCCGCAGCCACCTGAGCAAGAGCATCGGCCCGCACCCGGTCAAAGTTACCCGCGGCCATTTCAGCGGCCAGCAATTTGCGACCGGTGGGGTTAATTCGCTCGCCAATGATTACGAACGGGAGATCGGGTCCAATTCGTACTTCTCGGGTTGCTGAGGTGACGATGGTTTGCACCGAGTTTTCTCCTTTGAGTCCGATTCGGCTCGATTGCGCGGCACAGGCCGAGGCAGTAATCCGGCTTCTTCGATGATTTCCGCGACAAGCCCTTCCTGTTTGAAGGCCATCACATGCACGCCGCTGACTCCTGGAATCTCCCTCACCTGCTGAATAATATCCACGCACAGCCGTTTGCCTTCCTCGCGCTGTCTATCCTGGGGCACGCCGTTAAGCCGGCGGATGACCTCATCCGGAATCACTACGCCAGGAACTTTGGTTCGAATCCATTCGGCTGCTTTGGCCGAGCGCAGCGGTCCTACTCCGATCAAAATAAAAAGCCGTTTGTGCAGATCCAAATCTCGCGCTGCTGTCATAAATCGGCGCAAGTGGGCCACGTCGAAACAAAACTGGGTTTGGATGAAGTCCGCCCCGGCCTCCGCCTTTTTCGCCAGCCGCAGGGGCCGAAAGTCAAAGGGAGGAGCAAAAGGGTTTTCAGCAGCGCCCAGAAAGAGCTGCGGCGGCGATTCCAACTTTCGGCCGCTCAGAAATTGACCCTTGTCACGCAGTATCTGCGCTGTTCGCAGTAATGTCATTGAATCCAGATCAAACACAGGCTTGGCATCCGGCTGATCACCCACCTGGACACCGTCGCCGGTCAGGCATAAAACGTTGCGCACGCCCAGGGCAGCCGCCCCCAGCAAATCACCCTGAATGGCGATGCGATTCCTGTCGCGGCATGAGAGCTGCATCACCGGCTCGTAGCCGGCGCGTGTAAGGAGCGCGCTCACGGCTACACTGGACATGTGAACATGGGCGCCTGCAGCATCGGTCGCGTTGATGCCATCGCAGACAGAGGCCAACACCAAGGCCCGATCATAGACCGCCTGGGGATCGGCACTATCTGGGGGATCGAGTTCGGCCGTCACGGCAAAACGACCGGACCTCAATACCCGCTCTAGCCGGGAACCTGCTCTCATTACCGGATGACTCATGAGCTCCATCCTGCAGGCGGCCTTCCCATATTCGTGAGGTCGCTAATCCAGGCTGAAGTGCCTTCTAAACGACGATCGAGTGGAGGCAGCACCTTACGTATTTCGGAACCATAGATGGGCATTTCTTTTGACCGCTCCCAGGCCTGGACCCACACGCATGGCATCTCGGGAATAATCTCGCAGTGGCCGTCCGGGCGCACACCACCACAAGGACCGTTCCGCAGGTTCTTGGGACATGTCATGGGACAGGTCATGCCCGTGCTGTGGAGGACGCACTGGCCACACATTCGACAGTCGAAAATGGCTCCCTTGGTGATCTCTTCAGCCTTCACAAAAAGCCGCTCTACTTGCCCACCCGGCCTTAACCACCGACGAAAGGGCCAAAGCAACCCGCGAGTGGCGCGGTAAACTAACTCCAGCAAGTGAGGCCAGTTTTGCAGCTTCCTCAAGTCACACCACCTGCGTCGCTCTCGTTTTCATGGCCTCCGCTCAGCACCAAGGTCTCAAGACGAATGCGTGTATATGCCATTTCCAATTCGTTAGCGAGTGCGTCGGCCACTGATTCCGGATCTCCGTCGCGCTCCTTCCAATCCGATGTTCGCCACATTTCGAGATAATCATCGGTCTTGGTGGCCTTTGTTCTCATGGCGGCTTGGTCAATTGCCTCCTGAAAACGACCGGAGAGAGGGCGAGTAACGCGCTTTGTCCCCGCGTGGACCTTCACCTGTGCCGGGATGTCGCGCCAATAAATAATCTGGAACTTCGTCGTCATGGCCTCATGAGCTCCACCAAGTTGATTTCCAGGGCTCCAAATCCCGTGCGCCGGACTTCAAGAGGCAATTTCAGGGAATCAGCGGCACGCTGTGCCTGATCTCGCAAGAAGGGATCTTCTTCCTGAGCCAGATAGACTATGCGCTTATAATTCGCAAAATACTGATCGCGTAGCTCAGGGAAACGATCCAGTCCCAGTTCCTTAATCACCAGCGTATCGAAGAATCTTGCCAAATAATCAGTGAGAAAAAACGTACCTGGTTCCTCGGCCATCAACTCTTCGAACTCCTTATCAGCATACATGGCGTAACAGTGAGGACCCCGCAGGCGCTGCACACCTTCTGCTTCCAGAATTGCGTCCAGTTGACCGCCGGTTCCACAGTCGCCGTACACCACTATTACTCGATCATAACGACTTCGCGTTTCATGGATTCGAGAGAGCACCGCCGCCGGGATCCGATCGGGGTGATTGTGCAACAGAGCGGGGACGGCCAGTACGTCAGCTTTCCAGCCGTATTTCTGTTTAAGAGCCAGTACTTCGCGGGCTAAGGCTCCACAGGCAATTAGTGCGGTGCTCATATGCTCCCCGCCGCTTTCAGCGGCATCCTTTCGGCCAGGTGTGCGCTAGTTCCCAATTCTCCTGCCATCGCTTTCAGATGTGCCGGCGTGGTACCGCAGCACCCTCCAATAATTCGGGCGCCCGCCGACCGCACCGCATCCGCATAGCGAGCCATGGCACTCGGCTCGGCGCCGTACACCGCTCTGCCATCCACCAAACTTGGAACACCCGCGTTCGATTTGGCGACCAGCACTGCATTGGGCGCGACCGCATACATTTTCGCGATGACATCCACAATTTCCTCCGGGCCATTGCCACAATTTGCTCCCACTGCCGCCACACCGCATTCAAGCAGCGTCGTGACCGCTTGCTCCGGTTCCACGCCCATCATAGTTCGGCCGTGAGTGTCAAAAGTCATCGTGGTAATGACGGGTATCTCTCTTGAAATCCGGCGCACGCCTTCGATCGCCGCCCGAACTTCGTTTAAATCTGACATGGTTTCGATCCATATCAGGTCAACACCGCCGGCGATGAGGCCTGCAGCCTGCTCTGCAAAACCGATAACAGCGTCATCAAACTGCAGCTCACCTAGAGGGGAGAGAATGCAGCCGCTTGGCCCTATGTCTCCCGCAACCAACGCCCGGTTCCCCGCAGCTTTCACTTCCGCGCGGGCTATCCCGGCTCCGGCTCGGTTCAATGCGGTAGCGCGGTCCTGCAAACTATGGAGTTCCAGCCGAAATCGATTGCATCCAAATGTATTGGTTAGGATCAATTGCGCGCCGGCTTGAATGTAAGCGCGATGAACAGCACGCACCTGTTCGGGGCGATCCACATTCCACAGTTCGGGAGAATCGCCGAATTCTAAGCCGGCCTCGAAGAGCATTGTACCCATTGCACCATCGGCCAGGATGAAGTCGCAATTCATCAACATTTGTCGCCAGTGATTCACGGTTTTCCCACTGCCACTTGATTACGTCGAATTGCTACAAACCTCTTGGCCGTTTCCACTCCCACAGAGGCATCCCGGCAATAGGCGTCAGCTCCAACAGCTTCAGCGAATGCGGCATTAACGGGAGCGCCGCCGACCAGCACGGTGACTTTGTCGCGCAGACCGGCGTCCTTCAGCGCTTCAATGACCACTTTCATGTAGGGCATAGTGGTAGTCAAAAGAGCGCTCATGCCCAGGATCTCGGGCTGGTGTTCGCGAATGGCCCCCAGAAACTTGGCGGCATCGTTGTTGATGCCGAGGTCGACGACTTTGAATCCGGCCCCTTCCATCATCATCGAGACCAGATTCTTACCGATATCGTGAATGTCTCCTTTCACTGTGCCAATCACCATCGTGCCCACTTGAGGAGCGCCCGTTTCCGCCAGCAGCGGTCGCAGCAGGGCCATGCCGGCCTTCATCGCCTTGGCAGCCATTAAAACTTCGGGGACAAATAAAATACCGTCTCGGAAGTCCACGCCCACAATGTCCATTCCGCCCACGAGAGCTTGCGTGAGAGTGTTGTAAGGCGTCACGTCACGCCGAAGCAGTTCCTTGACCCCTGCAACAACTTCATCCGCCATGCCGTCGTAAAGGTAATCGTGGATCATCTCAATCAATTCGGACATTTCGATTTGTGTAAAATCTAGCTCTTCACTCATCAGTCCTCTCTGCGGGCACGCCGCTTCGCTGCATGGATAGGCGCCGGCGGCGCCGTGCTCTGCTCTCGCCCATGCGCCGTGCCGGTAATTCTCCTTGTAACTGTGGGAAAGGATCGGACGCATGCGGTAGCGCCATAGCGGCCACAAATTCTCTCTGGAAAGCAGGCTCAACAGCTATCGACACATATTCAACCAGTTGCGCCTGGCGGACGGCCTCAGACCTTTTTTCGCGATTGAGCAAGGCGATCCGAGCGCCGTCGCCGGCTGCGTTGCCGACGGTTGTTATTCTGCTCAAATCGCAATCCGGGATCATGCCGAGCACCATGGCATGCCAGGGGCTGATGTAGCTGCCAAATGCCCCAGCCAACAGCACCCGATCCAGCCGGGCCGTGCCCCGGCGCGCCATCAAGAGCTTCACTCCAGCATACAGAGCAGCTTTGGCCAGTTGGATCGCGCGCACATCGTTCTGGGTGATCACAATCGCGCGGCCGCTGGCGGTTTGGGTCGGGCCGGCAAGAATATATTCGCCCGAGCGGCCGTCAAATCGGACCAGCGACGAACGATCCGCTGCCGTTTCCAGAAAGCGGCCGTCCGAGCCGATAATCCCAGCCACAAACATTTCCGCGACGGCTTCGATAATGCCGCTGCCGCAGATTCCAGTAACCAGGGTCAGGAGGGGGGACGCTGCATCGATCCAGTCTTCACATCCGATGACTTTGAACCGGGGTTCCAGCGTGTCGCGCGAGATTCTGACCCGCTCGATGGCTCCCGGCGCGGCCCGCTGGCCGTGAGTGATCTGCGCGCCTTCGAATGCCGGACCCGTGGGGCTGGAAGCCGCGAAAAGTTGTCGGCGATCACCGAGGAGAATTTCTGCGTTAGTACCAACGTCAATGATCAAGGTTGTCTCGTCTTGCTCGTAGGGCGCTTCCGCTAGAAGTACTGCCACGTTATCCGGGCCATTTTGACCGGCGATGCAGGGTAGGATATGAACGCGAGCTGCGGCGTTGGCCGCAGTTAAGCCCAGGTCCCGGGCCTTGAGATTGAGCGCGCCGCTCGTCGCAAGCGCAAAAGGGGCACCTCCTAACTCCACCGGATCAATTCCCAGCAGCAGATGATGCATGACACTGTTGCCAACCACGACGATATCTAGAATGCCTTCCGGCGAGGAACCAGCTGCCGCGGCAGCTTTGACGGCTAGTTTATTCAGGGCTTCAATAATGGCTTTGTGTAAACGGGCCACGCCTTCCGGTTCCATCATTGCGTAGCTCACCCTGCTCATCAAATCCTCGCCATAGCGCATCTGGGGATTCATCATTGCTTCAGTAGCGAGCAAGGCACCAGTGCGCAAATCACACAGGTGCGCCGCAACGGTGGTTGAGCCGACATCTATTGCCAGGCCATAAGCGCCTTCGGCATACCCTGGCTGAACTCGCACTACCTCCGTGTCTTGCCAGACGGCCACCGTGAGGGCGCCTTTTCCCTCGCGCAGCGCTGGCTGCAGCGCGCGCAAGGCAAGCAGGTCGATGGACAGGTTTTTTAGCCCCCACTGCTGAGCGAGCGCCTGCTGGAGACGTTCCCAATCGCCTCTGCGATCATCCATTTGTGCCAGCTCGCACTCGACATACAGTTGCTGTATCGCCGCGTGAACATCAATGACACGCTCGGTGGCAGCCTTGGCGATGATCTGTTTGTGCGCTTGGCTCTCTTCGGGGACTGTTATTACCAGGTCGCCCAGGACCTGGGCAGCACAGGCGAGACGGCGGCCACAAAATCCGTGGGTTTGCCAGTAGGCGGCTTCGCGGCCTTCACCCAGAGGAGAGACATGATCCGCGGTGCAGATTACCCCGTGCTTGGGAAAGTTCCCTTCCTCCACGACAATCTGGCATTTGCCGCAAGTTTGCCGACCGCCACAAATCGACTCTAATTCGACTCCCAGAGCACGAGCCGCTTCCAGCAAGTTGGTGCCCAGGGGAACCTTCCCACGACGTCCTGAAGGCACGAGCGCAATATGGCAAAAAGAGGATTCAGAGTTGCTCATAGGCCGTCGCTGCTCTCACGCACCGGGGATACTCGGATTGAAGGAACCGCCGTTAAGAGCTTTTTTTCTTCGGTTGATGTATTCCGTCAAGGCCTCTTCGACAGCCACATCGAACGGAGGAGGCTCGTAGGCAGCTAGTAACTTCTTGACCTTCTTGTGGGCGCGAGCATAGGTATCTTCGGCCCCGTTAAGTTCCCACTGCTCGGCCGAGTTGTAATCGAAAATTTCAGCACGGTAGAAGGCTGTCCGGAAGTGACGCATCGTGTGCTCGGTCCCGAGGTGGTGGCCACCGGGAGGAACTTCAGCGATGGCATCAAGTGCCAGGGAATCGTCGGAGAGATCGAGCCCCTTAGCCAAGGTGTGGAGCATACCGAGAATCTCACAATCGCAAACGAATTTCTCGTAACCTGAGACCAGACCGTTCTCCAACCAGCCCGCGGCATGAAGGACGAAATTCGTGCGCGCCAGGACCGTGGGCAACATAACCATCACAGATTCGTAGCCAGCCTGCGCGTCCGGGATTTTCGAGCTGGAAAACATGCCGCCACCGCGGAACGGCAGGCGATACCGACGCGCTAACTGAGCACTGGCATAGAGGCCCAACTGGCTCTCGGGGGAGCCGAAAACGGGAGCGCCACTTTGAAGATCAATGTTGGTTAGAAACGAGCCATAAACCACCGGGGTGCCAGGCTCAATCATTTGAGTCAGGACGATCCCCGCCAGAGCTTCAGCATTCTGTTGTGCCACTGTGCCCGCGATGGTCGTGGGGCCCATCGCTCCTGCCAGAATGAAAGGGGTAATGATCATCGCCTGTCGGGCGCGTGCGTACACCTTGATGGCGCCAAGCATGCGATCATCGAAGCGCCGCGGACTGCTGACGTTGATGAGCGACAAGAGGGCTGGATCTTTTCGTATCGTTTCTGCTCCGAAGAGAATCTCACAAAGAGCCACGCTATCGGCTGCGTTTTCCGCCGCAGTTACCGAGCCCATGAAAGCTTTGTCACCGTACTTGATATGGCTGAACAAAATGTCCAGGTGCCGGGTCGACACAGGCTCATCGGTCGGTTCGACAACTGTACCGCCTGAGTGATGAATGTAAGGGCTCAGGTAAGACAACTTAACAAAATTAATGAAGTCGGCCAGCTTGGCTTCGCGGCGTCCTTGTTCCAGATCTAATACGTAGGGAGGGCCGTAAACTGGGGCAAAAACCATAGTATTGCCGCCGATCAGGACGTTGTTCTGGGGGTTACGCGCCAACTGTGTAAACTGACTGGGAGCCTTGGCCAGATATTCGTCAACCAGGCCAGGATCGAAGTAGACGGTCTCGCCGCGTACGTTAGCGCCCTGAGTCTTAAGAATGGTCCGAACTTCCTCATCGTAGAAGTCAATGCCAAATTCGGAGAGGATGCGCATCGACGCCTGATGAAGGCGCTCAACTCCTTCTTCGCTGAGGAGTTCGTAGATGGGCAGGTTGTAAGTGATGGGCGTCATCCGTGGCGTCGCTGAAACTTGTCCCGCTCGTCGCTCGCGGCGATGCGCTCGATGCTCCGACACGCTGGTCATCTAACCTCCTCGTTCTCCCAAGAATCCAAAAAAATGATTTATAAAATTTGCATTTTGAGCGTGATTTTACCACAGCTCTGAAAATTTCATAGTTATTTTCCAGCGAGCTGCAGAACCCCTGCTGTAGTCTATGTTCCAGGCAAACTTTGGCACAGTACAGGCTTGTAATTATATCTTGATCTTTTTTAGAATTAGTTAATTAGAGACAGGCGTCCTTTGGACTTCCGCTTGACCACCGCCGGTGGGACCGAGGTTCGAAAATAGGAGATCAAGAAATCATGGTCAACCCGGTGAGACGTTCTAAATATAAATGCAAATGTGACTTAAGGCGTCCTCTAGAACTCTTCCAGAAAAGCTAAGCAGATGGATAAGATTGTCAAAATTTATGATAATATTATGACGCCGATCATGAATCTTTCAGAGAGTAAATTGCAATGGGGCCCGTGAAATCCGTCAGCCACACACTGTGGCGCAAACTCTGGTAGCTGTTTAGGGTCTGACCTGGATCGAGCCGGTGGTTGCTCTAGGCAGATTTCCTTCAAGAAATGACCTTTCGAAATAGTAACTCCAACCCGATTCACCGCCAATAATAAGGTCCTTTCTTCCATCCCCGTTCCAATCCACTACTTCAACAGACCCGTGATGGTGCGTGACCAGCAGATCCTTGCCCTGTACCTGGATTTTCCCGTGCTCTTTGAAGACCGGCGCGGTTTTGGTGCCTACATTTTCGTAATACCAAATGTGATCGTCCGCGCCGATGAAGAGATCCAAATCGCCGTCATTGTCCCAATCGACGAGCTTCAACATTCGGCGACCGTAGAAGAAAATAGAGTCATCAGTATCCACATTCTTGCTGTTAACTCCGGGATAAGGGATGATGATTTCTCCATTTTCCAACCTAATCGGAGCTGACTTGACTACTTTCAGTACTTTGGGGTCATCCTGATCTAAGCTGGGTTTATACGAGAAAACGCGCCGGTCGGTATAGCTGGTACTGACGATTTCCATTCTT
>DASXTB010000087.1:0-8707 GCA_036505615.1 Acidobacteriota bacterium
ACGTAATCCTGCCTCAAGGAAAAGGAGGTGGGACGATGTTGGGAATCAAAAGCATCGACGCTGGCCGTGAAAGTTCGCCGGTTCCTGGCGGCTGACCTCGTGGTACGAGTTGCCGTCTGGAAGCGTCCCTGCGAGTCAGGATTAGAGAGCACCAGGTTTGTGACTCCCCATCTGTTGCTTTGGATCACTAAGGTCGGCTGTTGGCTCTGAGTCTGATCCGCGAGGTCATCACCAAAGGACGTTTTTGGGCTGGTGCCGCCTCGAAAGTACCTAAAGTTGACTGTCTCATCGCCTGGATCAGGAACTCCGTTTTGATTGGTATCGACACGTACAAAACGCGTCCAGGTCGCGCCGGGGACTGGTCCAAGAAGCTGACCTGAGTCGGCTGTTGGAGCAATCTTGGCAGCGAACGCATCTGGCACCTTGTCAGCGCTGGGCCGAAACGCGCTGAGCGCAGTAAAGTCATTCGAATAGCTCAGTCCAGCCAGATAAGTATTCCCCTGCGAATCGACGCCCACGCCGCGGCCTTCGTCTAATCCTGTTCCTCCAAAGTAAGATGATGCCGACAGTGCTTTGCCTGCAGGATTCAAAACGGTGACGAATGCGTCGCTGCCTCCAGCCGTGCCCGCGTACACCGTGGAGGGAGTTTTGGGATCGACAGCAATGGCCTGGATAGGCGTTCCACTCAGTCCCCTTAAGCCCCAGCTCCTGCCCCCATTATCGGTTTTGAGAATCCCCACGCCGGCGCCTTTGAAACTGGCGCTTCCAATGTAGATGATCGAAGGGCTCTGGGGATCTACGGCTATAGAGAGAACATCAGCCTGCGCCACGAAAATTTGGCTCCAACTGGCGCCCCCATTGCTGGTCTTGTAAACACCCCCACCACTGAAGCCGGCCGCGGTGATGGCATAGACTATCGACGAATTCGTCGGGTCAAAAGCCAGTCCCAGGATTTGTTGATTGGGGAGGCCGGTGCCGATTAGGGTCCAGCTGGTTCCACCATCGATGCTCTTGTAGGCCGCTTTGCTCCCGAATAGCTGCAGTCCGGCATAAACGGTAGAAGGCGCCGCAGGGTCTACCAGGAGGGCGTTAATGACTGGAGTGGCGGGCAGGCCATTGTTTATCTTATTCCAACTGCCGCCGCCATTGGTGCTTTTAATCACTCCAGTTTGGTAGCTGCCAACATACAAGGTCATCGGATTCTTGGGATCGACGGCGATTGTCCTGATTCCCGAAATGTCAGAATTCGCCCCCGCCGCGATATTGGTAGGACTCCATGCGGTTCCACCGTTGACGCTCTTGTAGATTTCGTTGAAGGTTCCGGCGTACAGTGTCGAGGGATTGGTAGGGTCTATCCGAAGCGCAAAAATAGAAAATTCACCGATTCCCACACCGCTCGCCTTCCAATTCCGTCCTGAGTCAGTGGTCTTAAATAGTCCTCTGCCTGTGCCTGCATAAATAATGGAAGGCGCCGTCGGATCGATCTGCAACACCTTCACATCGCTGGTTGTGAATCCCGCATTGGCGCGATTCCAACTGAGGGCGGCGTTTGTGCTCTTGAATGAGCCTCCACCGCCGGCAGACTGGACAGGATCGACGGTAGGGAAGTTGGGCGAATCAGTAAAACCAGTAACGTAGGCGGCCCCGGAAGAATCCACGGCGATGCCATAACCCCCTTCGTCGCTTACACCCCCCAGGAAAGTCGAGTACACAATCGCCGCACCGGTTCGATCGATTTTGACAACGAAAGCGTCGCCGCTGCTGGGAGCGTTGGAACTAAACGAGGAGCCTATGCCCCCATACGCAGCTTGTGCCGGATTGACTGTGGGGAACTCTGGAGAAACCGTCGATCCTGTCAAAAAGGCGTTTCCTGCGCTGTCCACGGTGATGGCGCGGCCGATGTCATCATCGCGCCCACCGAGATAGGTTGAATAAAGGAGGGCGGAGCCTGTTGGGTTTAACTTTGCAACGAAGACGTCTGCAAAGCCATTGGGCGCCGCCTGCAATGGGCTTCGAGTTGGGAAGTTCTTGGAGCTGGTGAGCCCGGTGACGTAGGCATTACCGGAAGTATCGGCGGCAATCCCACCCACAGGGTTAGACAAAAAATCCAGGTTTTCATTGTCGCTTCCACCAAGGAACGTGGAGTAGATGAGCGCTCCGTTGGAAGCAATCTTTGTGACGAATGCATCGGCACAGGGGCGATTTGTGAAGCAGGTTCCGCCTCCGAACGCGGTTTGAAATGCGCCGGCAGTGGTCGGGAAATCAGCCGATTGCGTGTAACCGGTAAGGTAGGCATTGCCTGCAAGATCCACAGCGATGGCGGTGGCGATTTCCTGGTCACTTCCGCCGATGTAACTGGAATAGACCAGAGCGGATCCAGTCGCATTTAGCTTCGCCACAAACGCTTCTCGGAAACCACCGCGACTGGTCGGCTGAAAGGCGTTCATCACAGGAAAGTTTGTGGACTGCGTAGTTCCGGTCACGTAGATATTGCCGGAAGGATCAAGCGCGATGCCGCGGCCTTCATCGGCAAGACCCCCACCAAGGAACGTGGAGTAAACAAGCGTGCCCGATGGGCTTATTTTTGTAATGAAGACATCGCTGGACAGACCCTTAGTCGCCTGTAGTGGCGCGACGGTAGGAAAATCCCCCGCAAAGGTAGTTCCCGTCACATATGCGTTTCCGGCGGCATCCACGGCGATGGCATTCGCCTGGCTCTCGAACCTTCCTCCAAGAAGTGCTGAATAGCTCAGTTGGGGGTCGATCAACAGTGGATCGCGGTGATCATAGGGAGCAACGTCGATGTTGATTTGGCCGTGACCCAAGATCCTGTATTTGGCAGCGACCGTGTTTTTGACTCCTCTGACATCCTGATAGACCAGTGGCTTATGGAGCCTCAGCGCTTGATCGGCAATTTGGATGTCAAGGTCGCCGGAGGAAGCCAGCGTAATTCTGTCGGCGCCTTGCAGCGCCACGCGGATTTTCGACGGGTCGCCGCCGGGAGCGACCGCAAAGTCAAATTCCAGTTGCCGGCCGTCGCCGTGGAAAATGAGATCGATGCCCGGATAGAGTCTTCGATATTCGACTCGGGAGTACTGTTGGATGTTGGCTCTCCACTTTTGAGGGTCGTCGCCCACAAAATAGTTGCTCCGTGCGGACAAATTATCCACTCCGGCCACGGCCGCGGCGTGATTTGCGTTGAGGAATTTGATGCGCAGAATTGCGTCAGCTTGAACAGACGCCCTGGTCCGCGCGTCATTCCCGCCGCGCTCTGAAGGCAGCGTGAAGCGCCGCGCGGCCGCTGTAAGATTGTCGCCATATTCCTGTTTCAGTTTTTGGTCAAGGTCCCTGGGCAAGCGGAGCACTGCCTGGCTGGAGGTCAAGAACAACGAATACCCGGGTCCACGAGAAACAAATTTAACGCTGGAATCTGTTTGCCCCTGGTTTGCTTCGAAGCTGATGGGAAGTCTGTTGTACGCGGCATCGAGCCGGCTCTGGGCGGAGTGCTGCGGCTTCAGTTGAGGAGCCGTCAGAGTATTTTCATCGACGGACGTGCCGGCGAATCCGGGTAAGTTTGAGTTTTTAAATCCGTGCAGGCCTGAAATCAGCAGCAAACAAAAAAGAACCGCCGCCAGCACCGGGACGGCTTCGGTCAGGCGAACCTGGGCGCACTCTTGTGTCTTCATACGAAATCCGCAAAGAAAACATTAAGGGGTTTAATCGCGAAAAGAGTTTCTTAAGTCGCCGGGCGGCGGCTCCCTTCCTGAAGGTCTAAAATTGAAGACGCGAGGGAAACCTTTTGAATTGCAAACCGGAATCCCGGGCAAACTGCGGAAGCAAGTGTTCCCCATAGCCATCGCCTTTCAGACTATATTATCCAGACGCGAAGTCGTCACCTATTTTTGTTGCTGTAGGGGCGGTTCGTGAACCGCCCTAGGCCGCTTTCAGCGGCCTTTCCCGAAGGGTTTTAGCCCCGGCCTTCCCAGGCCGGGGGATCCAGCAATCGAAGAATTTATCCAAGGCCGGTTCACCGGCCTTCCAGGAAACCGGCTTTAGCCACCGAATATTAGGCGGTCATTACTCCGGCGTAAGCGACGCTCGGGCGGTTCACGAACTGTCCCTGCAGTTTCTACATTTGAGCCGATTACATCCGGACAGAACCCATCCGGCCAGTGTGGGACGGGCCTCAGCCTCGTGATGAAAAAGGGAATTTGAAATGAAAGAGAAAGTAGGAAAGGAAACGCCCAGCTAAATTTCAACAGCGCCTGGTTTGTTCTTATCGGGCCAGGAGGAGCTTGCGGGCGGGCACCCTGTGAATCCCTTGCGCCCATTGGCGAAAACGGCGTCTCGCAAGAAGTGAGTTCAAAATGGGGACACGGGCGCTCTCCTGTTCCTGGAGTTCGCTGACTGCGATGCGATGCGCGGCCGCTGCGTGCTGGCTCGTTGCCCAGACGTCATAAATGGCCGCAGCACTATGCATGCCGGCGTCAAACCAGTTACGCCTTCGCAAGTTGTAGATACATCCCAGCGCATGCAAACTGGCCAAGGCGCCGTGCACAAAAATGCCGAGGCATTGTAATTCGTGTTCTCCCCTAGGTAGTTTCATAATCCCCCCGTTTGCATCCAGTATACTCTGGTGAAATCTAACGGCTTTCCGACACCCTCGCTTACAACCTTTGTCCCCACCGTCGATCGATACTCGATCATGGTGATATATTAGATGCAAAACTTGATACATTTGATGCAACACCCATCACGTTCTCAGGTTCAAAACGCCTAAATAGCTGTCAAATCAAGATTATTAGCCTGCTCTTCGGCTCCCCAGAGGTCGCCGGGCAAGTCAGGGTCTTGACAGACCGGCTAGCGATCGTCAACAGGGTGACGGCTCCAGAGAATAGCTCCGAGTCAGCGCTGTTTGCCGCATTATTCACAAATTTGTTGCCTTAATGGTGCGGATGCAGTTGCCGTCCCGCCTGGCGGGACGAAAACTGCCCACGATTCTCCAACACGAAAAATTCGTGAATAATCCGAGTTACGCCCGGGCGTCCGGTTTGGACATTTTGGAGAGACCGCCTGTGGGCCGTCTCCTGCGCAATCTTTTCATCGTGCAGGAGACTCTATAATGGTGCCTGCCGGGAGGGCTCCCATGCTGGTTCTCAGTCACCGCGGTTACCACACGAATGTTCCCGAAAATACGCTCGCAGCCTTCGAGCGAGCAATTGCCATGGGAGTGGACGGAATAGAAACCGACGTCCGGCTAAGCGCGGATGGCTTGCCTATTCTGTTCCACGACCGGCTGGCTCCCGACGGACGCGAGGTCTCGTCGATGAGCCGGGAGGAACTGAGCAACTCTGTCGGATATCCGGTTCCCACACTCGATCTGGCCTTGGAACGATGGAAGGATGTGCTCTGGAATATTGAAATCAAAACCCCCCTGGTGGTGGACACAGCGCTATCCGTGCTTGGCAGATACAACCGATCCAGGCGCTGTCTTGTCACCTCATTCAGGCATGACGTCGTTGAGCGCGTAAGTCGAAGCCTTGACGTGCAGTGCGGCATTCTGGTGGCACATTGTCCGTCAAGCCATGCGCATGTGCTCAACCTGTTGCCTCACGTAGGGATTAGAACCATCGTCTGGAGTTTCGAGTTTGTGGATGCAGCGCTCCTACAACAGGCTGCCACCCGCGGCTTGACTAGTTTTGTGTATGGATTGGAAACTGAAAGCGACCATCGGCGCTGCCTGCAGATGGCCATTGAGGGCGTTATCACCGATCATCCTCAGTTTCTGATCAGTTACCCCAGAGGCACGCCTGGCAAGTAGAAAGTATCCAAAGAATTCCTTCCATGCGAAAATTCTTTCCAGCAATATCGAACTCTCGAAGTGTATACTACGAAATGTATACTAGAAGAGCGCTATGAAGAAGACCACAGCGAAAGACCTGAGACAAAAGACCGCTGCCCTGTTGGAGGACGTCCGCAAGGGCCAAGAGGTCTTGATTACAAAGAGAGGCAAAGCCGTCGCCATTCTTGCTCCGGTTAACACGATCGAGGAGGCTGTCTTTAAGCCCATCGGTTTTGGACTCTGGAAGGATAGGCGTGACATGAAGAACGTTGGGAAATGGTTAGCAGAAGCGCGAAAGCCGCGATTCGGAAGATAGCCTTCGATACCGATGTCTTGATTTGGTATTTTCGCGGTAATGAGCGGGCGCGCCGATTTATCGCGACCTTTCCGTATCCGAACCGGTCGCTCTCTTCGCTTACTGCGATGGAATTGCTCCAGGGCTGTCGCAATCGAGATGAGGCTTGGCATGTGCGAGCATTTGTTGCCGAGAACTTCCCTCTTCTTCTTCACCCCGATGAGGCAATCTCTCGCAGAGCAATCGATTTATTGGAGGAGCATGCTATAACGCACGGGCTACGCGTCATCGATGCAATAATTGCCGCTACTGCGCTCGAGACAGGCTATTCACTTGCTACCTCCAATCTCAAGCACTATCGCTTCATCTCGCGATTACATCTTGTACCGTTCAAGCATACGGGCTGAAACATTAAGATGAGCACACGCCTTTGGCGTAGCGAGCGGCTGTGCGTTCTGTGGAACAACAATTGTTGAACCGGAGACTGATTGAGCCAATTTGCGCATCGCAGGAGGCAGCGCGACCATTAGATAAACTTTTTTGCCCCACCTGGTTGACTGCTCAGAAAATCGGAGTAATCCTAACACTGGAAAATCCACAAATAATTAGCAGGAGATCGGCGCGGCGCCGGATCATGGGCGTTTGCGCCTCGGCATCGGCTTGCAGTGGATTGTCCCGGGCAGAAAGGCGGACATGAGGAGTTTCCTGTCAAGTAAACCGCTGTGGCTGGCAATGCTTTTACTATCGACCGGACTGCCAAGATTTGATTCCTCGGCTAAGGCCGGGAACCCCCCACTCCTTTTTTCCGCGTCGGGTCAAAGCTCGCTACCTCCGGGGCTCCGACTGAGCGCCGTCCACATTGTGGGTCTGCACCAGTTTGGGGAGACTGAGGTTGTCGCCCAGAGTAAGCTCAAACCGGGTCAAATTGTAACGTCAGAAATGCTTGCCCAGACCGCTGCGCGCTTGGCGCGCACAGGCGCTTTCAAGAGCGTGCAGTACAGCTACCGCTATAGCAATGGGGAAATCGCCGTTGAATTTCGGGTTGAGGAGGTCGGCAAGTTTCTTATGTGCGCTTTTGATAACTTCGTTTGGTTCACAGATCGTGAACTCCTGGAAGCAGTTCAGCAGGCAGTTCCAATGTTTCAAGGGCTAGCGCCGGAATCCGGAAACATGCCTGATGAAATAACGGCGGCTTTGAACGATCTGCTCAAGAAGCGCGGAATCCCGGGTCAAGTAGAACATACGCTGACGGGCGATATATCAAGCGGCCACTTGCGGCCGGCGCAGCACCTCTTTCTGGTCAGCGGGATCACTATGCCGATACGCTCCGTGATCTTTGAACGAACCAGTATTTTAGACAAGAATCTGCTTAGAGAAAGATCCAAGCCCCTGATCGACAACAACTATTCTCGCGAATTCGTTCGCCAGTTTGCAGACCGCAACTTACTGCCTCTCTACGAAGAACGTGGATACCTTCGTGCTCACTTCTCATCTCCGACTGCCAGGACAGAATCAGATGCTTGGAGGGAGCCACATGGAGTCGTTGTCACTCTGTCTGTGGATGAAGGCGACCGTTATGTCTGGGGAACCGCTATTTGGAATGGCGCTCAAACACAGGCGGTCGAAAGTTTGAATTCCATTATGAATATGAAGAATGGTGAATTGGCCAACGGCCTGAAGATCAGACAAGGCTGGGAGGCAATTCAGGAAGCTTATGCAAAGAAGGGTTACATCGACGCACGAATAAATTACCAGCCGGAATTCGATGATGCCCATCGCACGGTCACCTACAGAGTGGCCATTACCGAGGGGCAACAATACCGCATGGGCGCTCTCATCCTAACCGGGTTGCCTGACGACCAGCTTGAGTCTCTGCGGAAGGGATGGCGGCTCGCTACCGGTCAGGTCTTCGATGCTTCCTATTTGAATGAGTTTATAAAAAATATTAGCCACCTGAAGCCTAAGAGCTCCACATTCACGCGTCTTGCAAGCAGCATCCGATCTCACCCGGAAAAACAGACGGTAGATGTCTCGATCGAATTCTTGAAGTAGAACACCGATACGTAAAAAAGCAACAGTCGGATTGAGGTAATCCGGCTCGATGCGATATAGTGCCTAAACGATTTTAAGCAGGACTCTTCTAAACGCCGCCAGGCGCACAGGATGAGACGGCCAGCTTGGCGTTCAATATACGTTTGCTGCTGCATTGCGCCGTGCGCGATTTGCTCGAGGGAGGGACCAACATGCACCATCTTTGTAAGGCGATTGTGCTGGCGCTTACGACGACCGTCGCGTTTGGCCAGCTCACTGTGGACCAAAAGATTTCAGACTTCCAGAATGTGGCGGGAGTTTACAACAAGAACTACGGACCTTATGAATGGAAGCGGGACGCGCTTGGGTTCGATCTGCTCAACATCGCCCCGTGGCTCGACAAGATCCGCGCCACAAAGGATGACCTGGATTTTTACGAGGTCGTGGTGTCCTACGTCGCGAGCCTGAACGATGCTCATGACTTCTACAGCGTGCCATCGAACTTCGTGGCTCGGCTCAACCTGGGAGTGGACCTATAT
>DASXTB010000088.1:0-13029 GCA_036505615.1 Acidobacteriota bacterium
GTTACTTCGGGCGGCTCGCCAAAGCCAGGTCAAGCCATGGATGGTGCGCATAGTAAGTCGATCAAAGGGTCAAGATTGTTTGCCAACCGCCGCTGAGGAGACATACGCCGAATGAACTTGAAGGAGATCAAGGAGTTGGTCGAATTCATCGTCAGGCAAGACCTGAGCGAATTTGAGTTCGAGCAGTCCGGATTCAAGATACGAATCAGGAAGGAGGCAGCCGCGGCTACTTCTGGTTCCACCCTTCCACCCACAACCATTCCGATGCCCGCTGTACCGACCGGCACCGGTTCAGCCGCTACAGCTGCCGCGAAGGCCTCAGAGACGGGCGTAGAAAGCGCCAAGGATGTGCACATCGTGAAGTCTCCGATCGTCGGCACCTTTTATCGTTCTCCGAGCCCTGATGCCGAGCCATTCGTTAAGATCGGTGACTTTGTCGAGAAAGGCACCGTGCTGTGCATTATTGAGGCGATGAAGCTGATGAACGAGATCGAATCAGATATATCCGGCGAAATTGTCAACATTTTCGTTGAAAGCGGCAACCCTGTGGAATACGGAGAATCCCTCTTCGCTGTCCGCGTTCGTACCTGATGTTTAAAAAAATCCTGATCTCCAATCGGGGAGAGATTGCGCTTCGAATCATCTCCGCTTGTAAGGAAATGGGTATCGGCACGGTGGCCGTCTATTCGGAGGCGGATCGGGATTCACTACACGTCCGCTTGGCCGACGAGGCGGTCTGCATAGGTCCGGCTCGCAACTATGAGAGCTACTTAAATGTGCCCAGCGTTATCAGCGCAGCCGAAATAACCAACGTCGAGGCGATCCACCCCGGGTACGGCTTCTTGGCCGAGAGCGCTTATTTCGCAGAGGTGTGTGAAGCGTGCCACATCATCTTCATTGGCCCCAGTCCGCGCGTAATCGACATGATGGGTGAGAAGGCTCGAGCCCTTGAACTGATGCGACTCGCAGGCATCCCGACGCTTCCCGGCACTGGAGTTCTAGGCGGTGACTTTGGCTCTACGGCACGGTCGGCTGCCGAGATCGGATATCCAGTGATCATCAAGGCTTCCGCAGGGGGTGGCGGGCGAGGCATGCGTATCGCTCGCGATGAGTCAGATCTGCGAAAAGCGCTGGACACAGCCCAGACCGAAGCCGCTAATGCCTTCGGTTCTTCGAGAGTCTACCTTGAAAAATACCTGGAGAAGCCTCGCCACATCGAGTTTCAAGTGCTCGCAGACCAGCATGGGAACACCATTCATCTGGGTGAGCGAGAATGCTCCATCCAACGACACCATCAAAAGCTGGTCGAAGAGTCTCCTTCGGTAATCATAACTCCCGAGCTGCGGAACCAAATTGGCAGTAGAGTGGTTCGCGCGATCCAAGAGATCGGTTATACCAACGCGGGAACGGTGGAATTTCTCTTCGACGAAGAGGGAAATTTTTATTTTATCGAAATGAATACTCGCGTTCAGGTCGAGCATCCGGTGACCGAAATGGTCACCGGTGTCGACATCGTCAAGGAACAGATACGCATCGCTGCCGGCGAGTCGCTGCAGTACCAACAGGAAAACGTCCGGTGGCAGGGACACAGCTTGGAGTTTCGGATCAATGCTGAAGACCCGGTGAGCTTTGCTCCTTCACCAGGGCGTCTGACAGCGTTCCATCCTCCGGGAGGTCCAGGCATCAGAGTCGATACTGCCGCGTACACGGGAGATGTCATCTCACCTCACTACGACTCGCTGCTGGCAAAACTGATCGTCCATGGTAAGAACCGCCCCGAATGCTTGCTGAGGATGAAACGAGCTTTGGAGATGTTTGTCATCGAGGGGATCAAAACGTCCATTCCACTGCATCAGGAAATACTGGCGCACCCTGATTTTGTCCGCGGTAAGCTGAGCACGGCGTTTATGAGCGACTTGCGCCGCAGCCTGGCCAAGTAGGTGCTTCTTCCTCCATTGTACCCGATAACGGACCGCGTTTTAGGCGGGGCGCGCCCCCACGGAGACCTTGTGGAGCTTTTAATCTCCGGGGGAGCATGCTGGATCCAGATTCGAGAAAAGCAGTTGCCTGACGAAGAATTGATTGTTCAAGTGGAAGACGCGATTCAGGTCGCAAAGCCGGCAGGTGTGAAGATTTTGATAAACGACCGTGTCGGGGTCGCGCTGAAGACCAAAGCGGATGGAATCCATTTGGGGCAGGAAGACTTTCCTGTGGAAGAAGCGCGCGCCCTGCTTCCGCATGCCATCATTGGATTTTCCACGCATAATCTAACGCAGGCAAGTTCGGCGAATTCCCTTGCAGCCGATTACATTTCCATCGGCCCGATTTTCCCCACCCGCACGAAAACTGAGAACCCATCCGTTGGAATAGACGTGTTGCGAAGAGTCCGCAGGGAAGTCTCAAAACCCCTGGTGGCCGTCGGCGGAATAACGCTGGAAAATGTCTTGCAGGTCTGGGACGCCGGAGCGGACTCGGTCGCCGTAGTTTCTGATATTATGAAATACCGCGGTCATATCGGGTCCCGAACGGCCGGTTACTTGAAGCTGTGGAATAAGTTTCATGCTTGATGTCTTGCTCTTGGAACGGCCGGGAGAGCACTGTTTTTATTTCGAGCGGCACCCCCTGGCCAAACCAGCCGCAGAGAAAACACACAAAAAGTCAGGTCGTCTCCACCGGACCAGGAATGCACTTAGGAAGAGTTATGAGGCCCTGGAGTCGAAGCTGCCGATCGAAGAACGGCTCTGTTCGAATCTGAGGAATCACGAGGGGATCACGCTGCACGTGCCGAGCCATGTTTCGCCGGACGCAGCAACAAGATTGTTCTTAAGTTTCCTGAAGAAGTGTGTTAAAACTCACCGACGATGGTTATTGGCCGATGGCGTGCTGGCAGCTTTAGGGGCAACGCTTGTCTGGCTCCCGGGGCCCAACATCTTCTTTTTATACCCTGCGATTCGTGCTCTCGGCCATTATTACGCTCAAGCTGGAGGGAGTAAGCACCAGAAACCCAAGGGCCTGACGGTACAACACTGCGCCTTGCTAGATGGCTTTCCACGTTTGTCAGTTCCCGAAATGATGGTTAAAAGCGAAGAAATTGAGAGCAAATTCGGCTTCAATCAGTTGGGGAGTTTTCTGAGGAAAAAATATGGCGCTCAGTAGTGAATTCCTTCGCACGGTTTCCTTGTTTGCCCGCCTTGAAGATTCCGAATTGGATGAGATATTGAAGGTTTTTAAGGAGCAGGAATTTAAGAAGGGCGACATTATCCTGATGGAGGAAGACACCGGCAAGTACATGTACATCGTGCTAGACGGACGTGTTAAGGTTTCGCGCCTTCTGCCGAGCGGAAAAGAAATGATCTTGGCCTTCCACGAAAAGGGCGATTACTTCGGCGAGATGTCCCTTATCGACGGAGGTACCACGCCGGCAACTGTCACCGCAATGAGCCCGACTTCAATTGCTTTTGTGGGGAGAAAGGAGTTCACCCAGGTGCTTCTTCAGCATCCAAAGATAAACTTTGCGCTGCTGACAATGCTGTGCACTCGCTGCCGGGACGCGTGGACACAGATTGAGGTACTCACGTTCAACAATGCCGACGCGCGCATTCGCACGGCACTATTCCATCTTTGCCAGCGAAAAGGCGAGAAAACGAACGAGGGAATCCGAATTAGCCTGCACCTGACCCACAAGGAAATCGCCGACATGACGGGAATCTCTCGCGAAACAGCGACGCGTGTGCTGAATAACCTGCAAAACCAAAACATCCTCACGGTGGAGACAAAGCATTACATCGTCCATGACCCGGAAATGCTGATGACTCCTTTTATGGTGTAGGAGGTCCCCGCGCCACGTTAATTTGTCGGCTTGGATAGTGACCAGGATCACGGATTGGGTGCTGTGAGAAACCTCACAACAGCCTGATAGGTTATTCTGTAGACTCGTCGCAAAAGGGGAATCTTTTTATGGAAGGAAACAAAGGCTTCACCATTTTGGAACTGGTACTGGTCGTCGCGGTCATCGGTATTATTGTGGCGATCGCCGTTCCCTCGATTCAGAGTTCGACGTCAAGTTACAACGTCACCACTGGCGCCGACCAGCTTGCCGGCGAAATACAAACGGGCCGCTTGCTGGCCGTGACGCGCAACGCGACGCTCCAGATGATATTCGACGCCAGCAAAGGCACCTATCAGGTAACTGACCCGGACGATCCCGACAATCCGCCCCGATCCCAGAAATCTTTGCCCACCGGCGTGACGTTCCAGCAAGCTCCTGCTTCTCTGACATTTTATTCCAGAGGCAATTCGCCGGGCGGGACGATACAGATCGGGAACAGCAAGTTCAGTATGCGCATGACGGTGAAGTCTACCGAGATTGTTACGGAACAGGTGGGATACTGATGAAAACGATTCGTTCTGACAACCGAGGTTTTACTCTGATTGAATCCGTTATCGCCCTGTTAATCCTGGCTTCCGGGCTGCTGGGCTTGGCTCAGTTGTTTGTGTTGGCGATCAGCCAGAACGCTTATGGCCGCCAAAATACCATGGCTGTCTCTGTCGCAGGCAATCAGGTTGAGACTCTCAGAAACGAGTTCAACAACGATCTTCGGACGGGCATTTCCTCAGCCGACATGACGGCGGGGAATCATGGCCCGGTGACGGTAACTCTGGCTCCGCCGTCAAACAGCAACCAGGGAACCTATAGCTATAACGTTAGTTGGACGGTAGTCGTGAATGGATTTGAAAAAGAGGTAACCGTGGTAGTGACGCCAGGAAGCAGTAACGTGAAACTAAACCGAAATGTGCAGCTTGTCTCTCATTTTGCGCCATGAAATCACAACGTGGATTTACACTTGTAGAATTACTGATCTCAGTCACTATTCTGGCGGTGATCTCGTCGGGGATTTTCACGCTGATAGTCAAAAACCAGCAGCGCTATTCGGCCGAGGAGGATTACGCCGTTGCGGTGCAGAATGCGCGAGCCGCTCTCGACTTGGTGGGCCGGTACGTACGCCAGGCGGGGAATAACCCCCAACGTGCAGCGTTCGTTCCATTCAGCTTTGACAATAGCACCCTGACCATCCGCAGCGACCTTACCGGCTCTCGCGGCGGTGGCGGGTTGGACAGCACTGGCGATCCGGACGGACTGCTAACGGCGTCTTACGAAACGATAACGATTCGATACGACAGGAACGCAAAACAGCTTCTACTGAACGTAGGGTTGGGTGAAGATGTCATTGCCAACAATGTAGACGACTTTCAAGTTTCCTTCGCCGACAATGCAGGGGCCGTTACTGCGGACATGAACAATGTGTACAGCATTACCATAACGTTGAAAGCTCTGTCTTCAAAGAACGATCCTCAGACTGGTAAGCCCAACGGTATTACGCTGTCCACGAGTGTTTTCGTCCGGGCAAAGAGTTACACTCCGTACAGCTAGAAGACTCACCGGACCCCCGAGCACACGGGACAAGAACGCGCTACTTCAGATAGCCTTCAATCCAAAAATCATCGCCCATCTGATAACCGGTGAGCCTTTTCAGACTAAGGGGGGGATCAAATCCAGCCCCCCCGATCATGCTGACGGCCCGGCTGCCTCCGATCAACTGCGGCGCATAAATGCACGCGATCTTATCGACGATTCCCGCACTGAGAGCGCTGGCGTTCGTCTCCCCTCCACCTTCGATCAGAAGGTGATACATCGCGTCGGTAGTCATGCGTCCGAGCACGGCCCGCCAGCAAGAAGCGTGGTTCGATCCTGGATCGACCAAGGTAACGTGCCGGGGAAGCGCCAGCGGCGTTTCGGGGCGAACCCACCAAACCGGAGAAGGATCCCGGAACAAGCGCCGATCCAAACCAATTTGGCCATGACGATCCAACAGGATGCGAACCAGCGGCCGGCGTCGCTTCTGCTCTCCGCGATAGGTCAGCATGGGATCATCAGCCAGCACTGTCTGGGACCCGACTGCGATGGCGTCCGATTGCAGGCGGAGAGCCTCTACCCTGGCGTCGCTTTCCAATCCACTGAAGTGTTGCCTCTCCCCGGATGCGCTTGTCATTTTGGCATCCAGGCTGATCGCTGATTTAATGGTTACGAACGGAACTCCGAGTGTGACAAATTTTGTGAATCCTTCATTGAGAACAGCAGCTTCTTTCTCAAGCAAGCCGACTTCAACCTTCACCCCGGCCCGGCGCAGCCGCTCCAGCCCTTTTCCTGAAACCAGCGGATTCGGGTCCTTCATCGCGGCGACTACTCGGGAAATTTTCTTTTCAATCAGGTACTCGCAGCAAGGCGGAGTTCTTCCTTGATGGGAGCAGGGTTCCAGATTGACGTACATCGTCCCGCCCCAGGCCTCGTCCGCGGCCTGCCGGCAGGCCAGGACTTCAGCGTGCTTTATCTCCTGGTATTGGTGGAACCCCTCACCCACTATGCGGCCGTCTTTCACCAGCACCGCGCCCACGGCTGGATTGGGTGATACCCGCCCGAGTCCCTGACGCGCCAGTTGAAGCGCGCGCCGCATGAATTCGGCGTCGTTCATGAAGTTTTGGCTTGATTCTCGACAGCGCTCGCTGACGGCTTGTTCGCTCGTAGGAAATGAACGCGTCGTCGATCTGCATTTATTATCTCGATTTTCAAACCCAGAATCTCGAACGTCTCTCCGGGCTGCGGCACTTTGCCGAGATAGTTCACGAGCCATCCGGAAATGGTCGTGAACTCGGTCTCTCCCACCGTTAAACCGAACAATTCTTCAAATTCCGAAACCGTCACGTCGCCCCGAAGCACGTAACTGTGCGGTTCCTCACGAATCACGTCATCACGCAACTGCTGGTCTTCATCCCTAATTTCACCGACGATCTCCTCCACCAGATCTTCGATGGTCACCAGGCCTGCCACTTCGCCGTATTCGTTGACCACAATTGCCATGTAGTCACCGGCCGTTTGCAGTTCCTTCAACAATTCACGCACGCGTTTAGTTTCGGGCGTAAACATGGTGGGCATTACCAATGCCTGGATGGAGTGTTGCGCGGTCTCGGAATTGTATTCAGCCAGGAGCTGCCGCAACGAGACTATTCCTACGATCAGCTCCGGTGTTCCTGTGTACACTGGAATTCTAGTATGTCTTGATGTCACCATCAGCTCTTTCAACTGCTGCAAGGTCGCTTTCTCGGATATCGTGGCCATTTCCGTACGCGGCGTCATTACTTCACGCACCAGAGTGTCGCCAAACTCCACTACTGACTGGATCATCTGTGCGTCATGTTCTTCCAAGATTCCTTCTTCCTCTCCCACCTCAAGGAAAGCCTGAATCTCTTCTTCCGAAGGCTCTTCCTCCTCTCGTTCTTCGTCTCCGGATCCATTTTCCTTTCTGGCCAGCGAAAGCGAAGCAAGCAGGGGCCACCCGACCCATTGCAGGGCATTGAATAGAGGCCCAAACAGCGGAATTAAAAGAAGAAGAACCTTCTCCGGGTTGGCGCGAACAATCAGCTTGGGGATGAGCTGGCGAAGCAAGAACACGCACAGTCCGAGGGCGGTAAATGCAGTAATCGCGGGGTGAGGGGCGTTACGAGTAATGACGACATAGGTCCCAAGTACAGCCAGACAGATCTGCGTCAGTTGGATCGAAAACTGCAGCGGAACCAAGGCCTCTGTTCTCTTCTGGGCAATGCGCTGCAGGAATGCATTGGGCTTGGTAGATTTCTCCAGAATTACACGCAGCTCAAAGCGACTGAGATAAGTAATCGAGTTTTCTATCAGGGACAGTACCAGCAACAGGCAGGCCAGAAAGGCCGAAAAGGAGAGCGCTGATATCATTGCAAGCCCAGCCTGCGCCGGAGCCGCTGTTCCAAGCGATCCATCTCTCCGTCATCCGCCTCGTGATCGTAGCCAACAAGATGCAGCATGCCGTGCAGGACCAAAATCCTAAGCTCTCTGGCAAGATGCGACGAATTCTTTCTGGCTGCTTCCGGGCAGATCACAATATCTCCGAGATAAGTGGCAAGTTCAGGCGCATCCCAGCCGGAAAAGGAGAGCACATCGGTCGCATATCGCGTGCCGCGAAATTCCCAATTCAACTGAGCCATCTTCCTGGCCCCGACAAACTGCACTGTCATTTCCCGATCGGCGACGCCCAGCGCTGTCGCGGCCGAAGACGCGAACCGCCGGATGGCTGCGGTCGACACGCGGTGACGCCGTTGATTATTGAATACGTTGATTTGATTCCTGGCGCGGACTTTCTTTTTCAATCTTGTTGAAATCGAAGCCTGGATAGTCGATCCGATGGTGATGCATTCCCGTAAGAACTCGCATGAAGGCGTGCGCAATCAGATCCAGGTCCTTCATGGTAATGTCGCATTCGTCAAATTGGGCGTCACTGAGGGTGTTGTAGATAATGCGCTTGACCATTCCGAGGATCTGATTTGGTGTCGGGTCAGTGAGCGTGCGCGAGGCGGCTTCCACCGCGTCTGCCAGCATCAAAAGAGCCGCCTCTCGGCTTTGCGGCTTCGGCCCCGGATATCTAAACGCGTTCTCGTCGATAATCTGGTTTTTGCTTTCCGCAGCATCCTTGGCCTTCTGGTAAAAGTAAGCCATCAGGCGGGTGCCGTGATGCTGGGGGATTAAATCCCTGATCTTCTGCGGCAGCTTGATCTGGTCCGCCATTTCCAGCCCATCCCTGACGTGGCTGGAGATAATAAGGCTGCTCATGGCGGGGGTGAGTTGCTCATGTTTATTTCCCGTGAAGAGTTGATTCTCGACGTAATATTCAGCCTTCCTGATCTTCCCAATATCGTGATAAAAAGCCCCGACTCGCACCAGCAGCGAGTTGGCGCTGATGGCCTCGGCCGCGGCCTCGGCCAGAGTCCCCACGATAATGCTGTGATGGTATGTCCCTGGTGCTTCCAACGCCAGCCTTCGCAGAATGGGAGTATTTAGATTGGACAGCTCCAGCAATTTGATATCGGTCGTAATTCCGAAAATTGTTTCCAGCAGCGGAAGCGTTAGGCTGGTAAACATTGCCGCCATGATGCCGCCCAGAAAGCCGCACAAACACTGGACCAAAGTGGCATCCCAAACTAACGGCCCTTTGATCATATTAAGGCCCAGAACCATCAGGACATTTACGGCGCCAACCACCAGACCGCACCTGATAATAGCGGCGCGTTCCCGGTATTGATTCAACGTAAAGATGGCGACCAGACTTCCCAGGAGCGTGTAAATCATCACACTTGAATCTCGGATCAGAAGACCTGCCAGCGCCGTCAGAATCACGGAAAAGATCAAAGCCACTCCGGTGTCGAGGAGGAGCATTACCAACATGCAACCGAATACCAGAGGAGCTGCAAAGTAGTAGATCTCCGGTTGGCTCAAACCGCCGATATGCAGGCTCTCGGCCACCAGCGTGCTGAGCAGTACAAAGCCGCGGAAAACGAGGAGATCCACAAACAACACCAGTGAGACCAGAAGGAATTGCTGGCGTGTCTTGAGATTCCTGTTCTGAAAAAAGACAAAATAACGCCACAAAGCCAGCAAAAGAAAGCAGACTAACGCGAATGCGCCCAACAAACGCACGCCCATGTTGCTTCGCTCGCGCCCTTGACGCAAGCTTTCCAGTTGTACTAGCTCGTTTTCCGTAATCGGGTCTCCATCCCGGACGATGGTCTTGCCTTTCTTGATTTGAAGCACCACTGGATCGACATCCCGTGCTGCCTCCAGTTGACGAGCGCGGGTTTCTCCACCGTTGTAGGAAACATTCGGTGTGATCAGGCCATCGAGATATGAGATGACGACGCGCCGTTCCGGCTCAGGCAGCCGATAAAGATCAGACTCCTTCTGGCGCATGAAATCTTTGGCTTGGCGCAAGTCTCGAACCGCATAGACATCCCGTATGCGTTTTTCCTCATTGCTGCTGATGTCACGGAGCACCAATCCCTGTGACTGGAATCGGACGAGAAGATCTCTGTTGTTGATGACGCCGGGCCGCATTACATTCTGCATCAACTCGGCTATTTGATTCTCCACGTCGCGACTAAACCCGTGAATCAGCAGGATCCGCGTAAATTCCAGTGTAAGTTGCTTGCCCAGCTTGGTCTGAAGCTGAGAATGGACACGCGAAAGCAGCGAATCCGTGAGGCCGAGCCGCTTGCGGGTCCGCACATCAGAAGCCCGCGTCAGCAAGCGTCCCTGGGCAAAGAGATTCCGGACCTCCGTCTCGAGAGCCGCGTTGGTGTTCGTGTCCACGTCAAAAACCGCTGGAACGGCGTTGGCAGCGGCATCTCTTTTCTTCCGGGTGGCCGCCTCGTCCGGCACCGTCATTTCGACGGGAGCTTTGATTGCCGCCACGGCGATATCCCCAATCTTATATTTTGGAATTGCCCGAAAATCAAAGCGCGCAGTAGGAAGGGCCAGCAGGGCGGCAATCACCAATCCTAAGAAGACTTCCCAAACCTTGAGGGGTCCGATGAGCTGCGTCTTTAGATTTGAAAGAACCTTCCTCCACGCACCTGTCGTACCTCTTCGGGACAATGAATGTGACTCGGTGACTGCAGATTTTCCTATGTTCATGGGAGCGGCCTAGTTACCGAGAGATCAGGGAAAGGGTACCAGAAGAAGGCATATCTCGGAGATCTGAGGAATCACTCATCAGATTTCTTAAATATGATACACCCGTTGGTCCCGCCAAACCCAAAGGAATTGGAAAGCGCGTAGGTCACTGATGCTTTTCGAGCCTTGTTTGGCACGTAGTCCAGATCGCAGTCCGGGTCTGGGTTCTCGTAATTGATGGTGGGTGGAAGGATCTGGTCTCGCAGGGCCAGCACCGTAAAGCCGGCTTCCAGACCCCCGGCGGCGCCTAAAAGGTGGCCAGTCATCGATTTGGTAGAGCTTACCGCCAGTTTCTTGGAATGTTCGCCAAAAACCCGCTTGATAGCCAGAGACTCAACCTTATCATTGAAGGGAGTAGAAGTTCCGTGCGCATTAATGTAATTCACCTGCTCTGGCTTTATACCGGCATCCCTTAAGGTATTGCACATTACACGGGTGGCGCCGTCTCCATCTTCGGAGGGAGTAGTGATGTGATAGGCATCGGCCGACATGCCGTAACCGATAATCTCTGCCAGGATGTGTGCCCCGCGACGCCGCGCGAATTCCATTTCTTCCAGAATCAGAACGCCGGCGCCTTCCCCCAGCACGAAGCCGTCGCGCTCTTTGTCAAATGGCCGGCTTGCCCGTTCCGGTTCGTCGTTGCGTGTCGACAGAGCGCGCATTGAAGCAAACCCCCCAACTCCCATCGGGGTAATGGCTGCTTCGCTCCCCCCGGCAATCATTACGTCGGCGTCTCCATAAGCGATTATCCGCGAGGCGTCTCCGACAGCGTGGGTGCTTGTAGTGCAAGCCGTACAAGGGGCTAGATTCGGCCCCTTGGCGCCAAAGCGCATGGAAATCTGCCCTGAGGCAAGATTGATGATACTGGAAGGAATAAAGAAAGGACTGATACGCTTGGGACCCTTTTGCAGGAGAATTTCGTGTTCCCGCTCGATGATAGAAAACCCTCCGATCCCTGACCCAACATCAACACCCACTCGATTCTGAATTTCCGCGGTGATTTTCAGCCCGGAGTGTCGGACGGCAAATTCAGACGCAGCAATAGCGTAATGGATAAAAAGGTCCATTTTGCGCGCCTCTTTCTTGTCCAGGTAGTTAAGGATATCAAAGCCTTTCACCTCCGCCGCTATCCTGGTGCTGAAATCTCGAGTTTCGAAACGGGTAATAGGAGCAACACCGCTTTTACCAGCCAGTATGTTTTTCCAATTCTCTTCTGTTCCTACGGCCACGGCGCTGACCAGACCCACGCCGGTTACGACAACTCGTCTTTTGGAGTTCAAACCTTACCTCAGGAGATATGTTCCTTGATGTAATCTACCGCGTCCTGAACGGTGGTAATTTTCTCTGCATCTTCGTCGGGAATCTCGATATCGAAGTCTTCTTCGAACTTCATTACCAGCTCCACCGTATCGAGCGAATCAGCCCCCAAGTCATCAACAAAAGACGCCGTCGGGGTAACTTCGGCCTCACTGACCTGCAGCTGGTCCATGATGATCGACTTGACTCTTTCTTCGACACTTGCCATACGAGCCCTCCAATAGTTGATAGCTCCGATTCGACGTTAAAAATCGTGGTATTCTAATGCCGAACAGCAGGTACTTCAAGCACCCATGTACATGCCGCCATTTACGTTCAAAACATGGCCGGTAATGTAACTGGCGTCATCCGATAACAGAAATCTGACGCTTGAGGCAATCTCGGCGGCCGTACCGATCCGGGCGAGCGGGATCAGGCCGAGGAGGGCGCTTCTGGCTTGCTCATTTAAGGATCGGGTCATCTCCGTGTCGATGTAACCGGGCGCAACCGCGTTGACGGTGATGTTGCGAGAGGCCACTTCACGCGCTACCGCTTTGGTAAAGCCGATTATGCCCGCCTTGGAAGCGATGTAATTAGCTTGGCCTTTGTTTCCTATTTGGGCGACCACGCTGGTGATGTTGACGATGCGCCCAAATCGATTTCGGACCATGGAGTTGAGCGCTTCACGCGTGCAATAAAAAGCCCCAGTCAAATTAGCCTCCAGCACAGCGGACCAATCTTCCCGATTCATGCGCAAGATTAAGCCGTCGCGGTTAACTGCCGCGTTGTTCACCAGGTAATCGACTCTACCCCATCGGCCGATCACATCACGAAATGCGGCCTTAACTTGATCCTGATCCGAAACGTCAGCAACCAGGGGGACGCAGTCCGCGCCTAGAGAGGCCATGGTCTCGGCTGCGTTTTGCAGAGGCTCTTTGGAGCGGGCAACCAGCGCCAACCGGCATCCTTCCTTGCCCAGTGCGCGCGCGATCTCCAGCCCTATCCCTCTGGAAGCTCCCGTTACTACAGCAATTTTATCTTTCATCTAGCTTCCGCATCCTGGCTTTGCAGGGGCCGCCCTAATCCTGGATTATTCACAAATCCGAAAAGCGAGCCCCGGATTACGCGGATCAACGCGGATA
>DASXTB010000089.1:0-7542 GCA_036505615.1 Acidobacteriota bacterium
GCAGAGGCGAAACGCCAATTAGGTATGAGCAACGATGATAAAGTCCTGCTCTTTTTTGGGAACATTGCGCCTTATAAGGGGCTCGAATATTTGATCGCAGCCTTTTCGGAACTACTGACAAAAGATCGTAACTATCGCCTGCTTGTCGTTGGAAAGTCGAAGGGCCCGGAGAGCTACTGGAACCAGATTCGACGCGCCACTGAAAGCAGCGGCATCGGCGATCGCGTCATCGCGAAGATCGAATATGTCCCAGACGAGGAAACCGAACTGTATTTCAAAGCCGCTGACGCTCTGATTCTACCCTATGCTCACGTTTTTCAAAGCGGTGTCCTTTTTCTGGGATATAGCTTTGGCCTGCCTGCGATCGTTGCGGATGTGGGCAGCTTGAAGCAAGAAATCATCGAAGGTGAAACTGGATTTGTTTTCAAGCCACGGGATTCGTCTGATCTGGCGCGTAAAATTCACAATTACTTCAACAGCGAATTATTTCGTAACCTCGAAAGCCGGCGGGCGGAAATTAAGGCCTACGCCAACGAGCGGTATTCCTGGGATAAGGTGGCCGCCGTAACAACGAGCGTGTATTCACGACTTCTCAATTCGAGCATATGAAACCGTTAGTGTCGATTCTTATCACTGCATATAATGCCGAGGATACAATAGCCTATACGCTTCAGTCAGCGGTCGCCCAAACATGGCCACGCAAAGAGATCATCGTGGTGGACGATGGCTCGACAGATTCGACCGCTGAAGTGGCAAGGGGATTCAAAGAGGTCAGGGTAGTATCCACAGAGAACTACGGCCTGTCAGGCGCCCAGAACAATGCCTTTCCGCTCAGCCAGGGCGATTACATCCAGTACCTCGACGCGGACGATCTTCTGGCTCCGGACAAAATCGAGCGACAGCTTGCTGCCCTACGCGAGTTCGACAGCAAGCGAGTGTTGCTTTCGTCTCCGTGGGCGCCGTTCTACTACCGGACCCGCCATGCCCGCTTCGTCCGTAACTCACTGTGGCAAGATCTTTCTCCCGTCGACTGGCTCTCGACGGCGATGCGCGAAAACATCCACATGCAAAACGCAACCTGGCTGGTCAGCCGACAGCTGGCGAAAGCGGCAGGGCCCTGGGATACTCGCCTTCATTTCGATCAAGACGGCGAATATTTTTGCCGTGTGCTCTTGGCATCCGAAGGTACCCGCTTCGTACCTGGGACCGGGATTTACTACCGCGCTAGCGGCGGGAACTCGGTAAGTTTCATTGGCAATTCAGATAAGAAGAAGGATTCGCTTCTTCTCACGATGAAGTTGCACATTCAGTATCTTCGCTCGCTTGAAGACAGTGAACGTGTCCGAAAGGCTTGCCTGGCGTACATTCAGACCTGGTGCCGCAATTTCTACCCGGAACGCCCTGACTTGATGCAGGAAGCGCAACAACTCGCCGCCAGTCTGGGAGGTCGCCTGTCTCTTCCCAAAGTATCCTGGAAGTATGCTTGGATTCAAAGGCTCTTTGGCTTTGCCGTGGCGAAACGGGCCAGCCAGCGTTGGAACCACTATAAATCGTCCGTGATGAGATCTTGGGACAAGGCCCTGTTTCGCCTGGAGGGCGGAAACCTGGCCGTGACACCGGCGAGCTTCGGCACGAACTCCGCGGTTTGAGCTCCCTAAAAATTTTCGCTGCAATGATGTTGAGCCATCTGATCTCGTCGTGGCCACGATTGCTCAATTCCTGCTTACGGTCACGAGTGCGCGCGTAGTTCCCTAGTTTTCATGAATCAACCAGAGCCTAGTCGTGTGTTGACCAGCGAGACGGGACTACTTACTGGCGATGTAACAATCCGCTCGGCCGAGGTAGAGGAAGAGGAGCGCAATCAGGAGCACATCAAAACCGATCATCTCTTGCCTGACCTCAAGCGGCGTACAATCTCCGGTGGGGTGGTTACGGTGTCAGCGCAAGCGGCGAAGTTCGCCTTGAACCTTGTCTCCACTGTGATTCTAGCACGGCTGCTGATCCCGCGCGATTTCGGATTGGTGGCAATGGTGACGGCAGTCACGGGATTCCTGGCTATGTTTCGGCATGCGGGCTTGGCTACACCCACTGTGCAACGCGAACACCTCACGCACGCCCAGGTGTCCAATCTGTTTTGGATAAATCTCGGCGTAAGCGGCTTGTGCGCGCTTATTCTAGCCGCTTTGTCGCCGATCATAGCGCGGTTCTATCACGACTCTCGAATAACACCGATCATGTTGGTTCTTTCAACTACCTTCCTGATAGGTGGGTTTAGGGTCCAACATTTGGCGCTGCTTAAGCGGCAGATGCGCTTCAAAGCGATCGCAATAATCGAAGTGGGTTCGATGGCAACTGGCGTTCTTGTGGGTGTTATCATGGCACTCTTGCGCTACCGGTATTGGTCTTTAGTCGGTTTGAGCCTGGCGACGGAGATCGCGGGATTTCTACTAACAGGTCTAGTATCTCGGTGGCGACCGCGGTTGCCTAGTAGAGGCAGTGGAATGGGCCCTTTGGTGTCATTCGGAGCGCATCAAACTGCTGGCAGTTTTATATTCAGCTTGGCTAGAGGATGCGACAATCTTTTAATCGGCCGCTTTTACGGACCTGCTGCGGTCGGTCTTTATTCGCGCGGAGCAGCCTTGGTCATTCGGCCGATGGAACAGTCCCTGTTGCCGATCGAGGCAGTCTTCGTGCCAACTTTGTCCCGGCTACAATCTCACCCACAACGTTACCGTTCGACATTTCTCCGGCTTTACGAAACGATCGCTATGAGCGTATTCTTTTTCTCGAGTTTGCTGCTTGCTCTGGCCACGCCGGTAACTTTGGTATTGTTGGGACCAAAGTGGCACCAGGTGAGTGCCATTTTTGCAGGTTTCACATTCATGGCGATTCAACTGCCCCTTTCTAATGCTGCCAATTGGCTGCTCACTAGCCAGGGACGAGGCAAAGATATTTTCCGTGTTGCTTCCATCAATGCCGTACTGATGCTCGCCTCCTTCATAGTCGGTTTGCCATTTGGACCTTTGGGTGTGGCGATTGCCTTTTCTGCTACGGGTCCTCTGGTTCGGCTCCCAATTTTGTTTTATATAGCCGGACGGCGTGGCCCGGTAAGCACGTCAGACCTGTGGGTGAGGTCTCTGCGGCATTTGCCGCTTTGGATACTTATGTTCGTCGCGACTTGGTTGATGCGCACCACAGTCGCAGATTTACGCCCTCTGACTCAATTGCTCATTTGCGCGCCTATTGGAGTCATTACTGGCAGCGCCTTCATCTTAATGTTTCCGCCGCAGCGAAAGATAGCAGTACACTTACTCGAGACTGTACGGGAGTTGCGTAGAACCGATGGATGAAAGTTCGAACCGACCTGATGGCGATCAAAGTCGCCGCAAGTATGTCTTTGTAGGTGGTTCGCCGCGAAGCGGAACTAGCCTGCTAGGTCGTAACATCGCAAGACTGGAGGACTGTACCGGCTTAGAAAATACCGGGGTGTTTGAAGACGAGGGACAATTTCTCCAGGATGTTTACGCAGTTGCTTCTGAGTATGGTGGCTCAAGCAGATGCGGCTTCGATCCGCGCATCCACCGAACGGAAACGTCGGAGCTCCTGAAACCGGAGAATATACGAAGGCTGCACGCTTGCTGGCATGCCTACTGGGACAACACCAAAACCATCTTTGTGGAAAAAACTCCGGAAAACTTCCTGATGACGCGATTTTTGCAAGTTGCTTTTCCCAACTCGTATTTTGTGGTGATAAAACGGCACCCAGTGCCGGTAAGCATATGCGGCCAAAAATGGAGAGTAAACATAACCTCGCTTAATAGGATGTTCCAGCATTGGCTGCATTGCTATAGCATCTTTGAACAAGATAAGAAATACCTTAAGAACGTTTATGAGCTGAGGTACGAAGATTACGTTGAAAATCCGGATAAATACCACCAGGAGATTGCTGCATTTATCGGCACGCGGGTTCCCGAGCCACCAAAGGAAGACACCTTTCGCATTGTGCTGCAGCAGTGGCGTCCTTTGGGTTTGCGCGTTCCCGAGCGCGCGATGGAGATCCCAAGCGCAGCTTACAACAAGAAGTACTTTGACCGGTGGTCGTATTTCCTAACGAAGTCGCCTTTTAGAGGGTACTACCGGTATATTGCTCGAAAGTATGAACCCGAATTTGCCAAGTATGGTTATTCATTGATCAAGGGGTTCATGGAGAATGAGGAGATGCTCGGGCGGGATAGCAAGGTTTCTGCTGTTTTGGGTCCGATGTATTGTCTTGCGGCGGATGTCGCCGCGCTTCTGCGGCGGTCTGCGGTACGGACAAAGGGCTATCTGAAGCGAGCAGTTAAGAAGCTCCTGCCAGAATTTGCCCTCGACATAATCAGACGGGCTCGTCAGAACGCGTTACTCAGGCAGCAGCGCGCACAGGCAGCACTTGGGACGGTGAACGGCCATTGATCTCTAAATGTTGCATTCTCAATCAGCATAAAGATCGCGACAACAGGAATGAGGAACGTTCAGAAGCGCAATCATACCGGACGCAGGTATGTGTTTATTTGCGGTCTGCACCGAAGCGGAACCAGCCTGCTTGGTCGCAACATCGCCAGGATGGAAAACTGCACCGGATTCAAGAATACTGGCGTAATCGAGGATGAGGGCCAATTTCTGCAGGACGTTTATCCCACGGCCATGACCTACGGCGGTGCAGGCAGATTCGGGTTCGATTCCCGCGCGCACCTCACGGAAACGTCAGTCTTGTTCACCCCTGCAAATGCGGCACGGCTTCGGACGAGCTGGCACGCATACTGGGACAATAGCAAGACCATTTTCGTAGAAAAGACTCCGGGCAATCTTCTGAAGACACGTTTTTTGCAAGCAGTGTTTCCTGACAGTTACTTCATTGTCATTAGGCGCCATCCGGTAGCAGTAAGTATGGCCAACCAGAGATGGAAGGTGAGCCTCGCCCCCCTTCACAACCTTTTTGATCACTGGCTGCATTGCCATGCGCTTTTCGAGGAGGACAAGAAATATTTAAAGCATGTCTACGAACTGAGTTATGAAGATTATGTGCGAGATCCTGATAAGTATCATGAGGAGATTGCAGCATTCATCGGCACCAGGGTTCCGGAAAGCTCCATGGAGCAAGTAACCGGCCTCTATAATGAGACGTATTTTAACCGCTGGTCTGACCTCTTGAATAACTCTGCGTTCACGGGTTACTACCGGTTTATCGCCGTGAAATATGAACCCAAGTTCATGAACTACAGCTACTCGTTGACGAAAGGGTTCGACATTAATGAAGAACGGCTTCGTGAGGGAGAGCGAATCTCAGCTACCGCCGGAGCTTTGTATCGTCTGCTAGCAGACGCTTATGCTCTCATGGTACGGTTAACGACTCGGTCTAAGGGGTACATCAAGAAGCAACTCAGAACGCACCTGCCCGGGCCTGTCAAAGTCAGAATTCAGCGTCTCCTTCAGTGATGCTACGGCATCCCATCCCAGTGACCTACGCAACCCAGAAGTGAGCCCAAATCCCAGTAGCCGTATTATTAGACCACACGCTGGTATGTTACAAGCGGTTCGACAGAGACATGTTTTTTATACGGCGACTCTACGTGTTACGATAGGAGGAGTTTGTTCTTGCACCAGCGTTTTGTTCAAGAAGAGGAAGGCGGTTGTGAAACATTCTCGGAGCATTAGGACAAGATTGCGATGCTCTTCTCCGATAGCCGTTGCGTGTTGTCTCGTACGAAACGCGCTTTCAGTGTCAAAGGGATAGTTGGAATGCTCTTCTCCGATAGCCACAAGGTGTTGTTCGTTCACATCCAAAAAACCGGAGGTGAAACGGTTGCCGGAATTCTGACGAAGCATGCGCCTGATATCTGCCGCCTAGGCGCCAAGCACGAATTCGCCAGCTTCGGTAAGCTGAAGCTGGGCGCGGCTTGGAACGATTACTTCAAATTCGCTTTCGTCCGGAACCCATGGGATCGCTTGGTTTCGTGGTACAGTATGATCCGTCGGGCAACGCGAATAACCCGGCTCGGCGCACTGCTTAGCTCGAGAAAAAGAAGCCACTTGCAACAACGGGCGAGCAACCCTTTGTGGAGGTACTTGTACGAAAACTGTTCAAGTTTTGAAGAATTTATCAAAAACTGCACCGGTCAAGTTGAAGTAGAGGAAGGCGCATTGTATTCCTTTGCCTACAATCAACTGGATTATCTGGAGGATGGAAACGGGAGTATTCTGGTCGACTTTATAGGGAGGTTCGAAAATTTTGCCGAAGACCTGCGCATGTTAGGGATGAAGGCGGGGATCCAGTTAGGGCGGATCACGCATGCCAATGTTTCGGTCCACCGGCATTACAGCATCTACTACACATCGGAGCTCGAGAAGATCGTCAGAGAACGATTCGCAAGAGACATCGAATATTTCGGATACGATTTCGAGCGATTGTAATTCTATTTGATCGCGATTCACTCGAGCGGATCGCGAGGGTTAAAACAGTGAAGTGGTATTTGTGAAGAGGAAACTTTTTTATGGAAGCTACTGAAATCCAGACTGGCGACCAACGACTTGAAGTCAGACTGACGACTGCCAAAGCGCCTCCGCGCCGAAGGTCTGTCCGACAACACATCGCCGAAGTAGCGGAATTTCTGGTGGTGGTTGCGGAATTTGGCCTGGTTGTTTTGCTCGTGCAGTACTGGCAGCTTGAGAGCCAGCTGCTAACACGACTCCTGTGGTTGGCATTTGGCGGCTTTATTATTCATCACGTGCTGCCAATGCGATTTCGCCTTTCGTTCTTTGCGACGCTGTCACTCCTGGCAGTCATCACGGGTGTCGGTCATTTCGGACCCAGTCTAGGGGTAGCTTGGCTGACCGGCAAGATCAGAACGATTGACTTTCTCTACCACCTGCTTCCGGGTTTAACACTTATCGGGATCGGGCTGGGTTTGATTGGGCTATGTCATCTTCCGATTCGTTTTGCCGCGCGCGTCGGGCTGGTGGCAGTCGCCGGCGCTGCTCTCGCTTTCTTGCGGGCGCATAGCCAGTGGTTTCCTGACGTTTCCGAAATGTGGGTGATCTTGGGCTCGATGTTCATGTTCCGATTGATGATCTATTTGTATGACCTGAAGTATCGCACCGCGCCTTTCAGCCCAGCCCGCGCCATCTCATATTTCTTTCTGCTGCCAAATGTTTGCTTCCCTTTGTTTCCGGTCGTGGATTACAAGACATTTTGCTCGACCTACTACAACGAAGACTGGCCCCGCGTCTATCAAACCGGACTCAAGTGGATGTTCCGCGGAGTAATTCAGCTATTGTTATATCGGGTCGTTTATCAGTATGCGCCTCTGGATGTTTCCAAGCTGTCATCCACCTTGGATGCTGCCGGATTCATGCTGGGCATGTACCTGGTATACCTGCGTGTCTCGGGAACTTTTCATCTGATTGTGGGTTTGTTGCACATGTTTGGTTTTAATCTACCTGAGACCCACCACATGTATTTCCTTGCCACAAGCTTCACCGATCTGTGGCGTCGGATTAATATTT
>DASXTB010000090.1:0-9140 GCA_036505615.1 Acidobacteriota bacterium
CGCCGCTTCGCGGCGCCAGCTGTCCCTCCGGGACAGCTTTCTAAACCCTTCGGGTTTAGCGTTACGCAGAGACAGACTCGACATTCGAAACTCGACATTCAACATTCGACATTTTCCCTTGCCGGCAGTCACGCCTCTCCATAGCTTGTTTCAGCTTTCGGATCACCTGGTCTTTAGTAAGATTCCACCTTGGCGCCAGGATCATCTCTTCAGGTGCCAGTCCAAACAGCCGCTGCACGCAGATTCTGGGCGAAAGCAATTCCAGATAATCGCACAGTAGTTCCGCATATTCCTCGAACGAAAGTGTTGGGAATGGTTGTTTGCGGTATTGGGCCGCCATGCGGGTACCCTTCACGATGTGCAGGTGATGGATCTTAATGAAGTCAATAGGAAGAGATGAGATTACCCGCGCGCTCTGCAGCATCTGGTCGCGAGTCTCACCGGGAAGGCCCAAAATGACGTGCGTGGCCAAGTGAAAACCTCGGCCGGCACTTCGCTCGATGGCGTCCAGCCATGCTGCAAAATCGTGGCCGCGGTTGAGCGCCTGCAGCGTGCCGTCGTGAACCGATTCCAGGCCAAACTCAACCGTGACGTACCACCGGCCCGCCAGGTCTTCAATCAAACGCAGCTTTTCTTCTTCCACACAGTCCGGCCTGGTGCCGATCGAAAGGCCGATGACATCGGAATGAGCGAGGGCCTCGCGGTAAAGGTAATCCAGGTGTTCGACCGGAGCGTAAGTGCTTGTGAAGTTCTGAAAATAAGCGATAAATTTCGTTGCCCCGAAACGGCGGCGAAGAAACTGAATTCCATTGGCGATTTGTTCCGAGACAGGGAGAGAAGCCGCCGCCCCATCCGCTCGGAAACTGTCGTTATTGCAGTAGGTACATCCACCCACAGCGACTTTGCCGTCGCGATTGGGGCAGGTAAATCCCGCGTCCACGCTGACCTTGTATACACGGGCGCCAAATCTGCGCTGCAGATACGGGCCGTAGGCGAAGTACCGCTCCGGATGCCAGGGATTCATGGGAGCATGATACCAGCGGCGTATATTGAGTGCATCAATTGCGGATTTTCGATTGCGGATTTCCGATTGCCAATTGCGGATTGACGATGGAGGATTGGCGGCAATTGTCGCTTGTCCATTCGCCAGTGGTTGAGCGACCGACTACGGATCACCGATCATGGATGCTTGTTAAAATCCGCAATCGGCAATCCGCAATCCGCAATCGAAAATCCGCAATCGAAAATCCGAAATCGGAAATCCGCAATCCGCAATCGAAAATCCGCAATCCGAAATCCGCAATCGATTAATTTCCCATTCTCTCTCTGGCCGAAAGCTTCGCCAGCACGGTGGCCGCCCGTTTGGATGTTCCTGCTGGGATGCGCAGCGTGTAATTGCGGCTGTACTGTGGTGTGATGTCCTGCTTTAGTTCGGCATTCAACTCCTGCAGATCGCCCAGGTTGATCTTGAGACGTCTGGCTATCACCTTCAATGAAACGGGGCGCTTGATTGCCAGAATCTCGAAGCGCTGCGGTGGAGTGGGTTGGATCTGGAAGCCAAACTCTGTGGGGTTCTTGGCGATTATGGCGATAGCCAACACCAGAGGAACAAAGTCGCGCGTCTCGCGCGCGATTAATTTTCGATTGGAGATTTTCCAGAAGTCGACCGGCCCCTTTTGGGCCAGCGGAATGATTCTTCCTTCTCCAGTGTTGTAGGAAGCCAGGACCAGATACCAGTCTCCCAGCCGGGCGTGTAGATCTTTCAAGTAGCGTGCCGCAGCCTGAGTCGATTTGTAAGGATCCATCCTCTCGTCGATCCACCAGTCCGACTTCAATCCGTAACGAGTACCCGTGTCGGAGACAAACTGCCACAACCCTACAGCCTCAGCGCTGGAAACCGCGTCGGGGAAAAAATTACTTTCCAGTTGTGCCAGGTAAAGCAAGTCAGTCGGGATTCCCTGCTTGCGAAAAGTTTCACGAATGTATTCCTGGTAAAGCCCGATGCGCCGCAGACCAATTTCCATCAGGTGGTGCCCGTGAGGGTTCTGGAGGAAAAAATTCATCGCGCGCAGGACGTCATTATTCAAAATCACCGGCAGATCGTAGCGTGCTTCGTTTAGATTTTTCTTGATTTGACCGGCCAGCCTGGGCGAAATCTTAATTGGGTATGTGTAAAGATCGATTTTCGGCAGTTCCTTGACCACAGCGGGAACCTCCTTCTTTTCAGGAGGTGCGACAAGGATAGTGATCTTGTGAAGGGTCTGCAAACGTTCAAAGGTTAACTGCAACTCTTGTAGAAATTCGGTCAACTCAGGCTGGTCGGGATATTTTCGATGAACTTCCGAAGCCTGTTGGAAGGCGCTTGCAAGCTGCTTTTCGGCTTCCTTGATGTCCCCGCTCAGCAGTGCGTTTTCGCCTTTGATGTAAAGTTTGCGGACTTCAAGCAGTTCGTCGGCCCACGGTGGAGCCTGAGCCAATGCGCCGGCTATTGGGTGGGACACGGGCCCCAGCGCCGACAGCAATAGCAGCAAGATCAGCTTTTTCACCATAACTACATGGTAGCTCAGACGGGCAAACCCCCTGGAGTCGTGATGTAATCAGCGCGCCTATTAGGGCCTGCAACGCTTGAAATTTTTCCTGCGCACAATCAGTATAGGAATTTCAGCCTCCTATGCACATTCTTCTGACTTGCGCGACAGCCGTCGAGGCCAAACCGCTTCGGGAACTTCTCTCCGGCGACTGCGCCGCCCGGCGGTACAACAATCTTTGGATTTGGGAAGGACGCCGAAACTCAATCTGCATGCTGCGCACCGGTATTTCTGCGCAGAGAGCAAAGGGCGCGTTGCAGAGTTTCCATCGGCCTTCTTCGCCAACCAAGCCGGTTTTCCAAAGAGAGCCTGATGTGGCCGGCGACGTCGGAGACAGCGCGAAACACGAAGCCAACAAGCTTAACCCGCGTGTGGTGCTGGTATTTGGGATCGCCGGGCAACTGGCCCCTCAATTCCCAGTGGGAACCATCGCTATTCCCGAGCTCTGGAGGAGCGAGCTGCACGCGACGCCGTTGTTTTGTTCCCAGCGCTTGTTGCAATCGGCGTCACGCACAGCGCTGCGCGCGCTCTGCGGCTCAGGGACCGAAGTCCATGTCGGCGGGTCGGGAGTTACACTGCAGCAGCCGGCCTGGAGCCGCGTTGAACGGGACTTGGTGCGGCAACGCTATTCCGATGCGGTCATCTGCGACATGGAGACGTTTGTCGTCATGGAACAGTTCCCGGAGGCTGAATGCCTGTCGGTACGAATTATCTCCGACGACGGCTCCGAGCCTCCCCTGCCGAGCAAGGCGATGAAACACCCAATGTGCGCTCTTGACGATGTCAGCCGCTGTTGCACCAGGCTGGCCCAGTTTGTCTACCGGTTGCTTCAAAAACTGGATGAAAGAGGCGCTCCGTAGGAGCGCCCTGGAGTTTGGACATTTTGGAGAGACGGCCGGTGGGCCGTCTCCCGCACAATCTTTCATCGTGCAGGAGACGCCCCACGGGGCGTCTCTCCAATAGCGCCGCTTCGCGGCGCCTGGCGCTCCGTAGGAGCGCCCAGCCGTGAGAGCCGCATTCAGCGGCCTTTTCCGAATTTTGTGAGCGATAAATCGCTGGGCTATTATCGAATCGTCCCTCCGGGACGAGGTTCAATCCCTGCCCCTGGCGCAACCCCGCATTTTTCAGCGAAAATGTCCAAATGGATTTATCAAATTTTCCACGCTGTGTTTATTCGGTGCACATCTGAAGTAATATTTGGCCCGCTCACATCTCAGTGAGAGAGAAGGATTCATCTGATGTCGAACCGCAGGTGCTATCAAAGAAAATTTACAGCTCCGCGCTCCCAGCGCGGCGGCAGACTAGCTCGGTCGCTGATATTGTTGCTGGCGTTTCTGCCGGGTTGCGCTTCCGCTCTGGAGTCGCCCGAGCGACTGCTGCGTAAGTACGCCCGGGTTTCACTCAGCTATGATGACAGAGGCCTGAGCGAAAAGGATCGGGCTGCGCTGCAGGAGCTGTGGCAGTCAGCCGATCCAATCGATCGCATCTTCTGGAAACAAGTATTCCCGGAATCGGCTCAGGTCCGGCAGCGTCTGGAAAAATCATCCAGTCTGGATGATCGGAAGAGGTTGCAATATTTTTTGATCAATTATGGCCCCTACGACAGAATTCGAGACTATCGCAATTTTCTGGAAGAGGGCAAACGCATCCCCGGAGCCGCCTTTTACCCTTTGAACTTGACCAGTCTCGAATTCGAAGAATATGTCGTCAGGCATCCCAGCCTGAAGTTGAAACTGGAGAGCCCCACTACTCTTGTCCGCCGCAAGGGAAGAGAATTCGAAGCCATTGCCTATGAAGGGGAGTTTGCGGAAGAACTGGCGCAATCCGCGTCCAGCCTGAAGAGGGCGGCCGATCAATGCGATAGCGCATCGCTGGCCAGTTATCTACGCAGCCGCGCTGGGGCGCTGGTAGGGGGAAACTATCGGGAGAGTGACCGGCTCTGGGTTTCACTGCGCGACGAACCGCTGGACATTGTCATTGGCCCCATTGAAGTTTCAGAGGACCAATTGCTGGGAATCAAAGCTGCCTATGAGGCGGCAGTGCTGCTTCACGACCCGATGGCGACCCGGGATTTAAACAGGCTCGCGGGGTGGGCGGATCGTTTTCTTCCCCAGGCAGGCTTTCGACGCTCCAGCGGGGAAAAGCAAAGTACCGAAGTATGGCAGGTAGCCCTGTTTGCAGGCGGTTTCAATGCGGGAGTGAAAACGGTAGCCACGACGCTTCCCAATGATGATGAAGTGCGGCGCGAGTTGGGAACACGAAAGTTGATTTTTTCCAATGTGCTTCGCGCCAAATTCGAGAAGGTGCTGCGCCCCCTTTCCCAAAAGCTTTTCAATTCGGAGACCTCCAAGGACGTAACTGAGACGGCGCTGTTTCAACAGGCCCTGCTGCACGAGAGTTGCCATGCTTTCCAGGCCGGAGAAAACCGTAAGGCGTTGGGCAATACGCTGCCCATTCTCGATGAGTTGAAAGCCGATCTGCTGGCTCTCTATGTCGCTTCTCAGGCGTTCGGCCAGGGCTTGATTTCCAAAGAGGAATTACGTTCTCTTCAGACCAGCTATATGGCCGGAGTGATGCGCGCGTGCCGTTTGGGAGTGGGAAGCGAGTACGCTCAGGCCAATGCCATGGCGCTGGACGCGTTGCTGGCGGGAAAGGCGCTGGTGGCGGATAAGAATGGGTTTCATCTTCAACTGAGCAAACTGGACGAAAGCTTGAGATCCCTATTGGACGCGGTTCGGGAAATCGAGTTGCGAGCCGACTATGCCGCAGCAAAGAAACTGATCGAAGAAAAATCGCGCGTCCCTTCCTTTATTCAGCGCCGCCTGATAGCGCTGGACTCGGTCCCCGTGGACGTGGCGTTCGATTATCGGAAACCATGAAGAAAGGTCGAAAGTCCAAGGTCCAAAGTCGAAAGTCAAAGTCGAGAGTCCAAGGTTGAAAGTCGCAGATCCGGGGAGCAACTAGTTTGGACTTTGGACTTTCGAATTTGGACTTTGGACCTTGGACTTTGGACCTTGGACTTTGGACCTTGGACTTTGGACCTTCGACTTTGGACTTTCGACTTTGGACTTTCGACGTTGGACTTTCGACTTAGCGGCTTGATGACCTGCTAACCTGCTAACTTGCTAACCCGCCTTTGTCGCACCGCTTCAAATAGCACGGCTGCGGCGGCGGCAGAGACGTTCAACGATTCGATCCTTCCCAGCATGGGCAGACGAATCAACTGGTCGCAATTCTTCTTCACCAGCGGGCGCAGGCCTTCTCCTTCGCTCCCCAGGACCAGGGCCAGACCTCCGGTCAAATCGGCATCGCACCAATCCGTTTCGGCGCCCGCATCCAAACCGAGGACGCGAAAATTCAGTTGTTTCAGCTTCTCGATGAAGTAGGAAACATTTCCAATCGAGCCCATGCTGAGGTGATGCGCGGCGCCTGCGCTTGCTCTTACCACTGCCGCGGAGACGGGCGCTGCGCGGCGCTGCGGAAGAAAAATGCCACGTACCCCCGCTGCTTCTGCGCTGCGAAGAATCGCTCCCAGGTTCTGCGGGTCTTCGATGCCGTCCAGGATCAACAACAACGCAGCTTTGCCGCAGCGCTCCAGAATCTCGTCTTCGTTCAGGAGGCTGATCTGCGCCACGGCGGCTACCACGCCCTGGTGGTGATCGGATCCGGCTCTTCTTGTCAGGGCTGCCTTTGGCTCGAAGTGGATTGCCATGCCCCGTTTCCTTGCGTGAGCTATCAATTCCTTCAGTCTTGAATTGTCGGTGCCATTGACAATCCACAGCCGTTCGACTTTTTGCGGGTCGCTCTTGACTAATTCCAGAACTGAGTGAATTCCGTAAATCAGTTGCATGGTACCGGCTGCATGGGACACGGATAAACGCTAAAGACACGGCCTCTCCTGTGTCGCCAACGATGGCTTGATTCAGGATCCGTGTTGTCCGCGTTCATCCGTGTCCCAATTTTCCGAGGGCGAGCCGAATTCGCTCCTTGCATCCGAGGACCGGAGTCGGGAGATCGAGCTTCTTGCCCAGCTCCAGTATCGGAATCAGCTTATCCAGTTCTGGCCCGGAGTTTTCGGCGGTGAGAGCGACGCGGATGGGGTGAAAGAGATTTTTCCCTTTCTGGCCAGTCTCGGTCTTAACCTCAGCAACGACGTTCTTGTACTGATCGACATCCAGACCCTCCACATCGCGAATGTGCCCGTAAAAACTCTGGATCACAGCAATATCTTGCGCCGTTAGCGAACGCGCGATCTCGGTCCCAGGCGCAAGATTTTCCACCGGGAACTCAAAGATCAGTCTCGATTCAGGCACGATCTGCTCCAGTCTGTCTAGATGATTGAGAGTCGCGCCGAGGATCATCCCAATGAAGCGATCAAGAGCGGAATCCTTGCTGTCGGGCACGCGTCCGGCCTTTATCAGGAAGGCGCGTGCCAGTTCAACTAACTCGGGCAGAGGGCGCAGTTTCAAGTGAGAGCGATTGACCCAATTGAGTTTTTCGGCGTCGAAAATCGCAGGGCTCTTGGAAACCCTCGCGAACGAAAACTGCTGCGCCATCTCCTGCAGCGACAGAATCTCCTGCCCCTCTTGCGGAGGAGACCATCCAAGCAGCGCCAGGTAGTTGTTGAGCGCCTCAGCCAGGTAGCCTTTTTCGCGGAACTCAACAATGGACGTGGCGCCGTGGCGCTTGCTCAACTTGGCGCCGTCGCTTCCAAGAATGGTTGACAGGTGCGCAAACTGCGGCGTCTTCCAGCCGAGCGATTGATAGATCAAAATTTGCCGATGGGTATTTGACAAATGGCCCTCGCCGCGGATGACATGGCTGATTTCCATCAATGCGTCATCGATCACGACGGCAAAGTTGTAGTTGGACGAACCGTCGGACCGCAACAGAATCGGATCTCCGATGATGGCGCATTCCACTTCGATCCGCCCAAAAACCAAATCGTCAAAACCAACGCTGCCTTCCCGGACTTTCAGGCGAACGGCGGCAGGCTCTCCGGAATCCTTACGTTTTCGTGCCTCTTCGGGCCCGATATGGCGGCACTTGCCTGAATAGCGTGGTTGCTCACCGGCAGCCAACTGCATTTGCCTTTCCTTCTCCAGTTCTTCAGGAATGCAGAAGCAGTAGTACGCCTTCTGGTCGCTTAAGAGCTGTCCTGCGTACTTCTGATAGAGCTCAAACCGCTCCGTCTGCCGGTAAGGCCCGTGGGCGCCTCCGTTGTCGGGTCCTTCATCCCAGTTCAACCCCAGCCAGCGCAAGTCGGCAATCAGTTGCTCTTCATACTGGCGCGCCGAGCGTTCGGCATCTGTATCTTCAATACGCAGGATGAAAGAACCCCGGTGCTGGCGGGCAAACAGCCAGTTATAGAGGGCCGTGCGCACATTGCCGACGTGCAAATAACCTGTGGGGCTGGGGGCAAAGCGCACGCGAACGTTGCTCATGGCGATTAAAGTTATCAGGGTTATCGGTGATCAGTCATCTGTTGTCAGTGCTTCAAAGGCGCGAAAGCGCAACGACACCGCGCGGCTAAGCCGCAACCCAATAAAAGCCGATCACGACCACATGCCTACGGTGGCCGTAAGGCCACAACCAAAGAGGCTCGTAGTTGACTGAATCAATAATCCATTAGAGCGTGAAAGCGGGCCGCTTCAGCGGCCTTCCCCGAAGGGTTTAAAGCCCGCCGTCTTTACGGCGGGTTGATCAGCCATCGGTTAGTCCAATCGAGGCCGCTTCCAGCGGCCTTCTCGCCTGGCTTTAGCCGGCGGCAAAGGCCGCGCCTTTTGCGGGCGGCGCCGCCGGTTGGCCATCCCCCCAAAACAATCCGCCCTGAAAGGGCGCAAGGATCTTTCCCAAATTTGAAGGCGAGCCCATTTGCAGCGACCTGGCGTTTCATTCCATCCACGCTATCTCCGGCACTGAGGTTCTGCGACGGTTTCAGCGTCGGATGGTTTGTGGGGCGGTCAACCGGCGGCGGCGCCCGCAAAAAGCGCGGGCTTTGCCGCCGGCTATACTCTGTAAACCCTTCGGGTTTTACCGCCGGCTTCTTACATTTTTGCTTGCGAATTCCCCGCTCTGTTCGCGTACCTATGATCGTTATTCGTTTTGGTTGTGGCCCCGCGGCCACTGTAGGCTCGTGATCGTGGACGGCTTTTTTTCTTCAGGTGGCGGATTTGTGAAAAATCCGGCCTAGCTTCGAAAGCGCTGTGCGTCGATACCGTGCTTTTTCACCTTGTAATTGAGGATGCGTTCGGTCGAGCTGAGTAGTTTGGCAGCCTTGGATCGATTGCCGCGGGTAGTTTTGAGCGCATCCTGGATTAAATCCTTTTCATAGGCCTCGACCGCCTCAGTCAGCGACACGCTCATGACCGTGCCGGAAGCTTCGGCCGTTTGCAGCGTGGGAGGCAGGTGGTGGCCGTGGACTACATTTCCGTCGCACACGAGCACGGCTCGCTCGATGGTATTTTCCAGTTCCCGCACGTTCCCCGGCCAATGATAGCTCATCAGCATGTCGATGGCCGGCGTCGAGATACGCTTGATGTTCTTTCCATG